>NZ_JBHYIO010000083.1:0-17334 GCF_042740095.1 Nonomuraea sp. NPDC059023 | reverse complement strand
CTCAACAACGAGCTTGGGCTGTCGCAGCTCGCGGTGAAGCGTGCGCGCGAAGCCGAGCTTCAGGCCGAGTACAACTACATGACCGCGCGGGCGCCTCTGCTTCTGGACCCGGAGTGCCCCGAGATCGGCAAGCGGGCCGGGCAGGTGTCTCAGAAGGCTCAGGAGCAGTGGTTCGCCGACCGTGTCCCTGACGAGTACTGGGCGCTGCGTGCGGCCCGGGTGGAGCGACAGAACGCGACCGATTACGCCTGGCAGGTCAAGGCCCAGGTCGAACTCATGAGGTCTTTGAACGTCAACGCCAAGGCCATGTACGACACCCCTGGGCGTGGCCGATGAAGACCCGCGTCCGCCCGTGCTGCAGCAGGGAGACCTTCGCCAACGAGGCCGAGGCCCGCCGGCGCCTTGACCGCATGACGCAGCTTGGGCTGCGCAGCGTGCTTCCGATCGACGTGGAGCGCTGCCGCAACGGCTGGCACCTGAGGTTCCCTCGCCCGGACTCTGGCCCGTCGCCGAAGCTGCGCGCGCTGGTGGAGACCCGGGACAAGGGGTGTGTCCGCTGCGGCGCCGTGGTGGCCCGGGATGAGGACTCAATCCACCACCGGGTCCCGCGGGGGCGCGGTGGTGAGAACACGGCCGAGAACCTCCTGCTCTTGTGCGGCTCTGGAACGACCGGATGCCACGGCTGGACCGAGAAGAACCGAGCCGAGGCCTACCAGCTCGGCTACCTCGTCCACACCGGGATCGACCCGCTGAACGTGCCGGTCAAACTGCTCGGCCGCGTGCTGGCCTACCCGTCCCCGGACGGCAAGTGGCTCATCACCGACGGCGTCCCATCAGACCTCGACATCCCCGTGGAGCAGCCATGAACGACCGCTTCTTCAAAGCCTGGTTCGTCTTCTGCGCGGTCATCGCCGTGGTCGTCATCGGGGTCGCCGTTTGGGCTGTGACCACTCTCGTCATCCACTTCACCGCTTCCTGATCTTCCGCTGGTCGCCCCGACTCATGGGGGACGGGGCGACCAGCGGCTCCCCAAGACCACTTCAGCCAACGGAGATTTCAATGGGCTCAAGAGGCTTCGTCACCTTCGTGGTGGACGGCATCGAGAAGACCACCTACAACCACTGCGACAGCTACCCAGGCGGCCTAGGAGTTGACGTCCTAACCTGGCTGCGCCTCGCGACTGCCGGCTCGGGTGACGCCGAGGCCATCTCCAGCCTCCGCGAGAGCGTCAGGGCCCTCCGTGTCGTTGATGACAAGTCGGCCCCAACGGAAGAGGACGTCAAGCGCCTCGCGGAGTTCGCCGACCTGCGCGTCTCCGATCGGGACCCGCGTGATTGGTACGTCCTTCTGCGCGAAACCCAGGGGGATCCGGGCCGCATGCTTCAAGCGGGCGCGATCCTCGATGCTTCTGACTTTCCCGCCGACTCCCTCTTCGCCGAGTGGGGCTATGTCATCGATCTCGATGCCGGGGCATTCGAGGCCTACGAGGGATTTCAGAAGGTGCCGCACACCAGGGGGCGCTTCGCCAGCCGCAACGACAGTGGGGACTACTACCCGGTCGCGCTTGCCGCGTCCTGGCCTCTCGGGGACCTCCCCAGTAACGACGCCTTCTCGTCCGCCCTTGAGGGCGACGAGGAGTAGCACTCCGATCTTCCGTGCGCGCTCGGGGGCGTGCATGGCATTCCAAGACCACGCCAGCACCAGGAGAACCGATGAGCAACCTCAGCGTTTTCGATTCGCGTCTCGCCTACCGGCCCGCTGTCGTCGAGGCGTTCCGTCGAGTCGCCGAGCCGGAGATCCAGCGAGCCGCGAACGACATAGCCGCCTGGCAGGAGGAAGTGAACACCCTCCAGGCGAAGATCGCGGACGCCAAGACGTACATCGCCGAGTTCCGGCAGGCGGTTCGAGACGTGGAGTCGTCGGCCGACCTGCCGCCGCTCGCCGTCACCGAAGAAATCACCTGCCGCACCTGCGGTCAGCCTGTCGTCCAGCGCGGCGACGGCACATGGACGCACGCCGGCCGGGAGCGCATGGAGAACGGCGACCGCTGCAACCCGAAGGACAAGCAGTCTCCTGAGGCCGTACCTGTAGGCCACAACACGGCAGCGGTCCTGCTGGAACGGATCGAGACCGCTCACGAGGGGCCCGACGGTACGAGAGGCATGGAGTCGTGACCGGGCGCCACTTATTGGCTCTGCCTGCTGCGCCATTCGCCCGCCACCACGGCAGACACCGCCGTCACGGCTCCTACACCGGCTGGTCCGGCCTGGCCGTGATCGTGCCCGCTGTCGCTGAGTCCTTCGTCCGCCGCCGCAGCGTTCCGCTGGCTTTGCTGCCGGTGAGCGACGAGATCGTCCCCTTCCGCCACCCCTACCCCGGGAGTCCCCGATGAGCAGCCCCTACAACACCAGCAGGATCAACCCACTGCTGCTTCTCGCCGAGTCGATGGGCGCAGGCGGCTCCGGCACCGCGATCGAGCGGATGGAAATGCAGGGCCAGCGAGAGTTCGTCAACTCCAGCGTCCTGCCGTCCAGGCTCAATCACGGCAGCGAAGACGAACTGACCACGCTCGGCTTCACGTTCGGCGACAAGGTCGACGGCGACCCGCTGTTCCGCCACGCCACCCTGCCGCCTGGCTGGAAGCGGGAAGGTTCCGAGCACGCCATGTGGTCGCACATCGTGGACGAGCTCGGCCGCAAGCGCGTCTCGGTCTTCTACAAGGCCGCCGTCTACGACCGGGACGCCTTCCTCAACATCGTCTCCGTCTACGGCTACGTCGGGGACTGCATCACCGACGGCACACAGCCGATCCTCGACGAGACGTGGGCGACCCACGACGCCGTCCGCGAGGCCGCCGCAGGCTGGCTCAAGCGGAACACCGAATACCTGGAGATGTACGAGGGCCGCGACGACGACTACGGCCGCGACCGCGTTACCGAACTCCGTTCGGAGATCGACGCGTGCCAGGCCGTCATCGACGCCCACGAGGAGATCGCCCGATGAGCGAGATCACCCCCGAGAAGGTCGCGGCCGCCGCTGCGTGGGGCGTGCACGGGTGGCGGGAGAGCCTGCGCGCCGCGCTGTGGGTGACGGCTGAGGGCGACGTTCTGAGCCTGACGACCTCCAGGTGGGAGCCCGACCCGGCGGACATCGAGGGCGGGGAGCACGTTCGCCACTTCACGGCGGTCGTCGTCGAGGGCGAGACCGCGCCGATCACCTTGAAGCGCCCTGCCGATGCCGAGCTGGAATTGCCCGGCGGCGACAGGCTCGGACTGGGCGGGACGATGGTCGCCGCCCGGCTCGTCCTGGATGGCTTCCTGCTGCCCGATGAGGCGCGGGAGATCGCTGCGCACCTCGCGGCTCTGGCGGATCTTGCTGAGGCCGCTCACGCAGAGACGGAGGCTGGCCGATGAGCACTCTCGACTCGATCGCCCCGTACCCGAAGAGCGAGGCCGAAGCCTCCGCTGAGGCGATGAGCGCCGCGTACGCCGTCACCGCGCAGATCAACTTCTGGCTGTGGCGGCACGAGTCTGGCGAGGCCGCCGCCCAGGCGCAGGAGGCGTTCGACGTCTTCTACGGCCTCACGTACGTCCTGTGGTCGCTGAAGAAGCGGGCCGGGACGGAGGTGGCCGACGAGGTCGCGCGCCGGTTGTGGACCGATCTGAAGCAGCGGGAGGCGCTGGGCCCGACACTGCGCGAGGTGCTGGCTGAGTACGGGATCGACCCGCAGGCTGTCGACAAGATCGCCGAGGAGTTCATCGCTGAGGACGCTCAGGCAGGACAGGAGCGTGCCCAGTGATCAGCGAGGAACTCCGTGACAGGTTCTGGGGTCCCGGCGGCTACCGAGACGGCGACGACCCCGCCAAGCGTGTCGTCGTGGACGGCGAGCACTACTTGATCTGCGAGGAGACGGGACAGCTCCGCTTCCGAGGCTTCGGCGGGAGCCGCTTCCACATCGAGTTCTTCGACGGCCGCCGCGCGACCACGACGAACCTGATGCACCAGGGCACGGTTCCCGACAGGTACCGGGATCTGTATCCGGACAACGCCCGCTTCCTCGCCGCCGATGAGGCCGCAGAGACAGGCGGTGGATCGTGAGCACGCTGACTCGCGAGGAAATCCACCGCCACATCGCGGTCGAGATCAACAACTGGGCCATGACGCGGTTCATCGCCGATGAGGGTCCTGGTCCCCGACAGTCCATGGGCGATGACGGTTCCTGGCTCATCCGGCTCAAGCCCAACGAGGCCGAGGCCACCACTCGCAAGGTGATCGAGAAGCTGGAGCAGCTCGGCGTCATCCCGGCACGCGCTGTCCCCTTCAAGGAGATGCACGAGCAGATCGCCGCTGCACTCGAAGCAGCGGGCCACGCGGCGGAGGGTGACGCTGACTTCGGGTTCGCGCTGCGCCGCCCGGTCGACTCGGGAGATCACCTGATCGTGGTGTGCGAGCCCAACGACTTGTGGCGGACGATGCCCGGCCAGGCAGTCCGGACAGCGCAGGGCCAGCACCTCGCCAGGTACACCCGGACGTTGGCCGAGGCCGGGTACGGCGTCGCCGAGTACGTCCACGACGACAAGCCGTGGGCACTCATCGTCGCCTCGTCCCAGGAGAGCGCCGACGAGCAGGCTCCCGGCATCTGTGAGGCGCTCGCCTATCTCAACCCGCCAAGGCAATCCGCTCAGCCAGAGCAGGAGGTGTGGACGCCATGAGCGACAAGGTCGTCTACCGCAGCACCCACCCGGACGTGCTCGCCGCGTGGGGGTTCGCGGCGAGGGCTCGCGAGGAGTGGGCCGACCAGATGAAGGCGTTCCTGGACGAGCACGGCCTTGGGAAGCGCACCGTCTGGACCTACAACGTCACCGGCGAGGTCTTCGGCATCGAGGACAACGGCGATGACATCCCTGACGGGTGGCGCGTCGACAGCCGAACGGGCCACCTCATGCCGAAGCTCGCCACGAAGCGGGGCAAGGCGATCAGCGCTCGTCTCAAGGAGCTCCCTCAGCCTGACCCGCGCGCCTCCATGCCGGGCATGCCCGCAGAATGCTTCGTCAGCCTTGCCCGACTCGTCTGCGGCCTGGCAGAGCTCGGCGGCGCCCTGTACGCCACGTGGAGCCGTGAGATCTCCGAGTCCGAGGTCGATGCCTCCCTGTGGGAGCGGGTCAAGCTCTCCGAGTACTACGCCGCCGTAGAGGCTCACGAGGCTGCTCAGGCTGTGACGGTGGGCGGTGAGGTCCAGTGAGCGAGCCGCTGACCGCCGAGCGCCTGGCCGAGATCCGCGAGCGTGTGGAGAAGGCCATCAAAGGGCCGTACGAGCCAGAGTGGGACTCCTGCGACTGCGGCGACCCGGCCCAGTGCCACAACGGCCACCGCTGGATCACAGCCCTCCGCCTCCATGAGCCGAAGACCATCAACCACGCCGGAGAACCCGCCCCCTGGGAGTACCTGTACTCCGAGCTAGGCGAGTTCCCGCCCGACACAGTGCTGCTGTTCGCGTCCGCCCGCAAGGACGTCCTGGACCTCCTCTCCGAGGTGGACCGCCTCAACGCCGAGTTGAAGATCGCCTTCCGTCCCGGCTTGTACCTGGAGATCCAGCAGGTCCTCGACGAAGCTCTCGGCACCGAAGACTCTGACGGCGCGGGAGAAGGCATCGTCGCCGACGTCTCCCTCGTGGCGACCCGGATGCGGGCTGTGGAGACCGAGGTGGACCGTCTCAAGGCCGAACTGGAAGCGAACCGGCAGCGCTGGTACCACAACGACGAGAGCCGCACCGAGTGCGTTGCAGGCTTCGATCCCGAAACGCGCGAGTGCGCCGAGGGCGGAGGAAAGGTCCTCTCCGCAGTGGAGTACCAGGCGCAGCTCATCGAGATCTGTCAGGGGCTGACCCAGAAGGCCGAGGAGTCAGAAGCCAGCGCCCTGGCCGAGGCGGTACGGCTCCGCGCTGAGCTCGACCGCGCCGCCGCCAAGCTCGCGGCCATCGCTCGGGTGAGGGCCTGGACAAACGAAGACGGCCACCGGTTCGTCTTCGTGAAGGACTTGTGGGCTGCTCTCGGTCTGCCAGCCGGTGAGGCGGTGAACCCTTGAACGACGTCGCCGAGTTCGTCCACGAGGCCACCCGAGGCACCTGGCTGATCTGGCCCGCCATCGCCGCGATCCTCGCCGTCGGCGCTGGCGTGGTCTGGATGTGGCGCCGTACCCGCAAGTCCCGCCCTGGCCGCGGACCCGACCGGGTGGAGCGCACCGTCCGTGACGCCCTCGCCTACGAGGCCGACCAGCAGATGCTCCGCCGTGGTGTATGCCCTGACGAGGATCTGGACGGCATGGCCTGCGACTGGGACTCCGAGATGCGCAGGAGGGACCGCCGTGGTTGAGCGCATCCTCGCCGTCATCGGCGGCGTCTTCGCCGGCGCCTGCCTGATCGGCCTCATCCTCCTCGGGATCCAGCGGCTGAAGCACAGGCGCGACCTCCGGTGTCCACTGCCTCCCATGGACCCGGAGGTGGTGCGGGAGTTGCAGATGGCCTACGCCCGGCTGCCGTACCTGCAGGCCGACGAGCGGATGTATCTGCATGCCGAGCTGAAGGGCATGGAGCGAGGTGAGAGGCCGTGAGTCGCCGCCGAACGCAACCAGGTCGCGTTGCGACACATCGCCCCGCGGTACGCCGGCGCCGGTTCCGTCACGACGAGCTCATCGCCGTCGATTTGTTCTCCGGCTTCGGCGGGCTGACGCAGGGCATCGAGCTGGCCGGGTTCACCACGATCATGGCGGCGAACCACAACGCCTACAAGGTCGAGGTCCACGAGGCCAACCACCCGCACGCCGAGCACTGGATCGCGGACCTGGTCGACCCGGAGTCGTCCGACTACCACTCGGCCCGGGATCTACCTCCCGCTGACCTTCTTGTCGCCGGTGTGAGCTGCTTCGCTGCCGGATCGCTTGTGCTGACGCGCCGCGGCCTCGTCCCGATCGAGAACGTGAACGTCGGCGACGAGGTGTGGACCCATCGATCGCGATGGCGGCCCGTCACCCACACGTCTGCCGTCGAGCGGCCCACGGTCACCGTCAACGCGACCACCGCGATCACCTGCACCCCCGACCACCCGTTCATCGCCGCCCAGGCCACACGGGCCTACCAACCCCGGCGGAAGTACCAACCCCTCGACGGCGCGCGATGCCTCGAATGTGGTGCCCCGGCCCCGCAGTTCAAGGCCGCCACCGCGCGCCTATTCTGCTCCCGGACGTGCAGCCAGGCCGACGCCAAGAGGCGTGCGCTTCCCGTGCTCGGCGAGCCCGGCGAGGTCCGAGCCGATTCCCTCGCCGGACACTGGGTGGCCAGCCCGATCCTCGTGGACGACAGCGGTGTCCTTCCCGTGATCGACGGGATGGGCGTTGTCACCGCTGACGTGGCCTGGGTGCTTGGCCGGTGGATCGGTGACGGGTGGTTGATGCGTCGACCCGAGCGCGGAGATGTGTGGTCTCGCGTGACGATCTGTGCCAGTCACGCTGAGAGCGACGCGCTCGCTGAGGAACTGGAGGCGCGAACCGACCTTCCGTGGAACCGCACGCGGCAGCGGACTACCGATACCTTCCACGTCAACCGCCGTGGCCTCGCCGACTTCCTGGCCGACAACTTCGGCCACGGCGCCACGGGCAAGCGCCTGCCGACGTGGCTGTTGTTCGCGCCCGAGTCGATCCGCCGCGCCTTCGTGGACGGCTACCTGTCCGCCGATGGGTACGTGAGCAGAGATGGCCTGCGCGTCCAGTCCATGTCGGTTTCGAAGCAGCTCACGGTCGGGATGCGTCTTCTGCTGACCTCGCTCGGCTACTACGCCACGATCCACTACCAGGAGCCCAGGGCCGAGGCGGTGATCGAGGGCCGTACGGTGCGGCAGCGACCCCGCTGGACCGTGACCGCCCACCTGGTCCGGGAGCGCAGGCCGAAGCACCGCGACCGCGATGGGTTCAGGTGGGGGAAGACCGCCGGCGTCGTCACCCCGGGCAAGACGGTCATGGTCTACAACATGACCGTCGACGAGGACCACACCTACGTGGTCGACGGAGTCTTGGTCCACAACTGCGTGAACCATTCGCAGGCCAATACGAAGAAGGCGTATGAGCAACGCCTGTCGTTGTTCGACCTCGACGACGATCCTGAGTTCGAAGAGCGCGTCACCAGATCAGAACGCGACCGGGCGACGGCGAACTGTGTCCTGCACTACGCGGCGCAGCATCACCCGCGGATGATCCTGGTCGAGTGCACCACGGAACTTACGTCGTGGGGTCCCGCCGTCCAAGGCAAGAAGTACGGCGACGGTTCCACCTACCGGTGGTGGCTCAAGCAATTCGGCATCCTGGGCTACAAGCACCGCATTCTGTACCTCAACAGCATGTTCTTCGGCGTCCCGCAGTCCCGTGACCGCTTCTACGCGATCTTCTGGGACGAGCGCCTGCCCACCCCGGACCTCGACCATCGGCCGGAGTCGTGGTGCTCTGGCTGCGGCACCATCGTGCAAGCCGTCTGGACGTGGAAGACGGGAATCCCGCCCACGGGCAGCGTCCGCTACGGCAAGCAGTACGAGTACCGGTGCCCGTCCTGCCGGGGCATCGTGATTCCGCCGTTCGCGCCGTCGATCAACGCCCTCGACCTGTCCAACCTCGGCACCCGGATTGGTGACAGGCCGCTGCGCGAGTTCACGGACAAGGCGACCGGGGCGACCGTGCTCAGCCCGCTCGCGCCCTCCACGATGGCCCGCGCCGAGCGGTGCAGGCAGCGGTTCGCCGACTTCCCCGCCGTGCTCATGCCGGCCAAAGCGGAGCGCGGGTCCGAACGCCACCCATGGCAGCCGCTCGTGACGCAGACCAGCCAGCAGGAGACCGCGATTCTCTCCACCGGCGCGCTCATCGCCGCCGCCGGCAACACCTTCGAGCGACCCGGCTCCGACTGCCGGACCCGCACCTTGGCCGAGCCGATGCCGTCCCAGACCGCGACCAACACCCAGGCACTGTTCACGCCCCCGGCAGCCGTGGTGACCGGGCAGGTGATGGTCGCCCACCGGCACAACGGCGACGGCAAGCACATCACCCAGCCGATGGACACGGTCACGAGCACGCACGAGAAGGCCGTCCTGCTCGCCGCTGTGGACAACTTCCAGGGCGCGGCCCGCGGCGTTGACGAGGCGCTCCCCACGCAGGGCGGCTCGGAGACCCTGGCGCTGCTCTCTGCTGGCGTTCTGCCGTTCCGGAAGAACACCACCCCGACGACGCACGCAGAGGCGATGCCCACCGTCACGTCCGACCAGATTCCCGGCCTGCTCTTCTCCGGCTGGTACAAGGAGAACGGCAAGACCGCTCCGCACCCCATGTGCGACCCGCTCGGAACGATCACCGCCCACGACACAACGGCGCTCCTGCACGCAGAGTGGCGCGAGGCCCTCGCAGACCTGACGATCGAGGACTGCTCCCTCCGCATGATGACCTCCTACGAGGTAGGCGAAGGCTGCGGCTTCAACGTCGGCTTCCCCGGCCATGAAGGCACCTTCAAGGTCTGGGGTTCCGCCCGCGACCAGGTGGATGGGTTCGGCAACGCGGTCAGCCCGCCGGTCGGGCACTTCATCGGTGCCCGCCTCCGCGCCGTCCTTCACGCCGAGGAGGTCGCATGATCCCGTACTGCTGCGTCGTCGCGGAGTTCGACGGATTCACCCGGGAGGAGCACGCGCCTGGGTGTCGTGAACGCCCGCCGGCTCCTCTCGTACAGGACACCGCGACTCCCGCTTCGGAGGTGACCGATGCGACCTGACCTGTCGCCCGCTCTCTCCCGTATCGCCGCCCACATCCCGTGCCTGGACCGGGCTGCTGCTGACGTGTCTGCTCCTGCTCCTGTACGGGCTCGGGCCGCAGTGATGGCTCAGGCAGCCCGTACCGCGGTCGGCCTGTCCGGAGCAGCCCGGACTGATCCGGAACACATCGGAACGGAGGAGAGCTGATGCCTAACTGGTCTTGGCAGGAGGACGCGCGATGCCGCGGCGAGAAGCTCGTGCTCTTCTTCGGCCCCGAGGGGGAGCGGCAGCCCGAGCGCGACGTACGCGAGCCGAAGGCGAAGGCCATCTGCCGCGGCTGCCCGGCCCTCTTGGCCTGCCGGGAGACCGCCTTCCAGCTGAACCACCACAACGGCGTCTGGGGCGGACTCGGCGAGGAGGAGCGGGCCATCAAGCGCCGCACCTGGCTGAAGGCCACCGCCCGCGCAAGGGCGGAGGTCTCCTGATGACGTACACGACGCCGGCGCGCGGCCACGACGCCGAGTGGCTGACCCACAACGCCATGGTCGCCAACGACCGCGCCCGCAAGGCAGGCGTCAGGCAGGGCACGGACACCAAACTGCGGACCGTCCCTCCGCCGCGAGACATCACGCCGCAGGAGCGTGCCCGGACGCAGGGCTTCGTCATCGGGTGGAGCCTCGAACGGCACGACTGCCGGTGGCTGACCCGCTGCCGCCGCCACCGCAAGGCGTGGTGCGCCTGCCGGCCGTGCCCTCACCCGGACCACACCGTCCACGCCCGCGAAGCAGCCGAGCTGCTGCTCATGGTCGGCGTCTGCGAGAGGAGCGCAACGTGAGCACGGTCAGGCACGGCACGTGCCGCCGCTACAGCGCCTACAAATGCCGCTGCACACCCTGCAAGGCCGCGAAAAGCCGGTACGACGCCAACCGCACCCGGCTGATCGCCTACGGCCAGTGGGAAACCTACACAGACGTCGAGCCGGTCCGTGCCCACGTGGCCGAACTGATGCGTCACGGCCTCGCCAAGACCACCATCGCCGACCTCGCCGGCGTCTCCCACGACTGCGTGCTCGACCTCATGGCGGGCAGACATAGCCGCGGCCTGTACGTGGTCAACGCCCAGGCGCTGCTGGCGGTGTCATTCAACCTTGACCTGCTGCCCGCCAGATCGGCGGTCGGCGCCATGGGCACACGGCGCCGCATCCAAGCCTTGGCCGCACTGGGCTACTCGCTGACCGAGCAGGCCCGGCGTCTGGGCCGGACTGTGAACAACTTCCACGCCGTACTAGGCAAGCCGAAGGTGTTCGCCGGCACCGCCCGAGCCGTCCGTGACCTGTACGAGCTTCTGTCGATGACGCCGGCGCCGCCGTCTCACGGCGCGAAGCTGGCCCGGTCTATGGCAGACCGCAACGGCTGGCTGCCGCCGCTGGCCTGGGACGACATCGACGACCCGAACGAGAAGCCCAAGGGCGTCCGCAAGGAGGCGTCGTGAGCAACCTCGCAGACCGCATGTGCGGCCGGACCCGCCATCACCTTCAGGACGAGACGAGGATCTTTGCCGATACGGGGCGCTTCGATGCCAGAGGGGCAGAAGCAGAAGATAGCCGAGAGTTTGCGGGCTCGAACCGATACGCAGCTCAAGCGATGCCCCAAGTGCGGCATAACGAAAGACCGAGAGCGGGATTTCGGCAGGCGCACAAACGGATACTCGCGGTCGAGGTGCCGCTCCTGCGAGCGCGCGGACACGCTCACCTGGCAGAAGGCCAACCCGCAGCGCGTAAGGGAGGCGAATCGCCGGGGTGGGCTCTGGCGCTACTTCGGCCTAACCGAGGGAGAGTACGACGCGCTTCTCGCCGCCCAGGACGGCCGCTGTGCTATTTGCGGTCGGGCGAGTGCCGACGTGTCGAAAGGTCGCCTGTACGTAGACCACTGTCACGCCTCTGGCAGGATTCGCGGCCTGTTGTGCAACCCATGCAATACCGGTATCGGACTGCTCCAGGAGGATCCGAGCCGCTTTCTCGCAGCGATCACATATTTGGACGCGCCGAATCCACGCCTCCCGCTTCTCTATGCCAACCCTGCGGTGCCTTCGGGCCAGAGGCGGCGGGCGCGTGGCTAATCCCTGCCTGGCACGTCGGGCACCTGCCGAACGCGGCACGCGAATGGCCCGGGGAGGCGTCGTGAAGATGTCAGGAGCCCTGGGCTTCGGAGGACAAGTTCCCGGTGATCTGCCTGAGCAGCTCCGAGTCGCGTTCTTGGGTGGGGTCGAAGACGTAGATGATGCCGCTGCTGCGGATCAGCTGGTTGAGCAGTTCGACCTGGGCCGCTGGGCGGGTCTTACGGGCGGGCGCCGGCTTCCTGCCGTCGACGACGTCAGCGTCTTCCTGAATGCGACGGATGTGTTCAGGTTCACGATCGAAGTGCCTGGCGATGTCGGCCTGCTTGGTGCCCTGATCGCGAGCTTCACGGATGGCCCGGCCGAAGTCCAGCCAGGCACCGTTGACGATCTCTTCGGCAAGCTTCTCCGCTTGCTGAACTCGGGCGTACGCAGCGTCGAGGGCAGCCATGGGGTCGGTCACCTCTCCATCATCACACCACTGATGTGGCCACCTTAGCATGTGGGGTCCACATGTCAATGTGCCCACATGGAAACGTTGGCCCCACATGAAGATGTGGGCTATCGTTGGACTCGAACAACTGAGTGATCAGGGGGACTGAAGTGGCGTCACTCCGAAGATCAGCTATCCCTTTCGAGTCTCTGAACCCCTTGGCGACGACGAACGGATGGCCGACCTACATGAGCACGCAAGCGATGGTGTGGGCCCTGGAGGATGCTCCAGACGTACCGGCTCAAGCTCTCGGCGTGCTGATGGGGCTGGCGAATCATGCCGACGAGCATGGCCGCGGTGCGTATCCGGAGCAGGCGACGCTGGCGGAGTACGCCCGCAAGTCGGGCCGGCAGGCACGGACGGACCTGACCCGGTTGGAGGAACTGGGGCTGATCCGGCGCGGCGACCAGAGCCTTGTTGCGCATCTCCGGGAGGACAGACGGCCGGTGGTGTGGGACGTGGCGATGGAGCGTCGCAAGGAGAAGAGCGGCCGGAAGTCTACTTCCGGGGGGAAGCCCACTTCCGGCCGGAAGTCTGGCGTATCCGAGGACGAAATCGCTGGTGACGAACCTGCGCCCGGAAGTGGGCTTCCGGGCGGCAGTGAGGTTCCGGCCGGAAGTACAGCGTCGAACGGCCGGAAGTCCACTTCCGACGAACCGTCCGTAGAACCGTCCGAAGGTTGTTCTCTCCCTACGGGAGAGAACAACACCAGCGCGCACACGCGTGATAGCACCTCCGGCGACTCCTCGAAGCCAAAACGCAAGAGGGCGACCAAGGCCGAGTTGGAAGAGCGAGAGCAGCAAGCGCAGGACCTCACGACGAAGTTCTTCGAGCGCTACGAGACCGCCCAGAAGTTCATCGCCATCCGCCAGGTGCTGCTCGGCGTGCTTGGCAACGGCATCAGCCGCGACCGACTGGCCATCGTGATCGACCGACTCGGCCGCGAACAGAAGCCGATCTCCGGCGCCAGCATCCAGTTCGTTCTCGGCCAACTCAAGGACGAGCAGGAACGGCGCAACGGCAACACGCGGGCCGGACCCCGCGGCCGACCCGCGACGCCACCCACCACAAGCCCCCGTAACCGATGGATGGAGCGAGAATGATCGACGAAGCGCAGCTCGACCCGCACGACATCGACGCCGAGATGTCCGTCCTCGGCGCCATGCTGCTGTCGCAGGCGGCGGTGGAGAAATGCCTGGCCTCGATCTCAACCGGAGACTTCTACCGCGGCGCCCACAAGGTGATCCATGAGGCGGTCCTGACGATCGTCCGCGACGGCAGGCCGGTAGACGCCACGGTGGTGCTTGGCCAGCTCATGGACTCCGGTTTGCTGGACAAGGCGGGCGGAGGCAGCTACTTGCACACTGTGATGGCCGCCTGCCCGACGCCGGCCAACGTGAGCCACTACACGGCGATCGTTCGCGGGCTCGCTGTCCGCCGCCGCCTGATCGCCGCTGGGCGCCGAATCACGCACTGGGCGATGGAGTCCGGCGACGCGCACGGTCTCACCGAGGCGGCGCTGCGCGAACTCGAAGAGGTCCGCGACTTCGAGATGGGCGAGGACGACATCGACACCCAGACGGTCGGGCAGTTCCTCGACGTCGCCGACGACGAGTACGACTGGATCGTCCCGGGTCTGCTGGAGCGAGGTGACCGGCTGATCCTCACGGGCACGGAAGGACTCGGGAAATCCACCCTCTTCCGGCAGTTGGCCGTGACCATCGCTGCGGGCATCCACCCGTTCAACCACGGAACCATCCCGGCCAAGCGCGTGCTGATCCTGGACTGCGAGAACACACCCACGCAGGTGCGGCGCAAGCTGCGCCCCATGGTGACGCAGGCCAGGCTGCAGGGCCGTTCGATCGAGGAGACGAACCTGTGGCTGGAGATCCGCCCGCAGGGGCTGGACCTGGCCAACGACCGGGACCTTTCCTGGCTGATGCGGCGCGTCGCGCTCATCCAGCCGGACGTGGTGTTCCTCGGCCCGCTCTACCGGCTCGCTCCGCGTGCGCTGAACAGCGATGACGAGGTCGCGCCGGTCCTCGCAGCCCTGAACATGATCCGCGCCCGTGGCGCCTGCGTCCTGCTCGAAGCCCACGCCGGCCACGCGCTCGGCTCTGGCGGACGTCGGGACCTGCGCCCCCGCGGCTCCTCAGCCCTGCTCGGCTGGCCCGAAATGGGGTACGGAATCCGCAAGGCCGACGTCAAGGACGTCAAGGACGCCAACGTGATCCGCACCGTGGATGTCGAGTCCTGGCGCGGAGACCGGGACGAACGTACCTGGCCGGAACGGCTCCGCGCTGGCGGCGCCTGGCCGTGGACCGAAACCATCATCGGCTTCGACGAGCAGAAGTCGTGGACCCCGACGAGCGCGCTGGAGCGGTCTGCATGACTATCCAGGCAATCGACACCACCTACAAGGGATGTCGCTTCCGCTCCCGCCTCGAAGCCAGGTGGGCCGTCTTCTTCGACACGCTCGGCATCCGGTGGGAGTACGAGCCCCAGGGTTACCTCGTGGGCCCGAAGCGCCGCCCGTACTTGCCGGACTTCTACCTGACCGAACTCCGCTGGTGGGTCGAGGTCAAAGGGCCGATGGATCGGCTCGACATCCCGCTCCTTCTCGACGCAGTCCACCCTGCCCATGGTTTAGGCCGTGAGGATGCCTTCTGCATGACGAACATGCTCATCCTCGGAGACATCCCCACGGGCGAGATGCCGTTCGGCCACCTGAGCATCCGCCGATCACGAGCCATCGGCACCCCGCTCCGCGGCCAGCAGCCCATCATCGGAGCCGGCTGCGGCGGACACTGCGCCTTCACCGGCCCGCTGTTCGGCTTTCACTTCATCGCCCCTGCCTGCGGCATCCTGCCTGACGTTGAGGACGACGAGTTCAAGACGATGCTGTGCCGCCACGGCGCCCTCCTGGTACCAGCCTGCCGGGCGTCCTCCAAGCAGCCTCGCGGCGATCTGACTGAGGCGATCCCGCTGCCCAAGGCTCCGTACGCCGAGTATCTGGAGCACGCCTACGTGGCTGCCCGCTCGGCTCGCTTCGAGCATGGGGAGCGCGGATGACCACAGACATGGCCTTGGATCCCCGCGACCTGCTCACCGACTCCCACCGCATCGCGCTCATCCGCCGCCACGCCGGCGAACGCGACATCGAGGTGGAGATCTGCGCCGAATCCGGGCGCGCCTGGCTAATCGACCGGGCGGAGAAGGACGTCAACCAGGCGCTCATCGGAGAAGTCCTGTGCCCCAACTTCGAGCCTCTGCGCGGGATGGTCCGGTACGAGGCGCTTGACCTGCTCGCGGAGATTGATCGGCTCCGTGCCGCGCTCGCCGCCGCTCTGGCTAACCCAGGACCACCCGACCCCAAGATCGCCGCTCCCTCCCTACCTGAAGGAGACACCCATGGCTGACACGAAGATCACGAGCGCTGCCGACCTTGCGGTTGCTCTGCTCGACGACATCGAGGACGGCAAGATCCCAGGATCGCCGATCCGCTACCGAGGAGAGGAGATCTGGCTGCACACCACTGGCCAGGTCGAAGGCTGGCTGAGGACTCGGCTGGAGCAGGCAGGGCTGATCCAGCCCGTCGAGGACGACTGGACGCCTGATGCCGAACCCGCTGCGAAGCACGGCGGCGAGGTGATTACCCGATGAGCGCTGTAGGTGAGTGCGGGGCGGTGAGCGAGCACGGGGACGTGTGCGGGCTTCCACCCCATGACACGGGCCTCTGCCGGTCCAGCAGCCCTCGCAGGCACGTGTCCTCCCCGGAGAAGGCGTCCAAGCCGTGGTTCTGGTACCGCGACGACGCCACCGCCTGGAACGCCGTCCACCCGGTCGGTACGCCCGTCCTGGCGTGGCCCGGGACCCGAGACGACGAGCCGTTGGTCACCCGCACCCGGACTCCGGCGTGGACGCTCGGCCACGGTGCTGCCGTGGTGTCGGTCGAAGGCCGGTCTGGCGGCATCAACCTGACCCACATCCAGGTCGTCGAACCTGCCGAGTCGGAGGTGTTCGCCCCATGAGCGCCACGACCAAGCCCGCTCCCGCTCCTGGCCAGGTGTGGGCGTACCGGGACGGAGACGACGTCCGCTACCTGACGGTGCTGTCCGTGACTCCCCAGTACGTGCACGCCCAAGGCGTCCGCAAGACCCGCATCCTGGCTGACCGATTCGGGCGCGGCTCGCGCTGGACGCTCCACGCCGACACGGAGCGAGGCGACCATGGCTGACACCAAGACCATCGCCGACGAGCTGAAGCAGGCAGCCAGGACGCTTCGGCAGACAGCCGATGGCACCACACCTGGCCGCTGGAAGCCTGGCGACCTCGAAGAGCAGCCTGACTACAGCAGGCGGATCGAGATCACCGCAGACGGCGGTTCAGTCGCAGAGATCAACGTGAGCCTTGAGGCTGCGATCTGGCCACACATGTGTGCCGGGGCCAAAGCGGACGCGGCATGGATCGCCCTGGCCAGTCCGCTGCTGGCTGAGCCTCTCGCCTCCTGGCTGGAGGAGGCTGCCCGGATCGCGGTCGCTCATCCGCAAGATCCGAACTATGCCGCCGCGCCTGAACTCGCGTTCTGCACCGAATGCCAAGACGAGGAGACCGACTGCGTCCGGGTCGTACGTGGCGCTTTGGCTGTGGCTCGGGCCTTGAACAACACCACCAACCGCGAGGGAGATCACTGATGGACACGCAGGGATGGCGCAAGAGCACTCTGTGTAATGGCAATAGCGCTTGCGTGTTGATCAAGGAGCCGTGTGAGGAGAACGGCTGGACGTGGCAACTCCGGGACGGCAAGGACGACAACGGCGACATCCTCAGCTTCACGCAACAGGAATGGGACGCCTTCACTGCGGGTGTCCGCTCTGGCGAGTTCGACCTGGGCGTCGTCGGGGTGGGCGATGCCTGAGCCGAAGGTCGTCGACGTACGCCCAGACGCTG
>NZ_JBHYIO010000082.1:0-19643 GCF_042740095.1 Nonomuraea sp. NPDC059023 | reverse complement strand
GCTCAGGCGGGGACCTTGTCGAGGAAGCCCAGGACCCGCTGGATCCTGCCGTCCTCGGCCAGCTCCGCCACGTCGAACCCGACCACGATCGGCTCACCGCCGGGCGCGCCGAGGTGCCAGGTGAAGCGGGCCACGTTGTGGTGGGTCTCGAACACCTCGCCCGGGGTGAAGACCATGCCGGGGAACATCCCCTGCGCCCCGGCGATCACCGCGGCGATCGCCTCATGGCCGGTGACGGCGGCCAGCGGGTCGGGGTAGGCGCCGTCCTCGGCCCACAGCCCGGCGACGGCCTTGGCGCGGGCATCGGCGTCGGTCTCGTTCCAGGCGGCCACATAACGCTCGACCAGGTTTTCCATGATGTCTCTTCCTCTCCCGGATTAGCGGCGGGCCTTGCGCAGGCCCATGATCTGCAGTTCGGCCAGCAGGCCGACCACCAGCGCCTGGGCGATGGCCCACACGGCACCGATCGTGGTGAACTCCACCAGCCCGAACACCACGGCGGCCACGCTGGCCAGCGTCCAGGCGATGTTGATGGCGACGACGGCCTTGGTGCCGCCGAGGCTGATCTCGCGCCGGGTGCCCAGGACGGCCACGGCGGCGCCGTACGCGAGCAAGAAGGCGCCGAGCGCCCGCAGCATCCCCGAGCCGGGACCCAGGAGATCGCTGAGCAGCGGCGCGGCGACCAGGTAGGCCAGGCCGTTGGCGCCGGTGACGAGGGCGTCGGCGACGAGCACGGTGCGCAGGAACCTGGTCCGGTCTGCGGTGACGGGTACGGCGGTCATCTCGGTTCTCCTCACGGTGGTTTCCGATGGCGGTTGTTTCCGACACACGAACCGTGTCATCGGGGGCATAGCCGGTGCGATTACGCGCCAGGTAATGGAGGCGGCTATGCACCCCCTGACCTGCGGCGACTTCTCGGGAGAAATCGGGAAAGCGGCCCGCGGCGCCGTCCGCCTCGTTACTGTCTCTTTGCAATCAAGCGAACACGAGGAGTGAGTCGATGGATCTGCTGGCCCGCGCGCGGGAGCTCAAGCCCGAGCTGGTGCACTACGCGACGTCCGGCAGGTTCCAGCGCGAGCTGACCGCCGTGCTCGACCGCTTCTACGCCGGCGGGCAGCCGCAGGACGAGGCGAACGCCTTCCTGCCGGTCGACTACTTCGTGCACCAGCACGAGCTCGGCGGCGGCGGCACGGTCGTCGACCGGTTCGTGGAGGAGCACCCGGGCCTCGACGCGGCCGACCGCGAACTGCTGCTCAGCTGGAAGGACGTGGTCGAGGGCGTCTTCGAGGTGACCGGGTTCGACGGCCCGGCGCTCATCCTGTTCAACCACGTGGACGAGCTGACCTACCGCACGCTGTCCAACCTGGGCGAGGAGGCGTTCGCGCCGCTGGCCGAGGGCATGTTCGTGGTCGGCAGGCTCATCCCGCTCGGCCGCGACCGGCTGATCAGCGCCACCCCGTCGGTGCACACCGCGCAGGCGCGCGAGCGGCTGATCGCGGCGGCCGCGCACGTGGCGCTGGAGAATCCGGCCGCCGCCTACCGCAATCCCGGCCTGCTGGCCGCGGCCCGGCGTACGCAGGCCGAGCAGCGCCGCTGCTTCATCGCCTACTTCGGCTCCGACCAGGTCGTGGTGGCGGGCACGGAGGTGGCGGAGAAGATGCGGGGCTATCTCGGCTACCAGGCCGAACGGCTCGGCGGGCGGGTCAACGCGGAGATCCCCGAGCACGTGTCGCGGGCCGGGAGCGTCGCCCTGATCTTCGACGAGACCGACGGCCTGGGCTACTACGCCGAGTTCGCCCGGCTGGCCGAGATCTTCGACCGGCCCGGCCTGGTCGTCCGGCGCGAGGGCCGTGACCTGGTGACCTCCTACCTCAAGGGTGACGCGGTCTCACCGGTGCCGATCGTCCGCCTGGCCGAGCGCGACCACGCCAAGGCCGGGGAGCTGTTCGCCGGGCTGCTGGGCCGGCCCGGCTTCCTGTGGGAGCGCAGCGGGCAGGCGCTGCTGCGCACGCACAAGCCCGGCTACTTCGACGGCCCGCGCCTGCCCACGGTCGTGCCGCCCACGCGCGCGGTCGCCGAGCACGCCGGCGGCTGAGCGTCGTAGGCTGCGGGGCGTGCGGCTGACGATGAGACGCCTGAACCGGGCGACGCTGGCCCGGCAACTGCTCCTGCGGCGTGAACGCCTGCCCGCGGCCGAGGGAGTGCGCCGGGTCGTCGCGCTGCAGGCCCAGGAGGCGGCCTCGCCGTACCTGGCGCTGTGGAACAGGCTGGAGGGGTTCGACCCGGCGGATCTCGACGCCGCCTTCGCCACCCATGAGGTGGTCAAGTCCACGCTGATGCGCATCACCCTGCACGCCGTCCACGCCGGCGACTACCCGGCCTTCCACAACGCGATGGTGGCGAGCCTGCGCGCGGCCCGCCTGGGGGACCGGCGCTTCACCGGGGCGGGGCTGAGCGTCGCCGACGCCGACGCGTTGCTGCCCCACCTGCTGGAGTTCGCGGCCGGGCCGCGAACCAAGGCCGAGATCGAGGAGCTGATCCGCGAGCGGCTGGGCGCGCACCAGCCGCGCATGTGGTGGGCGCTGCGCACGTTCGCGCCGCTGCACCACGTCCCGACCGGCGGCCCCTGGTCGTTCGGCGCGCGGGGCGCCTTCACCGTGACCCGCCTGCCGCGGAGGGGCCATGACGAGCGGCAGGAGTCGGTACGCCACCTGGTCCACCGCTATCTGGAGGCGTTCGGACCGGCGTCGGTGGCCGACATCGCCCAGTTCAGCCTGCTGACCAGGCCGGTGCTGCGCGAGGCGGTGACCGGCTTCGCCCAGCTCGAAGGACCGGACGGCACCCTCCTGTACGACGTGCCGGACGGCCCCATCCCGGAGGAGGACACCCCGGCGCCGCCCAGGCTGCTGCCCATGTGGGACAGCGTCCTGCTGGCCTACGCCGACCGCAGCCGGGTGATCCCGCCGGATCTCCGGCGCCTGGTCACCCGCCAGAACGGCGACGTCCTGCCCACCCTGCTGGTCGACGGGCAGGTCGCCGGAGTCTGGCGGCCCGCCGGCGGCGGCATCGAGGCGAGCGCCTTCCGGCCGCTGTCCGAGCGGGATTGGGCGGGACTGGCGGCCGAGGCCCGGTCGCTGGTGAAGTTCCTGGCCGCCCGCGACCCCGCCGTCTACCGCCGCTACGCCCACTGGTGGGACAAGCTCCCGCAGGCGGAGGTACGCCTGCTACCCGCCTAGGACCTCGCGCCGCAGGTGCGTCTTGAGGATCTTGCCGCCGGGGTTGCGGGGCAGTTCGTCGTCGCGGAACCAGAAGTGGGCCGGGATCTTGAACTTGGCGATGCGCTCGGCCAGGAACGAGCGGACCTCCTCGGCGGTGGTCGCGGTGCCCGGCCTGAGACGCAGCACGGCGCCGACCTCCTCGCCCAGCTCGTCGTGGGGCACGCCGATGACCGCCGCGTCGTCCACGGCCGGGTGCTCGAAGAGCGCGGACTCGACCTCGGCGCAGTAGACGTTCTCCCCGCCCCTGATGACCATGTCCTTGGCCCGGTCGACGATGTAGACGAAGCCCTCCTCGTCGATCCTGGCCAGGTCGCCGGTGTGGAGCCAGCCGCCGACGAAGGTCTCGGCGGTGGCCTGCGGCTTGTTCCAGTAGCCCATGATGACGTTGGGCCCGCGTACGCACAGCTCGCCGACCTCGCCCGCGGCCAGCACCTGGCCCATCGGGTCGACGACCCTGACGTCCACGACCGCGGAGGGCAGGCCGATGCTGTCGGGCCTGGCCTGGTAGTCGGGGCCGCCGTTGCCGACGGCCAGCGCGGTGGTCTCGGTCATGCCGTAGCCGTTGGAGGCCGAGCGCTCGGGCATGTTCTCGTTGATGCGCTCCAGCAGCTTGGGCGGGGCGGGGGCGCCGCCGTAGCCGAGCGTGGTCAGCGAGGACAGGTCGCGCTTGCCGAAGTCGGCGTGGGACATCAGCTGCCACGCGTTGGTCGGTACGCCGATCATCGCGGTGACCTTCTCGCGCTCGATGAGCTGCAGGGCCTGCCCGGCGTCCCACTTGTACATGAGCACGAGGCCGCCGCCGGTGAACATGGTCGTGGTCAGCGCGGAGAAGCATCCCGTCACGTGGAACAGCGGCACCGTCAGCAGCGTCACCCTGCGCACGCCCGCCGCGGCGCCGATGTCCTTCCCGGCCAGCGCGACCGCGCGCAGCAGCCCGTAGGCGACGGTCATCGGCGACTGGCCCAGGTTGCGGTGACTGCCGAGCGCGCCCTTGGGCCGCCCGGTCGTGCCGGAGGTGTAGAAGATCGTGGCCGGGTCCTCGGGGGCCAGCTCGACGGCGGGCAGCGTGACGCCGGCGGCGACCTCGCCCATGACCTCGTCGAAGGAGCGCGCGCCCGCGGGCGCCTGGCCGCGGGTGACGATCAGCGGGACGCCCGTGCCCGCCAGCCGTACCGCGCGCTCGCCGTCGGCGATGAGCACCTTCGCGCCGGAGTCCTTCACGCCGTAGGCGAGCTCCTGCTCGGTCCACCACGCGTTCAGGGGTACGGCTATCGCCCCGGCGGCCAGCGCCGCCGAGAAGGAGACCACCCATTCCGGGTAGTTGCGCATGGCGATGGCCACCCGGTCGCCCTTGGCCACGCCGTAGTCGGTGACGAGCCGGTTGGCGAGCGTGGCGGCGCGGCGGAAGTGTTCCTCGAAGGTGATGTGCTCGTCCTCGTAGACGAGGAACACCTTCTCCCCGTGGAAGCGGCTCATCTCCAGCAGCGCCCTGAAGTGACCGGGCGCGTGCTTCCACGTACGGACGCCCGTGTCGCCGATCTCCTCGGTCTCGAAGAGCTGGCCGGGGCCGGTGAGCTGGGCCTGGACCTGGGCGTGGCTGATGGTCATGCGCAGAACTCCCGCGTGGCTCGGCGATCCGGATAAATCACAGTACCGACCAGTAGGTACGTGACGCTAGAGCCTTGTTCTGTGAGTAGTTATGCATCAAATGGGTGATTTGTCCGATCTCACCATGTGGACGGTAAGGGCGGTCTCACTTGCATGTTCATCCTCTGTTGTGCATCATCTTTCTAAGCAAGAACATGAGTTACAGTGCATGAACATGCAGGAGGTTCGATGAGGGCGGCGATCGCCGGTGCCAGCGGCTACGCCGGCGGAGAGCTGCTCCGCCTGCTGCTCGGCCACCCCAAGCTGCGGATCGGCGCGCTCACCGCGGCCGCCAGCGCGGGCACCACGCTCGGCGCCCACCAGCCGCACCTGCCCCAGCTCGCCGGCCGGGTCATCGAGGAGACCAGCCCCCAGACCCTCGCCGGCCACGACGTCGTCTTCCTGGCCCTGCCGCATGGCCATTCGGCCGCCGTCGCCGCCGGACTCGGGCCCGACACCATTGTCGTCGACTGCGGCGCCGACCACCGGCTCACCGACCCCGCCGCGTGGCGGGAGTTCTACGGCGGCGCCCACGCGGGAAGCTGGCCGTACGGGCTGCCGGAGCTGCCCGGCCAGCGCGAGGTGCTCAAGGGCGCCCGGCGCATCGCCGTACCCGGCTGCTACCCGACCGCCGTGACCCTCGCCCTGTTCCCCGCCTTCGCCGCCGGTCTGGCCGAACCCGACGTCGTCGTGGTCGCCGCCTCCGGCACCAGCGGCGCCGGCAAGTCGCTCAAGGCGAACCTGCTCGGCAGCGAGGTCATGGGCTCGGTCAGCGCCTACGGCGTCGGCGGCGGCCACCGGCACACCCCCGAAATGGAGCAGACTCTCGGCGCCGTCGCCGGAACCGGGGTCCGGGTCTCCTTCACCCCGACGCTGGCCCCGATGAGCCGCGGCATCCTGGCCACCTGTACGGCTCCCGCCGTACCCGGGCTGACCAAGAAGGCACTGCGCGACGCCTACCACGAGGCGTACGCCACCGAACCGTTCGTGAGCCTGCTGCCGGAGGGCGCCTGGCCCGCCACCGCGATGACCTACGGCGCCAACACCGCCGCCCTGCAGGTGACGCTCGACGAGCGCGCCGGGCGCCTGATCGCCGTCATCGCCATCGACAACCTCACCAAGGGCACCGCCGGAGGCGCGATCCAGAGCGTCAACCTCGCCCTCGGCCTGCCGGAAGAGCTCGGCCTCCCCCTGACAGGAGTTGCTCCATGAGTGTGACCGCCCCGCTCGGCTTCAAGGCCGCAGGTATCGCCGCGGGCATCAAGGCCAGCGGCAACCGCGACCTGGCCCTCGTCGTCAACGAAGGACCCTCGCGCGCCGCCGCGGGCGTCTTCACCGCCAACCGCGTGAAGGCCGCCCCCGTGCTCTGGTCGCAGCAGGTCCTGCGCGGCGGCCGGGTCCGGGCGGTCGTGCTCAACTCCGGCGGCGCCAACGCCTGCACCGGCCCCGAGGGATTCCAGGACACCCACGCCACCGCGGAGCAGGTGGCCGCCTCGCTCCAGGACTCCGCGGGCGAGATCGCGGTCTGCTCGACCGGCCTGATCGGCGAGCGGCTGCCCATGGACGCACTGCTCGGCGGCGTCGAGACGGCCGCCGAGCAGCTCTCCCGCGACGGCGGCCTGGCCGCCGCCGACGCCATCAGGACGACCGACACCGTCTCGAAGATCTCCTTCAAGCGCGGCGAGGGCTACATGGTCGGCGGCATGGCCAAGGGCGCCGGGATGCTCGCCCCGGCCCTGGCCACCATGCTCGTCGTGCTGACCACCGACGCCGACCTGACCAGCGAGGAGCTCGACGCGGTCCTGCGCAAGGCCACCGCGAAGACCTTCGACCGGCTCGACGCCGACGGCTGCATGTCGACCAACGACACCGTGCTCCTGCTCGCCTCCGGCGCCGCCGGGGTGAAGCCGGCGCTGGCGGAGTTCGAGGAGAAGGTCACCGAGGTCTGCGCGGACCTGGCCAGGCAGCTGCTCGTGGACGCCGAGGGCGCCTCCAAGGCGATCGCCATCGAGGTGGTCGGCGCCGCCTCCGAGGACGACGCGGTCAAGGTCGGCCGGACCGTCGCCCGCTCCAACCTCCTCAAGTGCGCCATCCACGGCGAGGACCCCAACTGGGGCCGCGTCCTGGCCGCGGTCGGCACCACCGACGCCGTCTTCGAGCCCGAGCGCCTCAACGTCGCCATCAACGGCGTGTGGATCTGCCGGGGCGGCGCCGTCGGCGACGACCGCGACAAGGTCGACATGCGCCCCCGCGACGTCACCATCACCATCGACCTGTCGGCGGGCACCAACTCGGCCACCATCCACACCACCGACCTGACCGCGGACTACGTCCACGAGAACTCGGCCTACTCCTCATGAGGTCGGCCTCCGCGCTCACGAAAGCGGCCACGCTGATCGAGGCGCTGCCCTGGCTGGCCCGCTTCCAGGGCGCCACCGTCGTCATCAAGTACGGTGGCAACGCCATGACCGAAGAGTCGCTCAAGGCGGGATTCGCCGAGGACATCGTCTTCCTGCGCTACGCCGGTCTCAAGCCGGTCGTCGTCCACGGCGGCGGCCCGCAGATCAGCAAGGCGCTCGACCTGCACGGGATCGAGTCGACCTTCACCGCCGGGCTGCGCGTGACCTCGCCCGAGGCCATGGAGGTCGTCAGGATGGTCCTGGTCGGCCAGGTCAACCGCGAGGTCGTCGGCCTGGTCAACCGGCACGGCCCGTTCGCCGTCGGGCTGTCGGGCGAGGACGCCAACCTGTTCACCGCCGAGCGCAAGCACGCCATCGTCGACGGCGAGAAGCTCGACATCGGCCAGGTCGGCGAGATCGTCCACGTCGACCCCGGCGCCCTGCGCACGCTCATAGACGACGGCCGCATCCCGGTCGTCTCCAGCATCGCCCGCGGCGAGGACGGCCAGATCTACAACGTCAACGCCGACACCGCCGCCGCCGCGCTGGCCGTGGCGCTCAAGGCCGAGAAGCTCATCGTCCTGACCGACGTCGAAGGCCTGTACGCCAACTGGCCCGACGACAGCGACGTCATCGGCAAGCTCAAGGCCGCCGAACTCGAAGAGCTGATGCCCACCCTGTCCAGCGGCATGGTGCCCAAGATGGGCGCCTGCCTGACCGCGGTCCAGGGCGGCGTCAACCACGCCCACGTCCTCGACGGCCGCGTCCCGCACTCCCTGCTGCTAGAGATCTTCACCGACGAAGGAATCGGAACCATGGTGATGCCCTGATGAGCCTGTTCGAGAGGTTCGAGAAGTCGTTCATGCCGAACTACGGCACCCCGCCGGTCGCCCTGGTCCGCGGCGAGGGCAGCGCGGTGTGGGACGTCGACGGCAGGCGCTACCTCGACTTCATCGGCGGCATCGCGGTCAGCTCGCTCGGCCACGCCCACCCCGCGCTGGTCGAGGCGGTCTCCCGGCAGGTGGCCACGCTGGCCCACACCTCCAACCTGTTCGTGCACGAGCCCGAGGTCCTGCTCGCCGAGAAGCTGCTCGGCCTGCTCAAGGAACCGGCCAAGATCTTCCTGGCCAACTCCGGCACCGAGGCCAACGAGGCCGCGTACAAGCTCGCGCTCAAGTACGGCCGGCGCGAAGGCCGCCGCTACTTCGTCGCCGCCGAGAACGGTTTCCACGGCCGCACCATCGGCTCCCTGTCGCTGACCGGCAAGAAGGCCATCCGCGACCAGTTCGGCCCGTTCCCGGTCGAGGTCAGGTTCGTCCCCTACGGCGACGCCGAGGCCCTGCGCGAGGAGGTCGGCGGCGAGTGCGTCGCGGTCTTCCTGGAGCCCACCCAGGGTGAGGCCGGCGTCGTCCCGCCGCCGGACGGCTACTTCCAGGCCGTCAGGGAGATCTGCGACTCCACCGGCGCGCTCATGGTCGCCGACGAGATCCAGTCGGCGATCGGACGCACCGGCCACTGGTTCGCCCACCAGGCCGACGGCGTCGTCCCCGACATCCTCACGCTGGCCAAGGGCCTGGGCGGCGGGCTGCCGATCGGCGCCTGCGTCGGCTTCGGCGAGGCCGGCACGCTGTTCGCCAAGGGCGACCACGGCTCGACGTTCGGTGGCAACCCGGTCTCGTGCGCGGCGGCGCTGGCCGTACTGGAGAACGTGGATCTCGAACACGTGCAGAAGGTCGCCGTGCAGCTGCGCACCGGCCTGGAGGGGATCGAGCACCCGCTGCTGAAGGGCGTGCGCGGCCGCGGCCTGTGGCTGGGCGCCGTCCTCACCTCCGACGTCTCGGCCGCCGTGCAGCAGGCCGCCGCCGACGCGGGGTTCCTGATCAACGCCCTGCAGCCCGACGCGGTACGGCTCGCGCCCCCGCTGGTGGTCACCGACTCCGAGGTGCAGTCCTTCGTGGACGCCTTCCCCAAGATCCTCACCGAGGCCGCACCATGACCACGCGACACTTCCTCAAGGACGACGACCTGAGCCCGGCCGAACAGGCCGAGGTGCTGGAACTGGCCGCCGCGATGAAGAAGGACCGTTACGGCTACCGCCCCTTCGAGGGGCCCAAGACCGTCGCCGTCCTGTTCGACAAGCCCTCGACCAGGACCCGCGTCTCCTTCGCCGTCGGCGTCGGCGAGCTGGGCGGCCTGCCACTGGTCATCGACGGCGGCGCCTCCCAGATGGGCCGCGGCGAGCCCATCGAGGACAGCGCCCGCGTCCTGGAGCGCCAGTGCGCCGCCATCGTCTGGCGCACCGCGGGCCAGGAGCGCATCGAGGCGATGGCCGAGGGCACCACGGTCCCGGTCGTCAACGCGCTGACCGACGAGTACCACCCCTGCCAGATCCTCGCCGACCTGCAGACCGTCCGTGAGCGCTTCGGCACCACGAAGGGCCTGACCCTCACCTACGTCGGCGACGGCGCCAACAACATGGCCCACTCCTACCTGCTGGGCGGCGCCACCGCCGGCATGCACGTACGTGTCGGCGCCCCGAACGGCTACCAGCCGGACGCCGTCATCCTCGACCGGGCCGCCGCCATCGCCGCCCGGACCGGCGGCTCGGTGGTCTCGCTGAGCGACCCGGCCGCCGCAGTCCGGGGCGCGCACGTGATCGCCACCGACACCTGGGTCTCCATGGGCCAGGACGGCAAGGAGGAGCGCGTCGCCGCGCTCATGCCCTTCCAGGTCAACGCCGAACTGCTGGCCCACGCCGCGGGCGACGCGATCGTGCTGCACTGCCTGCCCGCCTACCGGGGCTACGAGATCACCGCCGACGTGCTCGACGGCCCGAAGAGCGCCGTGTGGGACCAGGCGGAGAACCGGCTGCACGCCCAGAAGGCGCTGCTGCACTGGCTGGTGAACAACTGACATGACCATCCCGATGACCAAGGTCGCCCGCCAGGCGAAGATCACCGAGCTGCTCCAGCGGCAGGCGGTCCGCTCGCAGCCCGAGCTGGCCAAACTGCTGGCCGAGAGCGGCGTCGAGGTCACCCAGGCGACGCTCTCGCGCGACCTCGACGAGCTGGGGGCGCTCAAGTTGCGTGCAGAGGACGGTTCCCTGGTGTACGCGCTGCCCGGCGAGGGCGGCGGCCGCATCCCGCTGGCCAGGCTCGGCACCGGCGAGACGCCGGCCGCCAGGCTCCACCGCATCGCCGAGGAGCTCCTGGTCTCGGCCGAGGCCAGCGCGAACCTGGTCATCGTGAAGACCCCGCCCGGCGCGGCCCAGTTCCTCGCCTCGGCGATCGACCACGCCGACTGGGAGTCGATCCTCGGCTGCGTGGCCGGGGACGACACCGTCCTCGTCATCGCCCGCGACCCGCAGGGCGGCGCCGGCGTCGCGCAGTCGCTGCTGAAGGTGGCCGACCGACGAAGCTAGCCCGCTTGACCGCGGGCCCTTCGCGCCACCATCAGTCACCGAATCGGAGAAACCACCATGACCGAGAGAGTAGTTCTCGCATATTCCGGCGGCCTCGACACCTCCGTCGCCATCCCGTACCTCGCCGAGAAGATGAACGCCGAGGTGATCGCCGTCGCGGTCGACCTCGGCCAGGGCGGCGAGGACATGGACGTCATCCAGAAGCGGGCCATCGACTGCGGCGCGGCCGAGTCCGTCGTGGTCGACGCCAAGGAGGAGTTCGCCGCCGACTTCTGCCTGCCCGCGCTGCGCGCCAACGCCCTCTACATGGACCGCTATCCGCTGGTCTCCGCGCTCTCGCGCCCGCTCATCGTCAAGCACCTGGTGAGCGCCGCCCAGCGCTTCAACGGCACGATCGTCTCCCACGGCTGCACCGGCAAGGGCAACGACCAGGTCCGCTTCGAGGCCGGCCTCGCCGCCCTCGCCCCGGACCTGCGCGTCGTCGCGCCCGCCCGCGACTTCGCCTGGACCCGCGACAAGGCCATCGAGTACGCCGAGTCGAAGAACCTGCCGATCGAGACCAGCAAGAAGAACCCGTTCTCCATCGACCAGAACCTGTGGGGCCGCGCCGTCGAGACCGGCTTCCTGGAGGACATCTGGAACGGCCCCACCGAGGACGTCTACTCCTACACCGCCGACCCGGCCCAGCCGCGCGCGGCCGACGAGGTCGTCATCACGTTCGAGGCGGGCGTGCCGGTCAGGCTCGACGGGCGGGCGCTGACGCCGTACCAGATCGTCGCGGAGATGAACGCGCGCGCCGGCGCGCAGGGCGTGGGCCGCATCGACATGGTCGAGGACCGGCTCGTCGGCATCAAGTCGCGCGAGGTCTACGAGGCGCCCGGCGCCCTCGCGCTCATCGCCGCGCACATGGAGCTGGAGAACGTCACCGTCGAGCGGGACCTGGCGCGCTTCAAGCGGGGCGTGGACCAGCGCTGGAGCGAACTCGTCTACGACGGCCTGTGGTTCTCGCCGCTCAAGGACGCCCTGGAGTCGCTCATCGACGACGCACAGAAGTACGTCACCGGCGACATCCGGATGACGCTGCACGCCGGCAAGGCCGTGGTCACCGGCCGGCGTTCGGAGAAGTCGCTGTACGACTTCTCCCTGGCCACCTACGACACCGGCGACACCTTCGACCAGTCCCTGGCCAAGGGGTTCGTCCAGCTGTTCTCGCTGCCCGCGAAGATCGCGGCCGCCCGGGACGCCGAGCGGGCCTGAGGTGCACTATGGTCGCGGAGGACTTCGCTGTGGAGATTGAGGAGCTGACGGTGAGTGATGGTAAGCCGATGAGGCTGTGGGGCGGACGCTTCGAAGGTGGTCCGGCCGACGCGCTGACCCGGCTGTCGGTGAGCGTGCACTTCGACTGGCGGCTCGTGCCGTACGACCTGGCCGCGTCCAGGGCGCACGCGCGGGTCCTGCACAAGGCGGGGCTGCTCACGCAGGACGAGCTCGAGCGCATGATCGGCGCGATCGACGACCTGGAGCGCGCCTGCAAGTCGGGCGAGTTCCGGCCGACCGTCGCCGACGAGGACGTGCACACCGCCCTGGAGCGCGGCCTGCTGGAACGGCTCGGCGCCCTCGGCGGCAAGCTGCGCGCCGGACGCTCGCGCAACGACCAGATCGCCACCGACCTGCGGCTCTACCTGCGCGACCACGCGCGCACGATCGTCTTCAGGCTCGTGGAGCTGGAGACGGCGCTCATGGCGCAGGCCGAGCAGCACGCCGAGACCGCCGCCCCGGGCATGACGCACCTGCAGCACGCCCAGCCGGTCTCCTTCGGCCACCAGCTGCTCGCCCACGTGCACGCCTTCGCCCGCGACATCGACCGCCTCACCGACTGGGACAAGCGCGCCGCCGTCTCCCCGCTCGGCGCCGGAGCCCTGGCCGGCTCCTCGCTCCCGCTCGACCCCGAGGCGGTCGCCGACGAGCTCGGCTTCTCCTCCGCCGCCCCCAACTCGATGGACGCCGTCGCCGAGCGCGACTTCGCCGCCGAGTTCCTCTTCGACGCGGCCATGATCGGCATGCACCTGTCGCGGCTGGGCGAGGAGATCGTCCTGTGGGCCTCGCAGGAGTTCCGCTGGATCGAGATGGACGACGCCTACTCCACCGGCTCCTCGATCATGCCGCAGAAGAAGAACCCCGACGTGGCGGAGCTGGCCCGCGGCAAGTCCGGCCGCCTGATCGGCAACCTCGTCTCCCTTCTGACCGTGCTGAAGGGCTTGCCGCTCACCTACAACCGCGACCTGCAGGAGGACAAGGAGCCGGTCTTCGACTCCGTCGACACGCTCCTGCTCGTACTGCCCGCGATGGCCGGGCTCGTGGCCACCATGCGGGTCAACACCGCCCGGCTGCAGGCCACCGCCTCCGACGGCTTCGCCCTGGCCACCGACCTGGCCGAGCTGCTGGTCCGCAAGGGCGTCGCGTTCCGCGAGGCGCACGAGGCCGTCGGCCACCTGGTCGTCTACTGCCAGGTCAACGACGTCGAGCTCGGTGACGTCAGCGACGAGGACCTGCTCAAGGTCTCGCCGCACCTGACCCCCGACGTGCGCGACGTCCTCAGCGTCCCCGGCGCCCTGGCCGCCCGCAAGGCGCCCGGCGGCACCGCGCCCGACCGGGTGCGCGACCAGCTCGTCGCGCTGCGGGAGGCGGTCGACGCGCAGGCGGCATGGGCGGCCGGATCCTGAAGCCGCTGCCGCGCTCCTTCTTCGACCGGCCCTCCCACGAGGTCGCGCCCGACCTGCTCGGGCGCGTCCTCGTGCACGGCCCCGTCTCCCTGCGCCTGACCGAGGTCGAGGCGTACGGCGGGCCGGGCGAGGACCCGGCGGCCCACACCTACCGCGGCAAGACGCCGCGCAACGCGGTCATGTTCGGCCCGCCCGGCCACCTGTACGTGTACTTCACCTACGGCATGCACTACTGCGCCAACCTGGTCTGCCTGCCGGAGGAGCACGGCTCGGCGGTGCTGCTGCGCGCAGGCGAGATCGTGGACGGCATGGAGATCTCGCGAGCCCGGCGCGGCGCCACCGGCCCGGCCGCCAGGCGGATGCCCGACCGCGACCTCGCGCGCGGCCCCGCCCGGCTCGCGGTCGCGCTCGGCCTGCACCGCGAGCACAACGGGCGCGACGCGATCCGCACCGGATCCGGCACCCTCGCCGTGCTGGCGGGCGAACCGCCCGATCGCACCCTCGTCCGGTCAGGGCCCCGCACCGGGATCTCCACCGCCAAAGAGGTGCCGTGGCGGTTCTGGATCGACGGCGACCCGACCGTCTCGCCCTACAAGGCTCACGTCCCCCGGCGGCGCAGCGCGGCGGCCACCTCGGTGGGGGAGGCGCCCAGCTCGTGAGGGCTGAAGATGTGCAGGCCGTCGCCGGTGTCGATCTCCAGCATCTCGCTGCGCAGGCCGAACCGGGTGCGCACATCCACCTTGACGTCCTGGATCCGCTCCCACGGCACGTGCCGGTGGCCGGCGTAGCCGTGGACGACGGTGATGCCGCTCTCGTCGGCGCGCAGCCGTACCGGGACCAGGAGATCGCGCAGCGCCATGGCGCCGACCAGCAGTGTCGCGGGGACGGCGAGGATCACCCCGCGGGTGTCTCCCGCCAGCCACCAGTACACGGCGAGAGCCGCACACACGACAGCCCCTAGGATCTTGAGAGCGGCCAGCTCGCGACGGACCTTCCACATGGAGACCGAGCGTATCCAAGTGGCGCTCATCCGTATGGATCGGGCAGGCTGGGACCGACATCCACTACCCGGAAAGCCGAGATCGTGACCGACATTCTCGATGACCTCGCCTGGCGCGGCCTGATCGCGCAGTCCACCGACCTCGACGCCCTGCGCGCGTCGCTGGCGACCGGTCCGATCACGGCCTATTGCGGGTTCGACCCGACCGCGCCCTCCCTGCACGTGGGCAACCTGGTTCCGCTGTTCACGCTGGCCAGGATCCAGCAGGCGGGCCACCGGGCGATCGGCCTGGTCGGCGGCGCCACCGGCCTGATCGGCGACCCGGGAGGGCGCAGCACCGAGCGGGCGCTCAACCCGGCCGAGGTCGTGGCCGAGTGGGTGGCGAAGATCCGGGTGCAGGTGGAGCGCTTCCTCGACCTGTCCGACGAGGCGCGCGGCGTCATGGTCAGCAACCTCGACTGGACGGCCGAGCTGTCGGCGATCGACTTCCTGCGCGACGTGGGCAAGCACTTCCCGGTCAACCGCATGCTGGCGCGCGAGGTGGTCGCCGCCCGCCTGGCCGGTGAGGGGCTCAGCTACACCGAGTTCAGCTACCAGCTGCTGCAGTCCAACGACTACCTGGAGCTCTACCGCCGTTTCGGCTGCACGCTGCAGCTCGGCGGCAGCGACCAGTGGGGCAACATCACCGCGGGCGTCGACTTCATCAGGCGGGTCGAGGGCTCGCACGTGCACGCCCTGACCGTGCCGCTGATCACCAAGGCCGACGGCACCAAGTTCGGCAAGACGGCCGGCGGCGCGGTGTGGCTCAACCCCGAGATGACCTCGCCGTACGCCTTCTACCAGTTCTGGCTCAACTCCGACGACCGCGACATCGTGAAGTTCCTCAAGATCTTCAGCTTCCGCGGGCGCGAGGAGATCGAGGAGCTGGAGAAGTCCGTCGCCGAGCGGCCCTTCGCCCGCGAGGCGCAGCGGGCGCTGGCAGAGGAGTTCACCACGCTGCTGCACGGGGCCGGGGAACTGGTCAAGGTGCAGGCGGCGTCCAAGGCGCTGTTCGGGCAGGGCTCGCTGGAGGAGCTCGACGCGGCCACCCTCGGCTCGGCGCTGGCGGAGGTGCCCAAGGCGGCCGTGCCGGCGCTCGGGGCCCCGTTCATCGACCTGCTGGCCGAGAGCGGACTGGTGGAGTCGAAGTCGGCGGCGCGGCGCGCGGTCAAGGAGGGCGGCGCGTACCTCAACAACGTGAAGATCACCGACGAGGCGTACGTGCCCGAGGCCAAGGATCTGCTGCAGGGGCGCTTCCTGGTGCTGCGCCGCGGCAAGAAGTCGATCGGCGGCGTCGAGGTCGGCTGAACGCGGGCGGGCCCTTCCTTCGCGGAAGGGCCCGCCTTTCGCCGCGTCTAGTGCCGGCCCTCCTCGGGCTCGTCGGCGTTGAGCGGGGCGAGCTGGTCGGCCGGCGTCTGCCCGTTCGGGCGGGTACGCTCCCCGCGCGCCAATACCGCCGTGTCCGGGTAGTCCGTGACGAACGCGTCCACGCCCAGCTCGATGTGCGCCCGGTACTCCGCCAGCGCGTCACCGTGCTCGGTCGGCACGCTCCCGCGCCGTAGCTGCAGCGGCAGGTACTGGTTCTCGCTCCGGAACGTGTAGACGCCGATCTTGAGCCCGGCCTTGTGCGCGTCGGAGACGAGCGAGGTGGGCGCGCCGGTGCTGCCGTCGGGGTTCAGGGGGATGGCCGAGGACTTGTCCGGGCCGATCCACTGCGCGTAGCCGGCGATCTTCGCCAGTCCCTCGGGCTTCATCATGTCGGCGTAGGTGGTCGGGTCGCCCGCCGCCTTCAGGTCGTACGGCTGGCCCGTCGTCCCCAGCGCCTGCCACAACGGCACCCGCAGCGCGCCGGCCACCCGCTTCAGGCTCGACGGCTCGAACGACTGCACCACCACGGGCCCGCGGGGCCGGTTCAGACCGTTGCGCCGGACCGTCTCGATCAGCTTCTCCTCCAGCGGCAGGCCGATCGAGCGGAAATAGGTCGGATGCTTGGTCTCGGGGAAGACGCCGACCTCCCGGTCGTACCTCTTGGAGAGCTTCTTCGCCAGGTCGAGCACCTCCTGGAAGGTCATGACCTGGTAGTAGCCGTTGTAGACGGTGTTGCGCTGGCGGACGGCCGGCAGCCGTTCCACGGCGCGCAGCGTCTTGAGCTCGGCCAGCGTGAAGTCCTCGGTGAACCAGCCGGTGACGTTGCGCCCGTCGACGACCTTGGTGGTCCTGCGCCCGGCGAACTCCGGCCGTGCCGAGACGTCGGTGGTGCCGGAGATCTCGTTCTCGTGCCGCACGACCAGCACGTGATCCTTGGTCGGCACCAGGTCGGGCTCGATCCAGTCCGCGCCCATGGCCACCGCCAGCTCGTAGCTGCCCTGGGTGTGCTCGGGGCGGTGCCCGGCCGAGCCACGGTGGCCGATGACGACGACCTGCGAACGCTCCGGACGGTGGTCGGCGGCGGTGGCCGCGCTCGCTTCCGCTCCGGTGAAAGGGGTCAGGACGGCGAGCGTGGTCGCTGCGATCTTTCGCACGTGGAACTCCCTGCGGCGCCATCGCCGGAGACTCTCACCGGTCGATCACCGCGGCGATTATGGTAAGGACCGAAACCACCGATTGTGCCAACAATCGCGAAACTTCCGGTGACTTCGCGCCCTTCAGTCCCATGGCACGTGCCGCGGGCTGCGCGGCCTCGAAGAGCTGGAACGGCGCGTCGCGCCGGTCGGGCGCGAGTTCAACGGTGTTCAGCGACGCGTGAACAGTGCGACGGTGATGCCGGGGATCTCGGCCGAATGCCAGACGGTGGCCTGTTCGAAGCCCGCCGCCCGTACCGCCGCGATCCGCGGGAGTTTCGCCGTCTTCGCCCCGCGCCACAACATCCAGACGCGTTCGCGCCCTTCCAGCGCGGCGGTGACGTCGTCGCGCTCGGGCCAGGCGAAGCCGTGCGCCTCCGGCTCCCGCGAGGCCAGGAGCACGTCGTCGGGCAGGGGCTTGGTGGCGTAGTAGAGGACGCCCTTGCGTTCGGAGCTCTGGCCGTAGACGAGGGCGTCGCCGGGCCGCGTCTTGATCCTGGCGAGGGCTCCGGGGAAGTCGGCGTACCGCCCGTTGTAGTCGCGCACGTCCAGATGCGCCGGTACGGCCAGCGCGATCGTCACCCCGGCCAGCACGGCGCCCGCGACGACGGGCAGGCGCGGCACACTGGCCGCGGCCAGGCCAGCCAGGAGGGCCAGCGCCGGAGTGGTGACAAAGAGGTAGCGGTCGACGTACACAGGTGTCACCAGATGGGAGACCGCCAGCAACAGGACCGGCGGCAGCACCAGCCAGGCCAGCAGCGCGGGGCTCTCCTTCAGGCGCCAGGTCAGTCCCGCCCCGAGCAGGGCGACCGCGAACAGCAGCAGGCCGACCTCCATCGAGTCCGCCGCCATCTTGGGGAACTTCAGCAGCACGTCGGGGCCGCGTTGCGGGATCCAGCTGATCGCGTGGCGCTCGCCGTACCCGATCAGGCCGAGGGCGACGGCGGGCAGGCCGCCTATGGCGAGCGCCGCCAGCATGCGCGACCAGGTCGCGCCGCGCGCGAGCAGCAGATGCGCGGGCAGCGTGAGCACGGCGAACAGATGGGTGCAGCAGACCAGGGCGACCGCCCCGCCGTAAAGGACCCAGCGGCCGGTACGGCGCGGCTCCTCGATCGCCCGGTGCAGTGCCCAGAAGGCGAAGACCACCGCGGCGGCGGCGAACGCGTACGAGCGGGCGAAGGCGCCGTAATAGGACACGGAGGGTAGCGCCGTGAAGATCACCGCGGCCGTCACGCCCGCGGTCATGCCGTGCAGGCGGCGGCCCAGATCGGTCAGGAACCAGGCGGCGACGCCGATGGCCAGCGCCGAGGGGAGGCGCAGCCACAGCTCCGCCGTGCCGAGCTTCACCCACAGGTGCATGAAGACGTAGTACGGCAGGAAATGGCCGTCGATGTGCTGCGACAGCTCCCACAATCCGGAGATGGAGCGTCTGGCCGCGCTGACCGTGGCGAGTTCGTCGCCGTTGAGCGAGGCGACTCCGGAGCCGGACAGCGCCACCGCGGCTGCCAGTGCGGCCATCGGCCAGGGGAGCCAGGCGTACGAACGGGTCGCCGGCGGGGCTGGGCGGATGATCGTGGCAGTCACCGGGGAAGAATACGCTCGAAAGATGAGCGATGTGATTCTGTTCGACCTATATGGGGTTATCGCCCGCACGCAGACTGAGCAGGCGCGCGAGCGGCTCGTGGAACTCGCGGGGGTGCCGGGGGAGCGGTTCTGGGCGGCCTACTGGGATTGCCGGCCGGACTACGACGCGGGACTCGGCAGCGCGGCGTACTGGGAGAACGTGGCCGCGCGCCTCGGGACCACCTTCGCCGACGTGCCCGCGCTGACCGCCGCGGACCTGGAGAGCTGGTCGCAGTCCGACCCCGAGATGGTGGCGCTGGTGAACAAACTGGCCGACGAGGGCCGCACGCTCGGCCTGCTGTCGAACATCATCGAGGACCTGGTGCCGGTGTGGGAGCGCACCGACTGGCTGCGGCGGTTCGCCGCACGGACCTTCTCGTGCCGGATCGGCGTGGCCAAGCCGGACCCGCGTGCCTACGAGGTCGCGGCCGGGCAGCTCGGGGTGCCCATGGAGCGGATCCTGTTCCTCGACGACAGCGAGGCGAACGTGCGGGCGGCGCGGGAGGTGGGGATGGGGGCCGAGGTGTTCACGTCGGCCGCGCAGGTCAGGAAGCTGGTCGGCGCCGCGCCGACGTGGTGATTTGACGTCAGGCCGATCGCGACCTAGTCTTTGTTTTCGCCCCGGGAGCGATCCGGACGCCATGTCAGGCGGACGGGCCCCAGGGCACAAGCCCCTTGAGACTCCGTCTCGGGTACGCGTAGAGCCACCGGAAAACTCCGTTGATTCGACACGCCCATGATGGCACGGTACGTTTTTGAGGGTTTCTTGCTGCTCGGAATTTGTGAAACGTCGAATTCTTCGGATTTGACAGGACGCAGACCGGGTGAAACTATAGAAATACGAAATGAACGCCGAGAACGCGTCCGTTTCTTGAGAACTCAACAGTGTGTTAAAAGCCAGTGCATGAAGTATTTCATGCAACACCTCGTCTGGAATATGATGAGTTTTTGC
>NZ_JBHYIO010000081.1:0-19658 GCF_042740095.1 Nonomuraea sp. NPDC059023 | reverse complement strand
TTGGCCCGGTGTAGCGCGTCGATGCCGAATCGCCGGGTCAGGTGCTGGTGGAGCACGATCGTGCTGAGGTGCATCGCCGCCATCACGGCGGCGCGTTCGCGCGTCGTGGCCCCGTCTGAGGGGAAGTCGTCGGGCCAGTTGTCCGTCAGGAACCGCTCGGCGGCACCGGCGCCTTCGTCGAAGATCGCCTCGGCGACGGGTGAGCCCTCGACCAGGGCCCGCGCGAGGTAGCGGACGCTGAGTTCGCTCGCCTCGAACATGCCCCGGATGAACTCGGGGGTGACGTCGGAGCTGTCCTGGACCTGGCCCGCGGCGCCCAGCATGGTGTCTTGGACATGGGCGTCGCAGGCGGCCCGCAGTCCCTCTTTCGACCCGAAATGGTGCTGTACCAGGCCGATGGAGACGCCGGCGGCGTCGGCGACGGCCTTGATGGTCGTCCCCTTGAAGCCGCGCTCGGCGAACTCGGCCAGGGCGGCGTCCCGGATCCGGGCGCGGGCGGTCAGGTCCTCGGGCGGCCGATCATCGGTTGAACGCATAGTCCGGATACTATATGAACATATTGGTTACGGTAAACTCATATTGTCACGGGGGGTTCCCGCGCGGTCAGGGCGTCTGGCGGGCCGAGTACCTCCGGAGTCCAGAGACGGCCGGGGACTCGCGAGTAAGAACGCTGTCATAGGCCCCAAACGGCGTTGATCTGGGCTGGTGAGAGGCCTGATGCAGAGTCCTGATCAGCCGATCAGCCAGATCTCAACAAAGGTTGATCATGCTCGGGGAGTCTCGGCGGCTGTGATGCGAGCGGCGTACACCCGGTGCGCCTTGCGCTCGGCCGGGCCAGCACTGTCGGCAAGAGCAGCGCTTTGCTCCAGCACGGCGCGGTGAAGCGCGAGCGGGGCCACCAGACGGACCGAATAGCCGGGGCCGCGGCTCTCGTTATCTAGGGTTGGAGGACCCTTCCAGCAGGTCAGAGGAGGATGATCTCTTCTTTCAAGTGCGCCAAGTTGGCCGAACTTAGCCCCGGACCCAAGAAGGAACTGAGGGTGTGGACAGCGCCTTGAGGTCATCAGGGCGCGTCGCGGCACTCCGACATTTGGCCCTTAAGTGATCTTGCTGGTGGGGCAAAGGTGGACCGTGACCCCCGCCGCTGGCGGGGGTCACGGTGGCGTGATTGTGGTTAAGCCGTGATTTGCGCGGCCGTCCTGGCGGCCTGCTCGATCTTCGCGCGGTAGGCTGCGCGGGCTTCCTCGTCGATCTGCTCCCCGTGTTCGGCGCGCGCCCCGGTCCGGCCGTCGAGTCCTTCGCGCAGGATGTCGGCGTGTCCGGCATGTCGGACGGTCTCGCTCAGGACGTGGAGCATGATCGCGAACAGGTTCGTGTGCCGGGCTGGTGTCGATTCCGGCCACCATGGGACGTGGCCGGGGGCGTCGAAGGGGAGCTCGTTGATCGTCGCATCGGAGCGTTCCCACGTGCGCTGGTAGAACCCGATGATCTGTTCGCGGGTCTCGTCCTCGGCCGCCCAATGTTCGCTGCCGTCGGCGTCCTGCCACCGGGGCAGCGGTTCCGGGGAAGGGCGGTCGAAGACCTCGCCGAAGTATCTGGCCTCGACGTTGGCCACGTGTTTGACCAGGCCAAGGAGGTTGGTCCCGGTCGCTGTCAGAGGTCGGCGGGCGTCGCATTCGGACAAGCCGTCGAGTTTCCAGAGCAACGCCTGGCGGTCCCGCCGCAGTCTCTCGTGCACGATATTTTTCGCGAAGTCGTCAATCATGGGCCACGATCCTGTCAGGCTGCGCCGGTGGGCTCAGCTGGCGGGGCTGCCTGGGCGTGCGGAGAGGGCGGGACTGAAGCGTGTCCCGAGAGAGTGGTCTTTCCTGGTCAGCCTATGGTTTCGGTCAGGCGGGCTTCCATCTCGGCGATCATTTGGGCGAGCAGACCGGTGTTCTCGTGCTTGACCACCTGGGGGCCGACCTTGTCGATGCCGGAGACCTTGGCGATGGCTTCGTCGACGGCCGTGGCCATCGTGGCGAACTCCGTGCGGGCGATCGACTTGTCGTTGCCGGCCTCAAAGGTCGTGGCGCGGTGCATGTCCTTCATCGCGGTCATCGCGGTGCGGGCAGCGGACATCGCGTCGCGGGCGCCGAACTCATCGCCCAGGCCGCGTCGCATGTAGCGGGTGACGAAGACCCGGCGCCGCCCACTGCGCTGGGCGGGGCTTTGTGAGGGCAGGAACTTCTCCAGGCGATCGCCCCGGTTGGCCGCGACCACGCGGGCGACCTTGACGGCCCGCCGCAGGCGGGCGCCATCCTTGATGCCAACGCCGACGGCGATGTCTGCGTAGCTGACCTCGCGGCCGTGGTTGCTGCGCAGCCAGATCATCACCTCGGCGACGTCGCGCTCGGCGCGGGTCCAGCCCGTCTCATCACGGCGGCGGCTCACAGGAGCTTGCCGTTCTCGTCCATGAACGCCGCCAGCTTGGCGTCGTCCAGGGCGGCGCCAGTGGCCATGTCCCGGACGGCGGCGATGGCCGCCTCGGCGCTCGGCGATGGCCTCGGCGCGGTCGGTGGTGAAACTGATCTGCTGCTTCGGGGTTGAGGAACCTGCGGACAGCCGTGGCGGTACCGGCGAGTAACTTAGCTCGACGCTCCGGCAGGGCCCTTGGTCGGGATAGGCGAGGGAGGACCCGGCTGGCCCGGCAGTAGCCCGGTCAGCGCAGTTCGGATGGCGGCCCGGCTCACTCCATGCGCACGGGCGAGAGCCGCGATCGAAGTGCCATCGTCGGTGAACGCCGAACGCACCTGTTCAAGCTGGCCCTCCGCTCCCGAACGTGGCCCCAGCCCCAAAGCAGCTGTGGGTGATGGTGGTGACTGTGTGTTGGTCAGGAGGGTCGGGAAGCGGGGACGCTGGGGTCGGGTAGTAGATCGGCCAGGGCGGTTCGGATGGCGGCGCGGCTGACGCCGTGGGCGCGGGCGAGGGCGGCGATCGAGGCGCCTTGGTCGGTGTAGGTCGAGCGGACGTCTTGGAGGTCGGCTCCGGTGAGGGCGGGTGGCCGGCCGCGGTAGCGGCCTTCGGTCTCGGCGGCCGCGACGCCTTCGACCGTGAGCTCGTTCTGGATGTCGCGCTGGAACTGGCCCACGGCCGTGATGACGTTGATCAGCAGGTCCGTGGTCGCGTCGTTGGCGGCCAGGTCGTGGAAGTTCGAAAGGGACCCGGACAGGACGCGCAGGATGACGCCTCGGGCCTGGCACCAGGCGCGGACGTTGTAGATGTCGATCAGGTCGCGGCAGAGCCGGAAGAGTTCGGAGACGGTGAGGGTGTCGCCGGGGTGCGCGGCGGCGGCGACCTTCGCGAACGCGGGCCGCTCCAGCGCCGGGACCTTCGAGGTGGTAGCGGGGTCCTCGAAGAGCAGGACGCCGTCGGCGGGACGGAACCCTTCGGCGACGCCCTCGGTGCGGACGAGGAGGCCGGCCTCAGTGAGAATGTGCCGCTGGCGGAGGAGAGACTGGGTCGCGGTGGAGACGCGCGCGTAGACGATCTGCACCGGGTTCTCCTCGGGAGGTGGCTGGAGCCCTAGTTTTCCTGTCGCAAAATCCTGTCGTCAATTCGCAGGGGAAACCGCCCGCCAGTCGTCATATTTCGTCACCCAGTGTCCGTTTTTTCGGGGGTCCTGCTGGGCCTTCCGGGCGCCCGTCGGGAAACCTTCTAATCCCGACACCCTGGGGCATGGTCCGGAGCAATCCTGATCTACCGGGCGGGCGGGGACGTGCTCGGATGCGTAGGCAGGCGTCCTCATCCTTGACATGTTTGTCGCGCGTGCGATGGTCAAGAAGTTGGTCTCTCACCATGGCTGGTCGCAGCGGATCGGAGTCCCGCGTTGCCTCTCCTCACTGTCACCGATGCCTCCTTCGACGCCGACGTGGTCAACGCCGGCAAGCCTGTACTGGCCTACTTCCGGGCCGAATGGGCCGGGCCGTGCAAGCTGATGACGCCGATCTTGGAGAACTTGTCTGCCGACTACGCTGGCAGGGTCACCATGGCGGCCCTCAACATCGACGAGAATCCGGCCACCCCTCCCCGCTACCAGGTGCCCTCCATCCCCACGATGCTGCTGTTCAAGAACGGTGCCATCGCCGGGCAGAAGAGCGGCGCCCAGAGCGAGGGTCAGATGAGGGAGTTCCCGGACGCTCTGGTGTGAGCGTCGGCTCCGGCGGGGGCTCACACCGGCGGGTTGCCCCGTCGTCCATCACGCGTCCCCCGGTTGGCCGATGCGCGCCCCGACAGTCATGCACCAGGTCCGCCCGATGAGAAGGAATCTGCTGTGATCCGCACCGTGCTCACCGCCCTGACCGTCCTCAGCACTGCCGCTGCACTCTTGGTCGCTGCGGCACCGGCCCAGGCTGTGCCGGGTGACCTGGTGTGCCTGCCGCCCACCAGTTCGACGGTCACCTACACGCCGCCGCTGAGCACCAGCCCGCAGACCGTCACCATCAAGACGACCAACCTGTTCGGTCCGTGCACCTCCGTCAGTGTCCCGGCGATCACGTCGGGCACTTTCACCGGCTCCTTCGTCGTGCCGAACCGCAGCTGCCTCACCCTGGCCGGCTCGGGCGCCTCCACCTCCACCATCACCTGGAACACCGGCCAGACCAGCACGTTGAGCCTGAACTACACCACCACGATCGCCGGCGCCGTCTACACCTCCGTCATCACCGGCGTGGTCAGCGGCGGCCTGTTCGCCGGTGACAGCGTGATCAGCAACCAGAGCGGCCCCGCCACCGACATCCTCACCTGCACGCTCGGGCTCGGCACCGTCTCAAGCATCTACACCGTCGGCACCATCACCTTCGCCTGACCGCTCCGGCACACCCCCGCAGGGAGTTCGAACATGGCCTGGAAACTGATCCCGGGAGCCTCCACGACCCTGCCCGTCGCGATGGCCTACGCCCGTGACGGCGAGCTGTTGGTGTTCCATGTGGGCACCGACCAGATCGTCTACCTCAACCGCCGACCTGCTGACACCTGGCTGGGCTGGCAGAAGTTCCCCCAGCCCGCCCAGACCAAGTACGCCGTGGCCGCAGCGAACGGGCCCGGAGGCAACGTGATCGTCTTCCACACAGGGCTGGACGGAAAGCTCTACCAGTCCGGGCAGGACGGCGCGCATGGGTGGACGCCATGGGAGTTGCTGGACGGCGGCACCGGCAACACCCCCCAGGCCATCGCGGTGGCTTCCGACGGGCGCCGCATGGCTTGGTGCCACATCGGCGGCAGCAAGAACGTCTACACCGACGAGATCACCTTCATGACCGCCGAGTAGCGGTGATGCGACGGCGAGCGGCCTGGGTTCCGGTGGCCAACAAGGTCATCGGCACCTGGGCACCCCGGCGGAGGGACGCGGAGCCCCTCGCCGCGCTGGCCGAGCACGCCAGAAGTCTGGAGAAGTCCGATCACCACCTCGACCAGGGCTTCACCGACGACATGACGGTGCTGTGGCAAGCCTTCACCACCGCTGAGGACCTCTCACCGATCGGCCGCCTGGCGTTGCGCCAGGACGTGGTGCGCCGCTTGGCGATCCGGCTGCGGGTTGCGGCCCAGCCTGGCCGTCTTGCCCAGCGCCCGCTGCGGCCGGTCTTCGTCATCGGGTTGCCCCGCTCCGGCACCACCCTGCTGCACAGGCTACTGGCCGACGCTCCAGGCCTCCGGGCACCAATGCTGTTTGAGCTGCTCGACCCCCGGCCCGCTGGAACAGGCCAGAGCCTGCGGGCGATGCGCGCGGGCCTGACGGTGGCCTCCTCGCGCGCTCTGGCTCCGGCCACCCGCGCGATGCACCCGCTGCACGCGCGCCAGCCTGAAGAGTGCAGTTTCCTGCTTCCCCATGGCCTCTTCCACCACGCCCGCATCAGAGTTCCCGGCTATCTGGCCTGGCTGGCCGAACGCGCCGACAACGCGGCTGCCGAGGACTACCGCTACCTCGGACGGCAGTTGCGGTTCATCGACAACCAGGACGCGCCGTCGCGCTGGGTACTCAAATGCCCGGCCCATCTGTGGTCGCTGCGGGCGCTCCTGGCTGCTTTCCCGGACGCGACGTTGGTGTGGGTACACCGCGATCCGCTGGTCGCCCTACCCTCCTGGTGCAGCCTGACCGAGGCCACCATGGGCATGCACACCGACCCCGACCTCGTCGACCTGACAGTCCTCGGGCGCGACTGGCTGCAGATCTGGGCCCAGGCCCTGACCCGGGCCATGCGCGTACGCGAGCACGCAGACCCCGCCCGCTTCATCGACGTCCCCTACGCGGAACTGACACACGCCCCGGCATCGGCCATCGCCAGGGTGCTCGCCCAGCTGGGCGAGCACCCTCCCCCTGCCGGTGCCGTGCCCAGGTCAGGGACTTCACCACACCACTACGATCTGCCGCGCTACGGCCTGGAACCAGCCTCGATCCTGGACGCATTCGCCGGCTACGTGAGACGGTTCGCGGCCGAGGTGTCCTGACACCGGCTTCATCGCCGTCGCGGCGTGAACACCGTGGAGGGTTCAGCAGGTGATGATGAGGCCGGTCAGGGCAGAGCAGTTCGCCGAAGTGGTGTCGTTGGAGGCGTTGGTGTCGGAGGGGCTGCTGCTGGTTCTGGCCGCCGACGCGGGAAGCGAGCCGAGGGCCAGCGTGCTGATCTGGGCGGTGAAGTTGTTGGTCTGGGCGGCAGAGGCCGCCAGGCCGGACCGGGTGCAGGTGACCGTTTTGGCCGTCGCGTTGTAGGAGCAGTTTCCCGGCAACCCGCTCACGCCGGTCGTCTGGGGCGGCAGCGTGGTGGTGACGGTGGCTCTGGTCGCGGTGGCGGGGCCGTTGTTGGTGGTGGTCTGGGAGTAGCCGACCGTCATCGACAGAGCTGGGCCGCCGGTCGCGGTGAGCCCGAGAGCCAGATCTGCCTCGTTGAGGACGGTGAACACGATCGGGTCGGGGCTCAGGGCTCGTTGGTGCCGTTGAAGGCCAGGTTGAAGAAGGCCAGTTGGCAGGCGGCTGGGGGCACGGCGGCGACACTGGTGTTGATGACGACGGACGCGGTGCTGTTGGCGGGGATCTTGTTCGTCTGCGGGTAGTCGACGATGAAGGTGTTGTTGGTCATTTTGCAGGTGGTGGGGGTGGGGCCGGAGACGACGGCGCACGAGGTGTCGTCCTCGAAGAACCTCACCGGCGATCTGCGGCTGAATTCGCCGTCGGCGTACACCGGGCTGGCGGTGTTCTTGGTGATGGTGTAGTGATGGTCACCGGGTCGCCGGGAGAACCGGAAGTGGTGGACAACTGCAAGGTCCCGTGGGCGCTGGTGGCTGTCGCGGGCGCGGTGTAGGCAGCGGCCGGACTGGCGAGCAGAGGTACGGCCGCGAGGGGCAGCGCCGCCAGGAGCCGGCAGGCGGTGCCACTTCCGATCATGCGAGTCTTCCTCTCAGAGGGTGTTCCCTCATCAAGATCTCCCAGCCTGGGCAGGAGGGCAAACGGTCAGCGCGCCGTGAACCCGCGGCGCCGGCTTTCACGGCCGTTCAACCGGCTGAACCATGCTCTGGCACGGCGGAGCAGATCGACGCGGTGGCTCCGCTCGGTGATGATGTGGGCAGCAAGATCGACGAAGCGGCCGTCGCGGAGCTGGAAGGCCGCTGTCCCCGTGGCGGTTGAACCGCGGTCCGGCACCGGGGCGACGATAAGACCATGTGCAAGTCCCTTCGGTAGGTCCGCGAGAACAATCTGGCCGCCGGGCAGCCCATTTATCCCCAATGGGTGACACATGGTGACCAGATGAGGCCACCTCGCGTGTCTTGAATGCGTGTCGATAAGCCGTAAAGGTCGTAGTAAGGGCGTCAGTGGATCGTCGTGTCGAGACGTGCCCTGCCGGGTGAAGTCGTCCCATGCGGTCCGACGTTGTCCGTGACGGCGAGGAGAGAGGGCTCCGATGTCGAAAGCGACCATCACCGGTACGTGGAACAACCAGAAGTTGACCAAGCCGCTGCCGCCGAACGCCAAGGGCTACAACACCGACCGGCTCACCTGGGGGACGCCACCGCAGGGAGGAGAGCCCAACGCCTACCGCTTCCAGGGCGGTCCGGTAGAGGTGCCGGTGGACGGGACCGAGTTCGCGGTCGGCACTCTCACTCATTCCAACCGCCCCACCACCGCCAACGCGGACTTCCAGGTGTTGCTGCTGTCCAAGCTGGTGCGAGACGGGGGTGGCGAGCTCAGCTTCGTGCTGGGCTTCGAGCACCAGGAGACCCCCGACCTGAACGGCCCGATGGACGACATCCTCAGCTGCCTGGGTGGCGGCGACGTCGGCCAGCCCATCACCATCGACGGCGTCCCCTACCGGCTGCGGCCCACCCGGCTGCTGAAGGAGGGCCAGGACCCCACACCCACGCTCGTGATGGCTGTGGGCGGCCCCGGCGTGGCCGCGAGCTGTCCCGAAGGCACGGACACCTCGGTCCGGGTGATGGCGGTGATGTGCCGCTCCGACAAGGTCGACCTACGGATCACCACGGTGAACTTCCGAGGCCAGGCCACCGGGCAGGGCGATGAGTACATCGAGATCCAGAACCTCGGCGCCGCCTACGTCAACCTCAAGGGGTGGACGGTCAACGCCGGCGAGGCCGGCCAGGACTTCACCTTCCCCGACTTCACGATGATGTGCGGCTACCGGCTGCGTGTTTACACCAACGAGATCCACCCCGAGTGGGGCGGCTTCTCCTTCGGCATGAAGAGCTCCATCTGGAACGACAAGGGCGACACCGGCAGCCTGCGTAAGCCGGACGGGACCGTGGTCGTCACCTACGGCTATGGCGACCAGGCCACGTCCTGACCATCGTCTGCCACTACCCGCCCACCGGTCCGGTGGGCGGGCTTGCGGCGTGGCGATCTGGGGCCGGCGTTCCTCCTCGCCATCCAGCGAAAAGATCCCCACCGGCGGTAGTCCCCGGGATGTCTGGGCGGTTGTTGCTGCGGCCGAAGCCTGCGCGGTGCTGACGGATGCCGAAGCTGACAACCTCTCGGTCGAGACGTGGATCAGCTGGCCTGACCATCCCTGGCGGTGAGCGGCCCCGGTCAGCCCCGCGCACACCGGGCCGGCTCCAGCCGCCATGGCGCGGTGTACCGAATTTCGAGACGATCCGTAGTTATCCTGCTACGGTCCGTTCGGGTGCGTTGCTCCCAGCGTCGCGGGGTGGGAGCAGAGGGGACACGCCCAACACCTGACCCCCTGCGAGGCGCCGTAGCCGGGAGGGCCGCTATGGCCGTCGATCGTGAACGCCGCGCCGCCACGGTCCCGCGGCTGACCGCGTTGCACACGGACGGCACCTTGACCACCGAGCACGTCCGCCTGGCGGCCCGGGGCCTGAAGGTCACCGAGCGCACGATCTGGCGCTGACTCGATCAGCCGCAGGACTCCGCCGTCGGCAGCCGGGACAAAGGCCGGGACAGAGGCCGGGAGCGGGCAGTCGGGCAGCCGCGCGTACGGACTCACCCCGACCGACCGGGAGGCCTTCGCCTACTTCCGCGGCAACGTCGCGACTGTGCATCGCGCCCGCGCCGCGGTGGTCGAAGGCACGCACGCCGGAGACTTAAGCGCCGTTACCGGGGTGGCGGTGCCCGATTTCCTGCGCCAGGGCTGGACGGGCGCCGCGCCGTTGGCGTTGCGGACGTTGCAGGAGGCCTTCGCCCGCCAGCTCACCCCGGCCGAGCGAGCCGCGGCAGTGGCACATGATCGTGCTACTCTATGCAATTGATCGACTACTCAATGTCTCATGGCTGGTGCTCCTCAGCTCCCAGAGAGGCGAGGGAACAGATGGAGATCCTTTCCCGCACCACCCAGGTGGGACACGACCTTCTGCAGGCCTCTCCGGAAGGTGCTCGATCATGAGACTTCGGGCGCGTATTCTTTCCAGTCTGGGCAGACGTATTCTCCTACGGGCGGCGGGAGAACACGGCTTCAATCTTTCCCGGCTCCCTGATCGCGCACTGATGCCGCTCCGACGCGATGGGCTGGATCCGGTCCCGGAGCTGAAGAGCCTGCGTGAACGTGAGCCGATCTGCCGGCTACGGCTGCCACTCGGGTTCAACGCCTGGTTGGTGACGGGCTATGCCGAGGCTAAGGCCGTACTCGGCAAGACCGAGGGAATCAGCACCGAGTTCACCACACTGGTAGACGGCATCGGACTGGCACAACCAAACCCCGGCGGCCTCGGCCTCACCGATCCACCCGTGCATACTCGCCGACGCAGCCTGTTGACCCCTGAGTTCACCAGGCGGCGGTTGGCCAGGCTCGCTCCCCGGATCACGTCCATCGTGGCCGAACACCTTGATCTCATGGAACGCGCTGACGAGCCGGTCGACCTGTGGAGGTCGTTCGCCCTGCCGATTCCCACGCTGACGATCTGCGAACTGCTGGGCGTGCCGTATGAGGACCGCGCTGGCATCCAGCGGCTGAGCCAGGCACGGTTCGACCTCTTCGAGGGCCCCGGCGCATCTTTGGGCGCGATATCGCAATCAATGTCCGCCATGCTGGACGTCGTCAACAAGCAGCGGACATGCCCGGATGACGGGCTGATCGGCATGCTGATCAAAGAACACGGCGACCAGATCGACGACCACGAACTGGCCGGGCTCGCTGACGGTGTGCTGACGGGTGGGATAGATCCTCCCGCGAGCACTCTGGCCCTCGGCGCCATGATCCTTGCGCAGAATCCGCAGCACGTCCGACTGATCCGCGATGATCACGCCGCCATCGGCCCGTTCGTCGAGGAACTCCTGCGCTACCTGTCGGTGGCACAGGTGGCCTTTCCCCGATTCGCCACACAAGATATGCGGATCGGCGGGGTACAGGTCGCTGCCGGTGATGTCATGCTGTGCTCGCTGAGCGGCGCCAACCGGGATCTGGCACTGGGCGAGAGCGTGGAGCGCTTCGACCCCACCCGCAAACCCACCTCACATCTGGCCTTCGGCCACGGCATCCACCGCTGCATCGGAGCCGAACTGGCCCGCATGCAACTCCGCACCGCCCTGCCCGCACTGATCTACCGTTTCCCGCGTCTGCGGCTCGCGGTCGAACCCGGACAGATTCCCTTCCTGAAAGCCTCAGCCGTATACGGCGTCGACTCTCTACCAGTACTGCTGAACCAGAGGCAAGAGCATTCAACCCCCGACGCGGCCGCGGCGGGTGAAGCGGCGGGCGGCGAGCAGTAGCAGGAGCATGCCGAGGGCGGCGAGGAGGGTGGTCTCCAGCAGGGCTGGGGGCCGCCAGTCCGCCCAGGTGGGCCCGGCGAAGATAGCTGGCGGCCGGGTAGTGCTGTGGTGAGGGTGTGGCGGATCGCGTCGACGGCGTAGCTGACGGGGCTGAGGGGGGTGGCGGCGGCCAGGCGGGCAGGCCGGTGAGCGGGAACATGGCGCCGGACAGGAACAGCAGGGGCAGGGAGATGAGGCCGGTGACGGCGTGGAAGGTCTGGGTGGTGCGGATGCTGACGGCGAGTAGGGCGCCGAGGCCGGCCATGGCGAGCGCGGTGATGGCCAGTTGGAGTACCACCAGGGCGAAGGTGATCGGCTGGTAGGGGATGCCGAACAGTCCGGCGAGGATGAGCAGCAACGTGGCTTGGCAGGTGGCCACAGCTGTGGCGCCGAGGCATTTGCCGATCAGCAGGCTTTCCCGGCGGATGGGGGCCAGCAGCATCTCGTGCAGGATGCCGCGCTGGCGGTCGGCGACGAGCGAGGAGCCGACCGTGAAGGCGGGGTGACGACGGTCATCACCAGGACTCCGGGGAACAGGAAGAGCAGGTACTGCCCGCCGATGCGGTCGCTGGGGATGACGTTGGTGAGGCCGACGCCCATCACTGTCTGGAGCAGGACCGGCTGCACCAGGAGCAGGGCCAGGCGTAGCCGTTCGGGGGTGAACAGCAGCATCTCGCGCTGGAAGATGGCGGCGGCGGCGCCGATCTCTGCCGCGGCTCGGGCGCCGAGGGCTCGGGTGGCGAGGGTGGGGAGGCTGGTCATGGGCATGCCGTTGCCTGCCGTGCCGTGGCGGGTGGCGGGTGGTCGACGGTGTGGCCGGTCAGGGTCAGGAACACCTCGTCAAGGGTGGGGCGGGTGAAGCTGACCGATTCGATTCGACGGTCAGGGCGGCGCACAGGCGGGGGCCGAACGCGGCGCCGTCGGCGACGGTGAAGGTCAGCCCGTCCGGCCTGACGGGGAGGGCGAAGGTGTCGCGCAGGCAGGGGGCGGCGCTGTGGTCGTCGCTGGTACGCAGGTGGATGCGGTCGTGGCCGATGCAGGCTTTGAGCGCGGCGGGGGTGTCGCAGGCGATGAGGCGGCCGCGGTCGATGATGGCGATGCGGTCGCAGTGCTCGGCCTCGTGCAGGTAGTGCGTGGTCAGGAACACGGTCAGGCCTTGTTGCTGGTGCAGGTGGGTCCAGATCTGGTCGCGGGAGCGGGGCTCCAGCCCGGCGGTGGGTTCGTCCAGGAACAGCAGCTTCGGGTGGTGCAGGAGGCTGCGGACGATCTGCAGGCGGCGTTTCATGCCGCCGGAGAAGGTGCGCACCAGGTGGTTCCACCGGTCGAGCAGGTCGCGGGCGCGGGTTCGGGCGTCTTAGGTGGTAAGGCCGTGCAGGCGGGCGTGCAGGCGCAGGTTCTCCCAGGTGGTCAGGTCGCCATCGAGGGTGCAGTTCTGGGACAGGGCGGCGATGTCGCGTCGGACGCGGGCGGCTGCGGTGACTCACGCGGTGGGATCATGAGCGGCTTCCGTCGGGAGCGGTCGTCGGGGTTGAGAGCCAGGAACGCGGCACCGGCCAGCGCGCCGCCCACGAGGTCGGCGGCGAGCCAGAGCCAGATCTTGGACCAGTCCAGCAGTCCCATGCTGGCCGCCCCCACGGCGACGGCCGGGTTGAACACCGCGCCGGACACGCCACCCACCGCGAACGCCCCGGCCGCGACGGTGAACCCGATGGCCAGGCCGTAGAAACTGTTGCCGGGGTGGTCCTTGCTGGTGGCGGCGTTGAGCACCACGTAGGCCAGCGCGAAGGTGAACAGCGCCGCGCCGATCGCCCGCCCCGAGGGCGAGAGCGCCTGGACCTGGGCGGGCCCGGCCACGAACGTTGCCGCGAACGCCGCCGCCACCGCAGCCGCGAGCTGGGCGATCCAGTAGGGCACGGCGTCGGCCAGGGTGATCCGGCCGCGCAGCAGTACGGCCAGCGTCACGGCCGGGTTGTAGTGCGCGCCCGAGACGTGGCCGCCCGCGTACGCCATGACCATCAGGACCGCCCCGATGGCCAGCGGCGCGAGGGGAACGGCGGCGCGGTGTTCGGGTGAGCACGCACGCTGGGGCTGCCTGATCACCAACACGCACGCGGCGGCGAGCGGCGCCTCACCCGAGGTCCGGCAGGTCCTCCACGAGCATCACGACGCGCTGCGGACGGCCATGCGCGCCCAGTTGCAGGCCGCACACGACGGCGGCAGGGTGCGGCCCGGGCTGAACCTGGACGCCGCGGCGGAGGCGCTGACCCTGCTGGCCTACGCGGTCAACCTGCGCTCGCGCGCCGGAGCCTCGGCGGACGAACTGCTGGCCGGCGCGCGAGCCCTACTCGACGGTTTCACTGTGGACGAGTAGAGCCCCTCCGCGTGTGAAGGCACACGATCAGCCGGTGGGGCGGTTCAGGATGACGGGTGTGGAACCGAAGCGGAGTTCGTGCTGGCGGTTCAGCCAGGCGCGCTGGGCCCAGGGGTAGCCGCCCAGGAGAGCGGCGCCACGCTTGGCCAGGCGATAACGCCAACTGGCCGATCGGGCGTCGCCCTGTCCGCGTGCCTCGCGGCGTTGAAGCTGCTGCGCGCGGGTGATCTCGGGCTCGCGCTCGGCTTGTACGGCGTGGCATGCCGTATCGATCGCGGCCGGGTCGGGCGAGGTGCCGGAGGCGAGCGGAACCAGGTGGTTGGCCGCCACGATCGCGTCGCGTAGTGCCAGGTTGATCCCCTGGGCGCGGACCGGGGACATGGGGTGGGCGGCGTCCCCGAGCAGCAGCACGCCGGGTGTGCTCCAGGAGGGGGCGCGGCCGACGAGGACGTTCAGCCGGACCGGCCCGTCCAGCTGCTGCCGGTGGGCCCGCAGGTGACGGGCGAGCTCATCGGGCGCGGAGGCGGCGGCGATGTCCGGCCAGTCGTCGCCTCTGAGAGCGGCGAGGCCGTCCTTGGGCATGATCAGGCCACACTGCAGCAGATCGTCCCAGGAGGTGTAGGCGACGAGCGGATGGTGGCCGGAACGGACCATGATGTGGAAGTCGCAGCCATCCCGCGCGGGGACCGGCGGGGGCGCTTTGAACCACAGCACGTCGTAGGACTCGGGGGCGCGTTCCAGGTCCAGGCTGCTCTTGGTGCGCACCGACGACCCCCGGCCGTCGCAGCCGATGACCAGGTCGGCGTCCCAGTCCTCGGCGCCGTCGGTGGTGACCATGCGCGCGCCGGTGACGCGGCCGCGGCCGTCGCGCAGCACGTCGGCGAACCGGGTGGCGGGGTGGAAGGCGAAGCCCGGGTAGGCGCGCGCCTGATCGATGATCCCGTCGAGGAGGGCGGCCGGTGAGGCGACGCGGAAGGCCAGGTCGCCGAGCTGGGTGACCGGCTCGGGGATGGTCAGGACTTCGTGGCCGTCGATCCAGATCCGCCACCGTTCGACGGTGCGCTGCGGGATGCGGGTGACCAGGTCGCCGAGCCCCGCCTGCCGCAGGGCGTCCAGGCCCAGCGGCATCAGGCCCTCGCCGCGGAAGACGCCGCCTGCCGAGGGTTCGCGTTCGGCCAGCCGTACCCGCGCTCCGTGGCGAGCCAGCAGCAGGGCCAGTGTTGCCCCGGCCGGCCCCGCGCCCACGATGATGACGTCCATCATGCCTCCACAGGTAAGAGCTTCCAGGTTAATGCGACGGTTCGTTGCATGCAACGAACCGTCGCATTAAGGTGTGGCCGCATGGAAGCCTCACCTCCACAGCGCCGGGTCGGCGGACGCGGCGCGCGCGTCACGCAGGCGGTGCATCTGGCTACCGTCGCGGCCCTGACCGAGCGCGGGCTGGCCGCTTTGACGATCGAGGACATCGCGGCCCGGGCCGCGGTGCACAAGTCGACCATCTACCGGCGGTGGGGCACGCGTGAGGCGCTCTTGGCCGACGCGCTGGCGAGCCTGACCGGCGGTCGGATCACGGTGCCCGACACCGGACAGCTGCGAGGCGACCTGGTGGCGCTGGCCAGGCAGGTGCGCGACGTCATCGTGCACCCGGCCAGCCGTACGCTGATGGCGGCTCTTGCCGCCGGCCGTCATCACGACGCCATGGCCGAGGTCGGCCACCACTACTGGCGGCACCGATACGCCGCCGTGCGGCCCATCCTGGAGCGGGCGGTCAGCCGCGGCGAACTGCCCGCGACGGTGGACGCCGACACGCTCATCACCCGGATCGTCGGCCCGATCTGGTTCAGCGTGTTCGGCCCCGGCTTCGAGGTCGACGACACCTTCGTCGACGGCTGCGTCGATGTCGCCCTCAACGGCACCTGAGAGCGCCTGCCTTCACGGGATCAGCCGAGCCGAGGTGGGCGCCAGCGCCAGGTGGGATTGGCATCTGGGGCGATGCCGCGACGCCACAGGGCTGCGGGAGTGAGGCGGATCATGGTGGTCAGGGCCCGGTGGGCGGCGCGGGAGGTGGCGCGGCGGCCGTCCGCCCGGGCAGCGCGTGCGGTGGCTTGGGTGCGGGGGCGGCGATCAGCGTCGTAGCGGCGCAACGCCGTCTGAACGGTGGGCTCGGTGGCGAGGGCGGCGGCCAGGACGACGGCGTCCTCGATCGACTGGCCGGCGCCTTGGCCGCGGTCGGGGCTCATCGCGTGCGCGGCGTCGCCCAGGAGCGCGACGCGGCCATTGACGTAGGTGGGCAGGGGGCCGAGGTCGCGGATGTCGATGTGGATCACCGCTTCGGCTGGGGTGGCGTCGATCAGGCCGGGGATCGGGTCATGCCAGTCCTGGGTACGGCGGGCCGCCTCAGCCTTCTCCTCGGCGTAGCGGATGCCGGGCCGATCAGCTGTGGTCACCAGGGCCCAGTACGCGCGGCCGCGGGACAGGGGATGGATGAGGAAGTAGGCGCCGGGTCCCAGCGTCATGCTGCCCGGCAGCCCGGCGAACGGGGCGACGCCCAGCCAGGCGGTCCGGCCGAGAAAGCGAGGTGCGGGATGATCGGGCCAGAGCAGGCGCCGTGCCGTACTGCCGGTGCCGTCGGCGGCGATGACCAGATCGGCGCTCAGCTCCCCGACGGCGACGCCGTCACGGTCCTGGCTGATGACGGTGGCCTCGGTGCCCGTGCGGATCCAGTCGGCGGGTAGCGCCTCCATCATGAGGCGGTGCAGGTCGGCGCGGTGGAAGGCGAGCAGCGCCGACACGTCGCCGGGGTGGGCACGCTGCAGGTGGCGGCCGTTGGGGGTGCGCAGGTTGGCGGTGGCGAACGTGGACACGCCCACCTGGCGGGCCTGCTCGCCGACGCCGAGCTCGTCGAGGGCGCGCAGGGCGTTGGGAGCCTGAGACATGCCCGCGCCGATCTCGCCCAGCTCGGGTGCGCGTTCGAGCACGGTGGCCTGCCAGCCGATGCGGCGCAGGGCCAGGGCGGCGGCCAGGCCGCCGATGCCGGCACCGATCACGATGGCGCGGCCGGTCACGACTCGTCCAGGGGCGGGGCGTTGTCGAACACCTCGGCCATCCAGGTGAAGGTGGCCTGTGCCTGACGGATACGGGCGGCTCGCTCGCCGTCCGGGCCGACCAGGTCGAGGCCGCGATGGGTGATGTCGAGGAAGGCGGTGATCCCGGCGATCTGCTTGCGGACCACGGCGTGCCAGGCGTCGTCGGCCATCCGGTAGTACATGGTTCGATCACCCGGCCGGGTGCGCCAGGACAGGAAGCTCATGCCGGTCAGCAGCCGCAGGTTGAGGGTGAGGGAGGCGCGGCTGGCGCCGATGGCGGCGCTGATCTGCGCGGCGGACTGCTCGGCCGGGTCGCACACCATGAGCCAGCCGAGGATGCGCCCGGCGATGGGCGGCACGCCGTCGCGGGCCAGGTACATGGCCACCTGCTCGGCCCACTCCAGCAGCTTCTCGTCTTCCTCTCTTTTCATGAGTTTTAGTATGGGTTAAATTCTGTGTATCCAGCAAGAGGTGAGCCGGGAAGTCTGGTCGGCCCGCGACGCGGATGTGCGTGCGGAGAAACGGGAGGTCTTCCCCATGTCGTTGCTGCGTTGCGGTCTCGTCGCCGGACCGGTGTTCCTGGCCGTGTTGTGGATCGACGGCGCCACCCGGCCCGGATACAGCCTGTGGCATCACGGGGCCAGCCAGCTCGGCACCGGTGAACGGGCCTGGCTGCAGACCGGCAACTTCCTGCTCGCCGCCGTGCTGCTCGGCCTGTTCGCGCTCGGGCTGCGCCGTACCCTGCCGCCCGGCGGGCGCGGAGCCGCCTGGGGACCGGCGTTCCTGGCGATCGCGGCCGTGGGGCTCGCGGTCGGCGGGCTGGTGCCCACCGACCCCGCGCTCGGCTACCCGCCCGGTCTGCCGGAAGGTCTCACCACGGCCGGGCGCGTTCACCAGGTCGCCGGGCTCGCCCTGTTCGCGGGGCTCGCCGGCGGCGCGTTCGCACTGGCCCGACAGTTGCCCGGAACCGGCCGCTTCATGCGGATTTCCGGCGCCTTGGTCATCGCGTTCGCCTTCGCCGCCGGCATCGCCTACCGGCTCGACACGCTCGGCCTGTGGCGACCGGCGCCCGCCGGCCTGCTTGAGCACCTGTCGCTGGTGGTGGGGTTCTGCTGGATCACCGTTCTGGCCGTACGGCTCGCTCAGCTGCCCTCGTTCTCCCGCCGGCCGTACAGCAGGCCGTAGCGGTCGATCCGCCACAACTGGGCGAGTACGAGCAGGACGGTGCCCAGCACGAGCGGCCAGATCTGCAAGGCGATGAGCCCCCAGGCGATCAGGACGAACCCGACGAGCCCGGCGACGATCAGCAGTCTCAGCACGACCTGGTGTTCGCCGGGCAGCTTGCCTTCGACGTGGAGCTGCTCGCCGTAGATGCCGCGGGCCGCCCAGCTGTCCGGGCCCACGGGGCCGAAGATCCGCACGTTGAACCAGAACAGCCAGGCCAAAACCACAGCCAGCCCGGCCAGCGACCACCAGCCGATCCATTCGCGGCTCCAGATGGCCAGCTCGAAGAAGGGGATCGCGGCGAAGCGGGTCCACACGCTCCACGGGTTCGCGTGCCGCTTCCAGGTTTCGCCGCTCATGCCGTGAGCGCCGGCGACAACGTCTTTCATCATTCTTCTTTTGTATAGAACTTTCAGAGATCTGTAAACATTCGAAGAGCTGGTAATCGTCGCTAGGTGAGCAGGGACGAGCAACTGCGCGAGGCGGCCGAGAAGCTGGCGCTGACGTTGGCCCAGGGCGGCATGCAGAAGACGACGGCGCGCGTCATGACCGCCCTGCTGTACACCGAGCAGGACTCCATGACCGCCGCCGACCTGTGCGAACGGCTGTCGATCAGCTCCGGCGCCTTCTCCACCGCCGTCAAACGGCTCATCCCGATCGGCCTCGTCGAGCGCGTCCCCGCCCCCGGCAGCCGCCGCGACCACTACCGCTTCCGCCAGGGCGCCTGGGCGAGCCTGATGTCACAGCAGAACGCGATGCTGAAGGTCATGGCGATGTCGCGAGCGAAGGCATCGCCATCGCGGGCCAGGACGGCACCACCGGCCGCCGCCTCCACGAAATGCAGGATATCTACTCCTACATGACCAACCACGTGATTCCCCTCATCGACAGGTGGCGCGAGCGCTACACCACAGAGCACAGCTGAACCGGTCCCCCTCGAACAGACCGAGGCTGTGCCCTTCACGACCCGGACCGAGCCAGCACAAAGCGCGGAGGACGAAACGCCGCTGTCTGATTCGCGTCAAGGTCCGTCTGGTGCGGCGGATCGGACGCTGTTAACGTCGTGAGTGGAGCGCCGGGAAGCCTGGTCGGCAACGTCACATCGGATCCGACCGCCGGAGGCGCCTGTGCCTGCCGTACTCATCGATGGCCTGATCAAGTCGTTCGGCTCCGTCCGTGCGCTGGACGGCCTCGGCCTGACCGTACGGACCGGAGAGGTCCACGGCTTCCTCGGCCCCATCGGCGCTGGAAGACCACCGCGCTACGCATCCTGCTCGGCCTGCAACTCGCCGCCGTCCTCGACCGGCTCGGCGGCGAAGGCGTGCTGACCGATACCTTCCTGGCCACCGTGTTCGCAATCATGGGCCTGGTCGCGGGCGGCTTCGCCGTGTGGGTGACGGCCGGACTGGCCATGCTCCTGTACGGCCTGCTCCCCCGGCTGACCGCACTCACCTGGGCCGCGCTCGTCGCCTTCGCCCTCCTGGGCCAACTCGGCGAGGTGCTCCAGCTACCCACGTGGACGCAAAACCTGTCCCCCAACGCCCACCTGCCGCAGGCACCCGGCGCAGAGGCCGACGCCGTTCCCCCGATCTGGCTCACCGCGCTCGCCGTGGCTCTCTGCGCAGCCGCAGTCACCGCCTTCCGCCGTCGCGACCTGATCGGAGACTGACCTTGCTCCTCCTCGCCTTACTGAGCGTCCTCGGCCTCGTCGTGCTCGCGTTCGCCGCCG
>NZ_JBHYIO010000080.1:0-20708 GCF_042740095.1 Nonomuraea sp. NPDC059023 | reverse complement strand
TCGGCGATCACCTGGTTGACCTCGACCCGGTCGCCTTCGACGACGATGGGCTTCTGGTTGAACGAGGTGCCCTGGTTGGAACGCTTGAACTTGGCCACCCGGGAGGTGGTGCGGGTGCCGTCGTCGTTCATCACGGTGACGTAGTCGGCGGAGACCTCCTCCACCACACCGGCCTTCGCGGCGGTGATCATGTCACCGCTGTCGGTCGCGGCACGGTACTCCATACCGGTCCCGACCAGCGGCGCCTCACTCCTGAGCAGGGGTACGGCCTGCCGCTGCATCCCCGCCCCCATCAGGGCGCGGTTGGCGTCGTCGTGCTCCAGGAAGGGGATCATCGACGTGCCCACCGACACCGTCTGGTGCGGCGACACGTCCATGTAGTCGACTTCCTCGGCACGGGCGAGTTCGGTCTCGCCGCCCTTGGTGCGCACCATGACCCGCGACTCGGCGAAGGTGCCGTCCGCGTTGAGCGCCGTGTTGGCCTGCGCCTTGACGAAGCGGTCCTCCACGTCGGCGGTCAGGTAGTCGATCTGGTCGGTGACCTTGCCGTCGACGACCTTGCGGTAGGGCGTCTCGACGAAGCCGAAGGCGTTGATCCGGCCGAAGCACGCCAGGTACCCGATGAGGCCGATGTTCGGGCCTTCCGGCGTCTCGATCGGGCACATCCTGCCGTAGTGGGAGGGATGCACGTCACGCATCTCCACACCCGCCCGCTCCCGCGACAGGCCGCCGGGGCCCAGCGCGGACATGCGGCGCCTGTTGGCCAGACCGGCCAGGGGGTTGGTCTGGTCCATGAACTGCGACATCTGCGAGGTGCCGAAGAACTCCCTGATCGAGGCCACGACCGGGCGGATGTTGATCAGGGTCTGCGGCGTGATCGCCTCGACGTCCTGCGTGGTCATCCGCTCACGGACGACGCGCTCCATCCGGGCCAGGCCCAGGCGGACCTGGTTCTGGATGAGCTCCCCGACGGTGCGCAGACGACGGTTGCCGAAGTGGTCGATGTCGTCGATCTCCGCGCCTTCAACCCCCGCGTGAAGGCGAAGCAGATAGTCGATCGTGGCGACGAGGTCGTCCTCGGTGAGCGTGGTCTGCGTGATCTCCGCGTCCACGCCCAGCTTTTTGTTGATCTTGTAGCGGCCGACCTTGGCGAGGTCGTAGCGCTTGGGGTTGAAGTAGAGGTTCTCCAGCAGGGTCTTGGCCGACTCCTTGGTCGGCGGCTCGCCCGGACGGAGCTTGCGGTAGATGTCGAGCAGGGCGTCATCCTGGCCGGCGGTGTGGTCCTTCTCCAGGGTGGCCCGCATCGACTCGTACTGGCCGAAGCGCTCGAGGATCTGTTCGTTGGTCCATCCGAGCGCCTTCAGCAGCACGGTGACGGGCTGCTTGCGCTTGCGGTCGATGCGCACGCCGACGCTGTCGCGCTTGTCGATCTCGAACTCCAGCCAGGCGCCCCGCGAGGGGATCACCTGGCAGCTGAACAGGTCCTTGTCCGAGGTCTTGTCGAGGCTGCGGTGGAAGTAGACGCCGGGAGAACGGACGAGCTGGGAGATGATGACCCGCTCGGTGCCGTTCACGATGAACGTGCCCTTCGGCGTCATGAGCGGGAAGTCGCCCATGAACACCGTCTGGCTCTTGATCTCGCCGGTGGCGTTGTTGATGAACTCCGCCGTCACGAAGAGCGGGGCGGTGAACGTCATGTCCTTGTCCTTGCACTCCTCGACCGAGTGCTTGGGCGGCTCGAACCGGTGGTCGCGGAACGACAGGGACATGGTCCCCGAGAAGTCCTCGATCGGGCTGATCTCTTCGAAGATCTCTTCCAGGCCGGACTGGGGCGTGATGTCCTTGCGCGCCCGCCAGTTGTCGTTGCCCAGCAGCCAGTCGAAGGATTCGGTCTGCATGGCCAGCAGGTCGGGGACTTCGAGGGTCTCCTGGATGCGGGCGAAGGAGAGGCGAGGTGGAGCGGTGCGTGAAGCTGCCAACAGTTGTCCTTCCGAGGCGGCGCGGATGGATCCGAGCGCACGCATGCCGGACGCCCCGTCAATCGCTAAGCGAAAGCGGGGCACCAAAGGGTCGTGCGAAACGGCAGCATACCCTAAAACGCAAACGAAAGTCCACAACTACTTTGCTTGTCAACCTCAACGCATCTTCAGTATTACACGCCTCGAAGGGCCTCGTCAATTCGAAAAATTCGTCCACGAGAGGCGGCGCCGTGTGAGGCAAGAGTAGGTGGTCCGACGGAGCGGACGAGAGGGAAAGGGGAAGACCCGCGCCCTTCCACTCTCAACGTATAGCGCACCGGGGGGCTTGCGGCAAGACCCCCGTCATGCCGCATACTCGCTGGCCGAGGCCAGAACCTGCGGAAACGGGGGACAGAATGCGGGTACTGTTGACGACGTACGGCTCGCGCGGCGACGTCGAACCCATGCTGGGACTCGCCGTGCGGCTGCGGGAACTCGGCGTGGAGGTGCGCATGTGCGCGCCCCCGGACGAGGAGTTCGCGAAGCTGCTGGCCGGTGCCGGCGTGCCGCTGATCCCGCTGGGACCGGCGATGGGCACGATGACGCGGCCGTCGACCGCCGCCGACGCCGCCCGGCGCGTGTCCCAGCTGGCCGGACTGTACGACACGGTCATCGCGGCGGCCGAGGGCAGCGACGCCCTGGTGGCCACCGGGCTCGCGCACTTCGCCTCCCGGTCGGTGGCCGAGAAGCTGGGCATCCCCTACCGGTACGCGACCTTCTGCTCGTACCTGCTGCCGACGCCGCACCATGCGCCGCCCGCGCAGGTGCTGCCCGGCCAGAAGCTCCCGCCGGGCGTGAGTGACAACCGGGCGCTGTGGAAGCTGAACGCCGAGAGCTTCGACACGGTGCACGGCCCGGCGCTCAACGCCCACCGTGCTTCGGTCGGCCTGCCGCCGGTGGACGACGTGCGCGCGTTCATCTTCACCGGCCACCCGTGGCTGGCCGCCGACCCGGTCCTCGACCCATGGCGGGAGACCGAGGAGCTCGGCGTCGTGCACACCGGCGCGTGGATCCTGCCGGACGAGCGCCCGCTGCCGGCGGAGCTGGTGGCGTTCCTGGAGTCCGGCCCGCCCGCGGTGTACGTCGGGTTCGGCAGCATGCGCGGCGTACGGGCCGGCACCGCCCGGGTGGCCGTCGAGGCGATCCGCGCGCTGGGCCGCCGTGTGCTGCTCGGGCGCGGCTGGGCGGGCCTGGCCCCGATCGACGACCTGGGCGACTGCCTCGCCGTCGGCGAGGTCAACCAGCAGGCGCTGTTCAGGCGGGTGGCCGCCGTCGTGCACCACGGCGGCGCCGGCACCACGACGACCGCCGCCCTGGCCGGCGCGCCCCAGGTGGTGGTCCCCCAGGCGGGCGACCAGGTCCACTGGGCCGCCCGGGTCGCCGCCCTGGGCGTCGGCGCCGCGCACGACGGCTCCGAACCCACCGTCTCCTCCCTGACGGCCGCCCTCGAAACGGCACTGGCCCCCGCGACCGCCGCGCGGGCGGGCGCCCTGGCCGCGACCATCCGCACCGACGGGGCGGAGGTGGCCGCCAAACTCCTGCTCGACACGCTGAGCCGGGAACGGCCGCCCGTGTCCGCGTGAGCCGCGCGCGACCATCCAGCCCACATTCGCCACCGAAGGACGTGAACCACCTGAACACCAGCGCGTTCGACCTACCCGCCCACCTCGCCCCCAAGGCCGGCCCGGCGCTGATCGCCGCCGACGAGCGGCACTTCGCGGCCATCGCGCGCAGCCTTGAGCAGTCGATCGCCGAGCTTTCCGGCCGCCTGGACGCCGAGCGCAGGTCGCCGGGCGGCAAGGGCCGGCAGGCGCTGGACCGGGACCTGGAGATCCACCGGATCTCGGCCCGCCTGCGCGCGCTGCGCCGCTTCGGCCTGGACCTGTGCCTCGGGCACATGGTGAGCGCGGACGGCGCCGAGCCCGTGTACGTCGGCCGCCTCGGCCTGACCGACAGCGACGGCCGCCGGTTGCTGCTCGACTGGCGCTCCCCCGCGGCCGAGCCGTTCTTCGGCGCCACCCACGGCAACCCGATGGGGCTGGCCAGCCGGCGCAGGTACCGCTGGACCCGCGGCCGGATCAGCGACTACTGGGACGAGGTCTTCACCTCGGACGGATTCGAGGGGCACGCCGCGCTCGACGACCAGTCCGCCTTCATCGCCAGCCTGGGCAGCAGCCGCTCGCCGCGGATGCGCGACGTGCTCGGCACCATCCAGGCCGACCAGGACGCCATCATCCGCGCCGGCTCGCGCGGCGCCCTGGTCGTCGACGGCGGTCCCGGCACCGGCAAGACCGTCGTCGCCCTGCACCGCTCGGCCTATCTCCTCTACTCCGACCCCCGTCTCGGCCACCACCGTGGCGGCGTGCTGTTCGTCGGTCCGCACCAGCCCTATCTGGCGTACGTCGCCGACGTACTGCCGAGTCTCGGCGAGGAGGGCGTGCAGACCTGCACCCTGCGCGACCTCGTCGCCGAAGGGGCGGGGGCGACGGCCGAGGCCGACCCGGAGGTTGCCCGGCTGAAGTCGTCGGCCGAGATGGTGACGGCGATCGAACCGGCCGTCAGGTTCTACGAGAACCCGCCCGCCAAGCCGATGACGGTCACCACCCCCTGGTCCGACATCCGGCTGAGCACCGAGGACTGGGCCGAGGCGTTCGAGGCGCCGGACCCCGGTACGCCGCACAACGACGCGCGCGAGCAGATCTGGCAGGAACTGCTCACGATCCTGGTGGACCGGCACGACGGCGAGGCCCCCGAGCACCTGCTGCGCAGGTCCCTGACGCAGAACAGGGAGCTGCGCGAGGTCTTCAACCGCGCCTGGCCGCTGCTCGAAGCGGCCGACCTCGTGGGAGACCTGTGGACGGTGCCCGCCTACCTGCGCCTGTGCGCGCCCTGGCTCAGCGTCGAGGAGATCCGCACGCTGCGGCGCCAGGACGCCCAGGCCTGGACGGTGTCCGACCTGCCGCTCCTGGACGCGGCCCGGCAGCGGCTCGGCGACCCGGAGGCCGCCAAGCGTCAGCGCCGGCGCAAGGCCGCCGCCGAATCCGAGCGCGCCCACATGGCCGAGGCCATCGACCGCCTGCTGGAGGCCGATGACGACGGCGAGGGCGCGGTGACGATGTTGCACGGAAAGGACCTTCAGGACGCGCTGGTCGACGAGGGCGCGCCGCCGCCCACCGACCTGGATGTGCTGGCCGGGCCGTTCGCGCACGTCGTCGTGGACGAGGCGCAGGAGCTGACCGACGCCGAGTGGCAGATGCTGCTGCTCAGGAACCCCTCGCGCAGCTTCACCATCGTCGGGGACCGGGCGCAGGCCAGGCACGGGTTCACCGAGTCGTGGGAGGAACGGCTGAAGCGGATCGGGCTCGACCGGATCACCCTGGCCTCCCTGAGCGTCAACTACCGTACGCCGGAGCAGGTGATGGCCGAGGCCGAGCCGGTCATCCGGGCCGCGCTGCCCGACGCCAACGTGCCGACGTCCATCCGCCGCGGCGACCTCCCCGTGGTGCGCGGACCGGTCTCCGACCTTCAGCCGATCCTCGACGCGTGGCTCGCCGGGAGCGCGGACGGGATCGCCTGCGTCATCGGCGACCCTGCCTTCCGGGCGACGCCGCGGGTGCGCTCGCTGACGCCGGAGCTGTCGAAGGGTCTGGAGTTCGACCTCGTCGTCCTCGTCGACCCGGACAGGTTCGGCGAGGGCATCGAAGGGGCCGTCGACCGGTATGTCGCGATGACCAGGGCGACCCAGCAGCTCGTCATCCTCACGAGCTCTTAGGGCGTCCTCGGGGTCACAGGTCCACGCCTGTGGCCCCGGCGGCGTACGCGCGCAGGTGGCGCTCGGCCAGCGCTGGCGAGAGCGTGGGCACGGCCATCGTGATGTGCAGGCCGTAGCCGTCCTCCAGCGTCACGAGGTTACGCGCGATCGCCAGCGGATCGTCGGTCAGCGTGAACGCGCCGCAGGCGGCGCCCGCCTGCAGGATGGCCGCGTAGATGCCGACCTGCCGCTCGTAGAGCTTGATGTAGGCGGCGGCGCAGGCGGCGTCGCGCCTGGCGATCGCGCCCAGCTCGTACAGCAGGACGCACAGCTCGTCGCGCGGGTCGCCGGGCAGGCCGCTGGAGATCATCGCCGACAGCTTGAGCCGCGGGTCGCTCTCGTCGCGCACGACGGCCTCGCGCTCGTCGCAGAACCGCTCGACGGCCTCGCGGTGCACCTCTCGGAGCAGTTCGGTGAGGCCGGGGAAGTAGTAGAGCACCGATCCCGAGGACATGCCCGCCTCCTGCGACACGTCGCGCAGGCGCAGGCCCAGGAGTCCCCGCTCGACGACGCTGCGCCTGGCCGCGGCGATGAGATGGGCGCGCCGCTCGTGGGCGCGGCTGGGTCGTGCCATGGCACCTCGCATTCTTTGAAGGCATCTCAAACTTTAGTCGGCCGCTATTGACTGCGGTTGAGCGGAGTTCTTTGATGCTTGTTAAAAGTATGGAGGCGCGGATGAGCACGTCACAGACCCGTCCCGGTGCCCGTCTCAAGCGCGGGCTGCGCGCGTTCGGAACTCTCCTGATCGTCCTGTCGGCCATCACTCCCGCCTCGTCCGTCTTCATCATCGGCCCGGGTGTGGTCCGGCAGGCCGGGACGGGCGCGTTCTGGAGCTACGTCCTCGCCGCGGTCGTGGGCGTCTTCATGGCCTTCGTCTACGCCGAGCTGTCGTCGGCCTACCCGCTGACCGGCGGCGAGTACACGATCATCGGCAGGACGCTCGGCCGGCTGCCCGGTTTCCTGGCGCTGGTGCTGGTCCTGGTCACGCAGCTGCTGATCCTCGCGGTGATCGCCCTGGGCGTCGGCACCTACCTGGGCGTGCTGTTCCCCGGCCTGCACGGTCCCCTCGCGGGCGCGGTCACCGTCGCCCTCGCCGCCGCGGTGGCGGTCTTCGACATCCGCTTCAACGCCGTGGTGACCGGCGTCTTCCTGGCCCTGGAGATGCTGGCCCTGCTCGCGCTGTCGGCCATCGGCGTGCTCAACGTCGAGCGGCCCTTCACCGACCTGCTGGTGAACCCGGTCGCGCCCGACGGCTCCCCCGCCACACTCGGGCTGATCGCGCTCGCCACCGCCGTGGCGATCTTCTCCTACAACGGGTACGGCTCCGCCGTCTACTTCGGCGAGGAGACCCACGGCGCCCGGCGCAACATCGCCCGGGTCATCCTGTGGGCGCTGGCCATCACCGTGGCCGCCGAGCTCATCCCGATCACCGCCGTCCTGCTGTCGGCCGGCACGCTCGACGGCGGCAACGTCGTCCAGCAGGTGGTCGCCGAGCACGGCGGCGGCACCCTGAACACGCTGATCAGCCTGGGCGTCGCCCTGGCCATCGCCAACGCGGTGATCGCCATCATGCTGCTCACCGCGCGCCTGATCTTCAGCAGCGCCCGCGACGCGACCTGGCCGGCGCGGGTCAACGCCCTCTTCGGCCACATCCACCCGCGGTTCGGCACCCCCTGGACCGCGACGATCGCCGCCGGCGCGGTCAGCGCGGCGCTCTGCTTCGTGCCCGAGCGCTACCTCCTGGTCGTCACCGGCACCTCCCTGGTGGTGATCTACGCCGCCCTCTGCGTCGCCGTCATCGGCGGCCGGCGCAACGGCAGCACCGCCCACGGCGTCTACCGGATGCCGCTGTACCCGCTGGCGCCCGTCGCGGCCCTGGCCGCGCTGGCGTACGTGATCTACACCAGTGCCATCGACCCCGTCATCGGCCGCCCCAGCCTGATCGTCACCGCCGCCATCCTGGTCGCGGGCACGGTCGTCTATCTCACCGTCGTACGGCGGCGCGGCACCTGGACCCTCCACGACCCCGGCGAGGAGAAGGACTGAACGACACACCGATTACGGATCTTCCGCATAACGCTCTAGCATTCCATTATCCGGAATAAGCGAGGGAGGCGTTATGGCGGAGACCCAGTCACCGGTGGGCAGCGTGGACCGTGCCCTGCTGATCCTGCAGGAGATCGGCAGGCACAGCCGCGGAGTCACGCTCGACGAACTGGCCACGCGGCTCGGGCTGCCCAAGAGTTCGCTGCATCGGCTGCTCGGCGCGTTGAAGCACCGGGGGTTCGCCGCGCAGCCCGAGCCGAGCGGGCCGTACTTCCTGGGCACCGAGATGCTCGCGACCGCGTTCAGGTTCTACGAGAGCATGGATCTGCGCACGCTCGTGCGGCCCCTGCTGCTGCGGCTCAGCGAGGAGTTCGCCGAGACCGTGCACATGGCGACGCTCGACGGCATCGAGGTGGTCTACCTGGACAAGGTCGAGGCGGTGCGGTCGATCACGATGACCTCGGTGGTGGGCGGGCGCAACGCCGCGCACTGCACGGGCGTGGGCAAGGCGCTGCTGGCCTGGACCTACCCGAGCGACGAGGCGATCAAGGCCTGGGCCGAGCGCTTCGGCCCGCTGGCGACCAGGACCCGCAACACGATCACGAACCCGGCGAAGCTCGCCACCCACCTCGACCAGGTACGGCGCCGCGGTTACGCGCTCGACCTGGAGGAGAACGAGCCGGGCGTGCGGTGCGTGGCGGCCCCCCTGTTCCTGGGCAGGACCGCCCCGGTCGCCGCGGTGAGCGTGACCGCGATCAAGGACAGGATGCCCCCGGCGCGGATGGAGGAGCTGGGGCACAGCCTGCGCAAGGCGATCGCCGAGCAGGGCTGACGGTTGACAGCCCGATTCCGGGGTGATGGTGTGAGTGGGGCGTGGAATGAGATTCTGCATTGCGGAAAGAGGGAGGAAGAGTCATGGAACCGGAGGTCGTACCCGTGCCGCGGGCGAGCCTGGGTGAGGGTCCGCGCTGGGACGGGCACACGGGCACGCTCCTGTGGGTCGACATCCCGGCCGGGCTCGTGCACCGGCTCGACCCGGCCGACGGCTCGCACGAGGTGACCGAGGTCGGCCGGCCGGTGGGCGTGGCGGTGCCCAGGACCGGCGGCGGCCTGGCGCTGGCCGTGCGGGACGGCTTCGCCGTACTGCGGGACGGGGGCGGGCCGCGCGACGGGCGCGGGGTCCGCGACGGGCGCGGGCTGGAGGTGGTCGCGGCGGTCACGGCGGACGAGCGGCCGGGCAACCGGATGAACGACGGCGCCTGCGACCGCGCCGGGCGCTTCTTCGCCGGGACCAAGGCCGAGGACGACACGCCGGGCGCGGGCGCGCTCTACCGGCTCGACCCCGACGGCCGCTGCGAGCGGGTGCTGGAAGGAGTCTCGATCTCCAACGGCATCGCCTGGAGCCCCGACGAGCGGCTGCTCTACTACGTGGACACGCCGACGGGCCGGGTGGACGTCTTCGACTACGACCCGGCGAGCGGGCGGATGGCCGGCCGGCGGGTGTTCGCCGAGATCCCGCGCGGCTATCCCGACGGGATCACCGTCGATGCCGGCGGGCATGTGTGGGTCGCCCTGTGGGAGGGCGGCGCGGTCCTGCGCCTGCGGCCCGACGGGCGGCTCGACCTGGCCGTGGAGGTGCCCGCCGCCAACGTGACGAGCTGCGCGTTCGGCGGCCCCGGTCTCGGCGAGCTGTACATCACCACGGCGTGGGACGGCAGGGCGGGCGGGGAGCTGTGGCGCTGCCGTACTCCCTACACGGGTCTCCCCGCCAACCCCTACCGCGACCTCAGCCCTTGACCGCGCCGGTCAGCGCCTGGACGAACCGGCGCTGGCCGAACAGGAACACCGCGAGCACCGGCAGCGTGGTCAGCACGGTGCCCGCCATGATGGCCGGCCAGTCCGCGCGGTGCTGGCCCTGGAAGGTGGTCAGGCCCACCTGGACCGTGTAGTTGTCCTCCGAGTTGATCGCCACCAGCGGCCAGAACAGGTCGTTCCACGCCGTGATGAACGTGATGACGGCCAGCGCCGCCAGGGCGGGCCTGGCCACCGGCAGCACCACCCGGTAGAACGTCGCCACCCGCGAGCAGCCGTCGATGCGCGCCGCCTCCTCCAGTTCCTTCGGGAAGGACTGGAAGAAGGAGGTCATGAGGAAGATGCCCACGGCCGAGGCGAGCTGCGGCACGATGAGCGCGCCCAGCGTGTCGGTCAGCCCGGCCTTGTTGAAGATCAGGAAGGTCGGGATGACCGTGAGCTGGAACGGGATCAGCGCGGTGGCGATGACCAGGATCAGCACCAGCTTGGAGCCGGCGAACCTGATCCTGGCGAACGCGTAGCCGGCCATGCTGCACAGCACCACCTGGGCCACCACGATCGCGCCCGAGACGATGATGCTGTTGACGAACCAGCGCAGGAAGTTCGAGCGCTCCACGACCGTGCGGTAGCCGCCCAGGTCGATGCTCTCCGGCCAGATCGCCGGGGGGAACCTGTTCAGTTCGGCCTGGGTCATCACCGAGCTGAGCAGCAGCCACACGAACGGCAGCACGACCACCGCCGACATCGGCACCAGGAGCAGATGCCACCTGCCGGACCAGCGCCTCACGTCGTCACCCCCTTGCGCCGGGCGAGCAGCAGGCCGGCGACGATCAGCACCAGGGTTCCTGCGAACAGGGCGTAGGCGACGGCCGCGCCGTACCCGGCGGTGGAGAAGCTGAAGGCGAGCTGCCACACGTAGTAGACGATGGTCACGGTCGCGTTGGCGGGGCCGCCCTTCGTCGTGGTCATGACCAGGTCGAAGAACTGCAGCGCGTCGATCACGCCCCACACCGTCAGGAAGATCGTCATCGGCCGCACCGACGGCACGATGATGTGACGGAACCTGGCCCAGGCGCCGGCGCCGTCGATCGCGGCGGCGTCCAGCACCTCCTTGCTGATCTCCTGGATGGCCGCCAGGTAGATCACCACGGCGAACCCGAAGCGGGTCCAGAAGAAGATCGCCGTCAGCACGAGCATCGCCTGCGAGGGGCTGCTGAGCAGTCCCTGCAGCGGCAGCCCGAGCTTGGCCAGCAGCCCGTTCACCAGGCCGAAGTCGCGGTCGAAGACGAAGCCCATGAGCAGGCCCGTCGCGGTGGCCGACACGACGTAGGGCACGAGGAAGCAGGTCCGGTAGAACCCGATGCCGCGTACCTTCCTGTTCAGCAGCACCGCCACGAGCAGCCCGGCGATGAGCGAGGACGGGATGTACAGCACCAGGAGCAGCCCGGTGTTGCGCAGCGCCTGGAAGAACACCGGGTCGGCCAGCAGCGCCCGGTAGTTGTCCAGCCCGACGTTGCGGCCCGGCGACATCAGGTCGGAGTCGGTGAACGACAGCGCCAGCGCCCAGGCCATGGGGATCAGCGAGAACCCCAGGATGACCAGGGTCGCCGGCCCGGCGAAGGACCAGCCGGCGATGTTGTCGCCGAGCCTCCTGCGGTCCTTCTGGCGCCGGTGCTGGCTGGCGGTGGCGCCGAGCGCGGTCGCGCTCATGATCCCGGTACGGCCAGCGCCGCGTCGGCCTTCCTGGCCGCCTCGTCCAGGGCCGTCTTGGCGTCGCTCTTGCCGAGCAGGGCCTGGGCGATGCCCTCGGCGACGAACGCCGAGACCCGCGGGTACCGTGTGGTCGGCGGCCGGACCCGTTGGGCGTTGGCCAGGTTGGCGGAGATCACGTCGATGCCCGGATATTTCTTGAGATAGTCCTGGTAACCGGGCAGCTTGGTGATCGACTCGCGGATCGGCAGCGACCCGGTGTCGCTCATCCACACGAGCTGCCGCTCGGCCGCGGTCAGCCAGGCCAGGAACGTCGCCGCCGCCTTGACCCGGCGCTCGTCGTGCTGGAAGACCACCCAGTTGTCCGGCCCGGAGATGGTCTCGTGGTTGCCGTTCGTACCGGGCAGCGGCGAGACGCCGTAGTCGACCTTGGCCGCCTGCAGGTCGGGCAGCACCCACGGCCCGGACATGAACATGGCCAGCCGTCCGGACTCGAACAGCTTCTGCCCCTTCTCGGCCGGGCTGGAGTCGAGGTAGAGCGACTTGTCGTCGACGGCCATGGCGCGCAGCCGGTCGAGCGCCTGCTGGCCCTGGGCGGAGTTGAAGGCGGCCTTCTTGTGGTCGGGCGTGAGGATGTCGCCACCCGCCTGCCAGAGCATCGGCCACAGGCCCCAGACCGCCTCCTCGCCGCCGCTGATCGGCCAGGTGGCGCCGAAGACGCCGGCCTTGGCGTCGGTCGACTGCTTGGCCATCGTGCGGAAGTCGTCCCAGGTCCAGTCCGGTCCCGGCGGCTTGAGCCCCGCCTCGGCCAGGACCTTCTTGTTGTAGAGGACCACCATGTTGTCGACGACCGCGGGGAAGCCGATGACCTTGCCGTTGACGGTGACGGCCTCGCGTTCGCTGGCCCAGAAGTCCTGCCACTTGACGGCGGGGTCCTTGACGAACTCGGTGAGGTCGGCCGTCTTGGGGTTCCTGGCGATGTTGGGCGCCCAGGAGCCGTAGAGGTAGGCGATGTCGGGGTAGGCGTCGGAGGTGAGCGCGGCGGTGATCTTGGGCAGCATGCCGTCCGCGGTGGCTCCGCCGGACTCGGTGTCGACCTTGATGTCCGGGTGGCTCTGGTTGAACTGGGCGACCAGCTTCTCGATCGACTTGGCGGAGGCGTCCTCCTGGCCGTGCCAGATGGTGATCTCCACGGGGCCGTTCGCCGCCGGTTCCTTCCCGCCCGCCCCGCAGCCGGTCACGGCCAGCGCGAGGACCGCGGCGGCGGCCAGGGCCCGCCTCATCGCACGCCCTCCGGCATCAGGTCGCCGTGTGCGGCGATCATCTCGTCCACGAGGTCGTGGATCTGCTGCAGCGTGAGGGTGGCCGCGGCGTTGGGGTCGAGCATGGCCGCGTGGTAGACGTGCTCGCGGCGCCCTTCGAGCGCGGCCAGCACGGTCAGCTCGCCGACGTTGAGGAACGTCGTGTTCAGGGCGGCGAGCTGCGGCGGCAGCGCCCCGATCTTCGTCGGGCGCACCCCGGCCCGGTCCACCAGGCACGGCACCTCGACGCAGGCGCCGGCGGGCAGGTTGGCGATCAGGCCGTCGTTGCGCACGTTGCCGTGGATCACCCGTGGCGTACCGGTCTCGATGGAGTGGATGACCTCGGAGGCGAGCTCCATGGCGGGCTCGATCTCCACGCCCTCCCCCGCGGCCAGCCGCCGCCTGGTCTCCTCATAGGTGCCGAGGTTCTCCTCCGACCAGCGCAGGTAGATCTCCACGGGGATGCGGAAGTGCGCGACCTGGTCGTCATGATGGAGGAACCACGGCAGGTACTCCGAGCCGTGTTCACTGGACTCGGTCGGGAAGTGACCGAAGCGGCGGTACATCTCCACCCGGACGGTCCTGCGCAGTTCGGGGTCGGCGGCGATGACCTCGTCGAGCTCCGGGTAGAGGTCGCGCCCCCGGTGCTCGAACCTCAGGACGAACGCCTGGTGGTTGGCCCCGGCCGTGACGAAGGAGACCTCCTCCTCCGGCACGCCGACCAGCGAGGCCAGGCGGGCCTGGGTGTCGCGCACCGAGTGGCACAGACCCACCACGTTCGTGAACGGCGTGCCCTGGTAGACCGCGCGCGGGATCATCGCCATCGGGTTGGTGTAGTTGAGCAGGAGCGCGTCCGGCGCCAGTTCGGCCAGGTCGTGGCCCAGCCCGACCATGACCGGGATCGTGCGCAGCGCGCGGAAGATGCCGCCGATGCCGAGGGTGTCGGCGATCGTCTGGCGCAGGCCGTAGCGGCGCGGGATCTCGAAGTCGGTACGCGTGGCGGCGTACCCGCCGACCGCGATCTCGTTGATCACGTAGTCGGCGCCCTCGACGGCCCGGCGCCGGTCGAGGTGGGCCTCGACCTTGGCGCCCAGGCCCAGCTTGGCGACCATCCAGGCGGCCATGGCCTCCGCGGTGGCCAGGCGTTCCGCGTCGATGTCGTGCAGGACGAGGGTGGTGGAATCCCCCAGTTCCGGAAATGTCAGAATGTCAGAGAGAACGTTCTTGGTGAATTCGACGCTGCCCGCGCCGACGAACACGATGCGTGCCATGGGCCACTTTCCCTCCACAGAGCACGAAGCGGGCGTGGGTCTCCGCTACGTGCGGCAGTATAACCAGCTATCCGCAATACAGACCAGAATTCCATACTGTGGAATGATCGCCAGCACGGAATTCTCGACATCGAGAGAAGGTTGACAACCTCCGATCTTCCTCTGTTTCCTTATCTGCGGAACATGATTCCGCAATACGGAACGGAGGGTTGGTTTGTTGATCCATCGCATATCCCGCCTGGCCCTGGCCGCGGCGCTGGCATTCGTGCCGGCACTGGCCTTCACCGCCGGTGCGACGGCCGACGCCACGGGCGGCGCGGCGATCTGGCGGCCGCCGGTGCAGAGCCGCTGGCAGTACCAGCTCCAGGGCAGCAAGGCCCATGCCGCCACCGGCGGCATCAACGTCGGCATCTGCGAGGTGCCGCAGTCCGGCGGCGCCTGCGTACGGCCGAGCGTCTTCGACATCGACCTGTACGTCGACGCCGAGGTCGCGGGCAACAACACCACGCTCAACACCGCGGGCGTCGACGCCATCCACGCCAAGGGCGCCAAGGCCATCTGCTACATCGACGCCGGCTCGATCGAGGACTTCCGTCCCGACTACCCGGCCTTCGTCGCGTGGCACGACAGCCACGGCAGGTCGCTGCTGGGCAAGCCGTTCAGCGACGAGTTCCCGAACGAGCGCTGGGCCAACATCAACAACGACAAGGGCCAGCGGGACTTCCTGCTGAAGATGATGGAGGCCCGCGTCGACAAGTGCGTCAGGGCCGGGTTCGACGGGGTCGAGTTCGACGTCGTCCACGCGCACGAGGAGGGCCAGAAGGTCACCGGCTGGAACATCAGCGCGCAGACCCAGCTGACCTACAACAAGGCGCTGGCCGCCATGGCCCACAGGAAGGGCCTGTCCGTCGCGCTGAAGAACGACCTCAGCCAGGTGGACGAGCTGGTCTCCCACTTCGACTACGCGGTCAACGAGGAGTGCTTCCAGTGGAAGGAGTGCGAGGTCCTGTCCGCGTTCGTCAAGGCGGGCAAGCCGGTCTTCCAGGTGGAGTACAAGACCTCGCCGGGCGGCTTCTGCTCCAAGGCCGCCGCGCTGAAGTTCAACTCCATCAAGAAGGCGACGGACTACTCGCTCTACGACAAGCCGTACAAGCCGTGTAGGTGAGGGCCAGGGGCGGTCCCGCCGGGGGCGGGGCCGCCCGTTCACGCCAGCCTCGGCACGAGCGCGCGGACGTTCTCCGCATAGACCTTGGCCAGCACATCGTTAGGCAGGTCCAGCCCGCTGATGGTCCACCGGCCCATCAGCGGAGGGTCCTCGGTGGAGTGGGCGAACGCCTCGTCGGCGGTCTCCAGGAAGCGGAAGTGGATCCGGTAGGTCTCCGGGTCCGGCGGGAGGTCGTCGGTGCCGAACAGCACGCGGCCCGGATGGCGCATGATCAGCTCGCGCGCGGCCCGCGGCGCCCTGCCCAGCTCGGCGAGGCGCGCGGCGATGTCGATGTGGAAGTTGGGGTGCTCGTCGAGCATCGCGCCGACCCAGGCCAGGTTCTCCGGCCAGCATCCGGCGTGCACGCCGATCACGGTGGTGGCCGGATGCGTGCCGATCATGGTCTCCATGGCCTCGATCAGCCGCTCGAACGGCGGGAACTCCGGGCCGGAGAACACCCAGCCGGGGTGGGCGGCGAGCTGTTCGAGCCGTTCGTTGCGCTCGTCGACCGGCTCGAAGAACGCCACCGGGTCGGCGGTGTGCAGGGCGATCGGGATGCCCAGCTCCCCCGCCGCGGCCCACAGCGGGCCGAGCCGTACGTCGTCGAGCATGACCAGCTCGCCGCGGTGGTCGCGCACACGCAGGCCGACGTCCTTCCAGACCTTCAGCCCCGCGGCGCCCTCGGCGACCGATGCGCGCAGCTGCGCGGCCAGGCGCTCGCCGAAGCGGGGTTCGGCGGTCCGCGACCAGTCGACGTGGCAGAAGGTGGCGAACCTGCCGGGATGGGCGGCGTCGTAGCGTTCGAGGTTGGCGGCCAGCTCCGCGCCCCAGCGGCCGTCGAGGTTGACCATGGCGCGCACGTTGAGCGTGTCCATCTCGGCCAGCAGCGCGGGCACGTCCTTGACCATCCAGTCGCCGTCCTCGCTGAGCCAGCGGCCGAGGTGGGTGTGGGCGTCCACGACCGGCAGCCGGGCCCTCTCCACGAGGTGGACGGGGACCTTGAGCTGCGCGATCGGGCGGTAGTCGGACAGCGGGGTGCGCACGGACATGGACGCCTCGATTCAGAAGGTCAGCAGGGCTTTGACGGGGGTGGTGCGCCCGTTCATCAGCGTGGTGAAGATCTCCGCGCCCTCGCCGATCGGGTAGGTGGCCACCCAGCTGAGGTCCCAGCCGGCGACCAGGCCGACGGCGGCGGCGAAGTCGGCGTCGCGGTAGGCGAAGGAGCCGGCCACCTGCTTCTCCCCGCGGACCAGCGCGGCGGCGTCGAACCCGGCGGTCGGGTCGGCCAGGCCGAGCCAGACGGCGGTGCCGCCGGGGCGCAGCCGGGCCAGCGACTGCTCGTGGGTGACGGCGGCGCCCACCGCGTCGAAGATCACGTCGTACTCTCCGGCCAGCTCCGTCACGGCCGCGCCGGCGCCGAGCCGGCCGGCGATCTCGCGGCGGTGCGGGGACCGGTCGGCGACCTCGACCCGCGCCGCGCCGCCGGAGATGGCGACCAGCAGGCAGGCCAGGCCGATGGCGCCGGCCCCGATGACGCCCACGCGGGCGCCGGCGGGCGCGCCGGCCAGCGACCAGGCGTGCACCGCGTTGGCCGCGGGCTCCACGATCGCGGCCGCCGTCCAGCCGAGCCCTTCCGGCAGCTCGGTCAGCGTGCCCGAGGGCACCGCGACCCGCTCGGCGAAACCGCCGGGCCGGTGCACCCCGACGATCTGCCGCTTCCTGCACACGTTGCGCAGCCCGAGCCCGCACAGGTCGCAGGCGCCGCACGACAGGATCGGGTTCACGACGACAAACCTGCCGTCGCCGGTACGGCCGGCGAACTCGTGCCCCATCACCAGCGGCGGCACCCGGAACCCGGGGGTCTTGACCCCGTGCAGCTCGCTGCCGCAGATGCCTGAGGTCACCACGTGCACCAGCTCCTCACCGGCGCCGACCTCGGGTTCCGGCACGTCGCGGACCTCCATGGCGCCGGGTCCGGTGAACACCAGGGCCTTCATCGCGTGCCGTCCGTGACGGGGTTGACCAGGACGCCGATGCCCTCGACGCCGGTCTCGACGGTGTCGCCGGGGCGCAGGGAGCGCCGCGGGTTCATGAACTCGCCGCAGCCCCACGGGGTGCCGGTCAGCACCACGTCGCCGGGTTCGAGGGTGAAGGCGCGCGAGCAGAAGGCGAGCAGCTCGGCCACGCCGAAGAGCATCTCGGCGGTGCTGGAGTCCTGGACGGTCTCGCCGTTGACGCGGGTCCACAACTTCAGGTCCTGCGGGTCGCCGAGCTCGTCGGGCGTCACGACGACCGGGCCGAGCGGGCAGAAGGTGTCCAGGCTCTTGCCGCGGGTCCACTGGCCGTCGGCGAACTGCAGGTCACGGGCGGAGACGTCGTTGGCCACGGTGTAGCCGGCCACGCCCGCGAGCGCCTCGTCCCCGGTCACGTTCCTGAGCGGCGTGCCGATGACCGCGGCCAGCTCGACCTCCCAGTCCACGCGCTCGGTCAGCCCGGAGTCGATGACGATGGGCTCGCCCGGCCCGATCACGCTGGAGGGGAACTTGGCGAACATCAGCGGCCGCCGCGGCTCGTCCATCCCGGCCTCGCGGATGTGGTCGAGGTAGTTGAGCCCGATCGCCACGATCTTGCCTGGCCGCAGGGGCCGGACGGGCACCGCGGCGTCGAGCGGCCCGGCGGTGCGCACCGTGCCGAGCCCGCCGGCCAGCACGGCCTCCAGCGGGGTGCCCGGGGGCACGTCGAGGGCGTACCAGCGTCCGTCGCGTTCCTCCGCGGCCATGCGGGTCCGTCCGACCCGGACCGTGCCGACTCTCATGCGAGCTCCCGTTCCGTGATGCAGAATGCCATTCCGGCTACGCGAAAAGGACAGCAGTGGCGGGGGCACCTGTCAAGAGTTACCTGGAACTGTCCAGCATTCCGTATAGCGGAAGACTGATGCGTCAGACGGAATGGCTGTGTTACGTTCGCTGGCATAGACCCGAGGGGGCGTGATCCATAGATGTATCCAGAAATCGACACCCCTGCCCTGGTCATCGACCTCGACGTGGTCAGGGCCAACGTGAGCGAGATGGCGAAGGTGGCCTCCGCCAACGGCGTCCGGCTCCGGCCGCACGTCAAGACCCACAAGATGCCCGAGCTGGCCAGGATGCAGCTCGAGGCCGGGGCGAGCGGCATCACCTGCGCGAAGATCGGCGAGGCCGAGGTGATGGCGCAGGCCGGCATCGACGACATCCTGCTCGCGTATCCGATCTGGGGCCGGCCCAAGCTGCGCCGCCTCGCCGCTCTGCGCGAGCGGGCCAGGGTGCGCGTCAGCCTCGACTCCCCCGAGGTCGCCGCCGAGCTCGGCCGCCTCGGCGGGCCGCCGGTGGAGGTGCTGGTCGAGGTCGACACCGGCCAGCACCGCCTGGGCCGGCCGCCGGGCCGGCCCACCGCCGACCTGGTCGCCGAGATCGCCGCGGTCCCCGGCGTGGAGGTCACCGGCCTGCTCACCCTCGCCGGGCACGCCTACCACTGCCGCACCCCGGCCGAGCTCGCCGAGACCGCCCGCCGCGAAGGCGAGGACCTGGTGGCGACCGCCGAGATGTGCGCCCGCGACGGCATCGCGCTGCGCGAGATCAGCGTCGGCTCGACCCCCACCGCCCGCCACGTGGCCGGGGTCGCCGGCGTGACCGAGATCCGGCCGGGCACCTACATCTTCAACGACACCGCCATGATGCGCCTCGGCGTCGCCTCCGAGGAGAACACCGCGGCCAGAATCCTGACCACGGTGATCGGCCGGCCGGTGCCGGAGCGGGTCGTGTGCGACGCGGGCACCAAGTGCCTCACCTCCGACGGGTACGGCACGCCGGGCTGGATCCGCGCCGTGGGCCTGCCGTACCTGCGGATGGAGTTCTTGAACGAGGAGCACGGCGTGGCCCGTCTGGAGCCCGGCCACCACGGTGAGCTGCCCGTCGGCTCGCGGATGGGGCTGATTCCCAGCCATGCTTGCTCTGTCGTCAACCTCTTCGACATCGCCTACGGCGTCGAGGACGGGGAAGTCATCACCGAACTGCGCGTCGCCGCCCGCGGGGCCGTGCGCTGAAAGGAGGCAGCATGCGCGGCCTGGCCGGCAAGCGGGTGCTGATCAGCGGGGGCAGCAGCGGCATCGGCGCCGCCACCGCCCGCAGGTTTCTCGAAGAGGGCGCCAGGGTCGTGCTCGGCGGCCTCGACGAGGCCGAGGTGGACGCGGCGGTGACCGGGCTCGCGGCGCTCGGCGAGGTGAGCGGGCTGGCCGGCGACGTCAGCGCGGAGGCCGACGTGGCCCGCCTGGTCGACGGCGCGATCGCGGCGCTGGGCGGGATCGACGTCCTGGTCAACAACGCCGGTACGGCCTGGCGCGAGCCGTTCCTGGAGATCACCCCGGGGCACTGGGACCGGATCATCTCGGTGAACCTGCGCGGCATGTTCCTGGTCGCCCAGGCGGTCGCCCAGCACCTGGTGGAACGTGGCACCGGCGGGGTGATCCTCAACATGTCCTCCACCAACGGCCTGGGCGGCGAGGCCGACTACGCCCACTACAACACCTCCAAGGGCGGCGTGCTCCTGCTGACCAGGACGATGGCGGTGGAGCTCGGCAAACACGGCATCCGGGTCAACGCGCTGTGCCCCGGCTACATCCAGACGCCGCTGAACTCCGCCATCTCCTCCGGTCTGGCCGATGACTTCGTCTCCGCCTACGCCCGCGACCACATCCCGCTCGGCCGGGCGGGGCTGGCCGAGGAGGTCGCCGCCGCGTACGCCTTCCTGGCCTCCGACGACGCCGCCTTCGTCCACGGCACCGAGCTCGTCATCGACGGCGGCCAGCTGGCGATCATGTGAGCGGGCCAGCCGGACGGTAGCGCAGCCACAACACGCCCGACCGGTACGGCGTCGCGGCCACCAGCCGAAGCCGGATCGGCCCGACGCCGTCGAAGACGCGCGGGCCCGCCGACCAGAGGCAGGGGTTGACCCAGAACCAGAACTCGTCGACGAACCCGCGCCTGGCCAGCGTGTGCGCGAGCTCGCCGCAGCCGGAGACGACCAGGTTGCCGCCGTGGGTGTCCTTCAGCTCGGGCACGACCTCGTCGAGCTCGCCCTTGATCAGGGTGGCGTTCCACTCCAAAGGGCCCGGCCTGGTCCGGGAGGCGACGTACTTGGGCATGCCGTTGATGCGCTTGGCGTAGCGGCCGAGGGCGGGGTCGCCGCCGAGGTGGGGCCAGACGGCGGCCAGGCCCTCGTAGGTCTTGCGGCCGAGCACCAGCGCGTCGGCCAGCAGGAGTTGTTCGAGTGAGGCGTCGCCGCTGTCGTTGTCCGCCTCCAGCCAGGTGTCGGGGGCGGGCGAGTCGAACACGCCGTTGACGGTGATCATGTTGTGCACGATGAGCTTTCCCATGGCCGGCCTTTCGACGGTTACCCAGGCACGCTAGATCGTTGATGTGAAATTCGGTGATCGGCTGCGGGCATGACGAAGGGCGTCCATGGTCGGTGTGTGAAGACAGACTTAGACGCCCTTCTGAT
>NZ_JBHYIO010000079.1:0-20848 GCF_042740095.1 Nonomuraea sp. NPDC059023 | reverse complement strand
GTTCCCACTCCGCATTGGTCAGATCACCACGACCCATGACCCAATCGTGACAACATCACCACAATTAGTCAGCAGATCTAAGAAACGGCTCCTAGGGCAGCGGAATGCCGACATCGGGCGCGGCCGAGATGTCCCGGCCGCTGGCTAGTTAAACGGAGGCGATGAGGCCACAGAAGATGGCGGCGCCGGGCCGCCACGAGCGTCAGCAGTACGGAGAGCAGCTCGACGCCGAGCGGCACCCCGAGGGAGAATGCCTGGTTCCGGCTCTCCGCTCGCCGGGTAAGGGCGACGCATTGCTGCGCCGCCCTCCCCTAAGAACCGTGCGTGCAGGGCGATCGGGACCGGTTGCGGGGTCCGCGCCGGGCTGGGCGACGGCCAGCAGGAGGAGGACGGAGGCTTTCAGGGGATGTGGGGATGAAGCGAGGACAGGCACCCGGCTTTCGTCCTGGTCGCCGACGACCAGGACGAGAAGGCGGGGTCGTCAGTATCGAAGTGCGCGACGGGCCGCCCCGGCGGCGGAGCCGATCGTGTGTTCTTTGGCGCGGCCGGCAGGGGATCCCGCCGCCCGCTACGGAACGGCGGCCAAGTTCACGGTGACCACTCCATCGTCGCGCGGCCAGAAGATGACCCCGGCACCCCCCGACCAGTGCCTGCTGCCCGGCGTCTCAAGTCTGGCTCCATCGAAGGTCACCGTCGTATCGGTGCGGGCATCGTAGATCTCCCCGGAGCCGGGAAAGAGCCGCTCCCGGTACGGATAACCGCGCAGCCCTGCCCGGTGGACTCGGCTCCAGCTACCGTCGGTGCGCTGCACGATCGTGTTCTCTCCGCGTGTCCCGGCGCACCAGGTGGGCCCGCAGCGCAGCCCTTCCACTCCCGGCAGAGGCCGGATCTTGATGGTCTGTCCCGTCTGCAGGTTGACGACCCGTGTCGGGTTCGTCCGCACGTCGAGCGGCTCGTCGCTTGCCCAGGGCCACGCCACGAGCTGCAGCCCCTTGGACCTGGCCACCTGTTCCGGGCGGCCTCCGTCGAGCCGCATCCGCCACACGCCCTCCAGCGGCGATGACCAGACGACGTACTCCCCGGCGAGCGCGATCCGATCGACGTTCTCCCCAGCGATCGACCCGACCTTCCTCGCTCGCCCAGCGCTCCTCAAAGGGGCGACCCAGGCATGGCCGTCGGCGAGCCAGAGCACCTGATCGCCGTCAACGGCCTGATACTGCGGAGCTTGGGGGAGCGCGGTGACAACGCGCGACCGCTTGGCAGCGGCGTCGTAGACCTCGATTGTGCCCCGATCGTTCCAGACCAGTACCTCGGTGGCGCTGATCGCCGTCAGAGGCCTGGAGCCCTTCGGCAGGATGAACACCGCCTGCGGCCAGACCCGCTCAACCGAACCCGCTCTCGGCGCGGCCGGCTCCACCACAACGCGTGGTGACGGCCAGGCGACCAGCACGCCCCAGCCCAGGACCACCGCGCAGAGCGCCGCCAGGGCCCCCGTCGTCCGCCTGCGCGTCCGGCGGCGCCGCTTCACCCGGACGCCGGACAGCACGTCCTGGTTCTCGACCCGATCGGCGATGGTCCGCAGCGCCTGGGCCAGTTTCTCCTCGGTCGTCACTGCCACCTCCCGGTGAGTGCTTGTGCGCGGATGCGAAGGGTGGCCAGCGCCCGCGAGGCCTGGCTGCGTACGGTCGCCTGGGAGATGCCCAGCCGCGCGGCGATCTCCCCGTCGGCGAGGTCCTCGTAGTAGCGCAGCACCAGCACCGCGCGTTGCCTTGCCGGCAGCGCCCGCAGCCGCTGCCAGATCTCGCCGAGTTCGTGTTCGTCCTCGTGGACCGGCGAGGGCACCTCGGCGGTGAGATGCTCCCGCCGTTGCCTGCGCCACCAGCTCACATGCTGCCGGGCCATGATCGTCCGGACGTATCCCTCGGGGTCGTCCTTGTTGCGTACTGCTCGCCAGGAGGAGCTCAGCTTGAGCAGCGCCTCCTGCACCAGATCGGCAGCATCATCGGCGCTGCCGGTCAGCACCAGGCCATAACGCAGCAGCGCATGGCTCCTGGCGCGGACGAACTCCTCGAACTCCACCACCCAGGGACGTCTCGGCCTTCGTTGTTGTTGCAGAAATCTTCCAGATTTTCTCTACGGCATCTTGCGCGCCGGCGGGCACCGGTCCACGACGACGCCCCTTCACCGAACAGTCCCTATGGCCGCCACCGCCCAGGAGGTCGCCGAGCGGGCCACTTCGTGGTGGCCATCTACTCCCGGCCGGTCGCCCAGCGCACGGCCGGGATCTCCTGGGAGGAGATCGGCGCGCAACTGGACATTGCCAAGCAGCCCGCGGACGCCAAGTTCGCCGAGACCGTCGAGGAGTGGGAGACGGCCGTCCAACGGCCCGAGGTGGTGGAGGAGTGGTACGGCATCACCGGCGGCCTGGAGGCCCACCCGGTCAACCGGATGCCCGACGGCTGGCTCTTCTACACCCGCGGCGCCGGCACCTTCTCAGGGGCCACCAACGCCAAGGTCTGGCAGGCACTCGAGCCATGATCCACAACGCGTCGCTTCGGAATGATCAAGAACGTCGAGGGCTGGCTACCACGCTTCGCCGCAGATCAGAGGCCTGATTCGCATACGAACAGGCGCCCCACGCGATGTGGGGCGCCTGGTAAGACGTTAAGGCCGCTGTGGCGGTCGCCTCCTCGGCGAGAGGCACAACACGGCTCCAGCCGAACGGTATTCCGTGAAGGCGGTAATTTGCGGCCCGGGGGACACTAACCACAGCGGCATTCTTGAGTTAAGCACACGGCCCGGCGATGGAGGTAATCGTGCCCCCCGCAATGCTCGATCATGACCTACGCGCCGCGACCTACGATCGAGTCAGCAAGGACAACGGCCCGCAACCAGCACCAAGCCAACCAGGCGCCTACACCGACAACCATCGCTCGGCTTCTCGGGTTTGCCACCAGACCCAGGCGGAATTGGGAACGTCTGCTCGAAGACCCTCGATCGCCCCGCGAGGACTCCCACAGCACGAGCACGTCGGATAGACCCTCCGCCCGTCTTCACCGCCACGGACCGGAATGCGTCAACAGCAGTTCCTTCCTCAGTGGCCGCTTGCCCGTCCAGCATCTTTGGTGGCGCGACATGACGACCATGGGAACGAGTTGGAAGCAGGTCGGCAGGCAAATTCCTTGACGTTCGCCTGACGGGGCCATGACGATCTGCAGTAAGCGACCATCTGGATTCCATGCGCACACCATGGGGCGCCGTGTCAGTCCCGGCCAAGATCTGGTCAGGGGATCTCGATGGCGATGGGGAGGAAATGATAGGGGCAGGCAATACGATCAGCGCTGCAATGGCCGAGGCGGCCGGATCCGCGTTGTACACACGCAACGCGTTCCGGGTCACCGGGTTGTCGACGTACGCCGACCGGCGGACCATCAGGCGGCGCAGACAGAAGGTGCTGTCCGCGCTCGAGGTCGGTGCCGACTTCGACCTCGGGCATGATCTGCCCGTCGGTCACGACGAGGTGCGCGCCGCGTTCGACCGCCTCCAGCTGGATCCACGCCTGCGGTTGGTGGACGAGGTGTTCTGGCTTTGGGAAACCCCGGACGCCTCGTGCTCCTGCCCGGCGAGCTTGCATCGAGATCACGACCTGGCCGTCCTGGCTCACAGCGCCGCTCTCGACAGGGAACTCGCGCCTGGCCATCCAGTGGGCCAGGACCTGACCGATCTGAAGTATCTCTGGTCGGAGGCCGGCCGTCAGTGGGGCATGGTCCTGCGCCGAGCGGTCTTCTGGGATCACCTCCGGCATCGGATCGAGGCGCTGGACGACCGGCAGCTCGCAGAGTCCGACATTGACGCGCTTCGAGGGGAGCTGCCGACGGCGCTGGTCAAACCGCTGATCGAGCTCACGGCAAGGCAGGGGCCCGGCCAGTGGCGGCTGGCGAACGTGGCCCGTAGCTGGCCGATGGTGCCGGGCCGGGTGATCGACGACCTGCTGGAGGAGATCGCCGCCCCGATCTACGAAGAGATACGGGCGGCGCTGCAGGCCGCGTTACAGGCACTGGAGGCCGGTGATCCCATGCGGGCGGCCGAGATCGTGGACGAGCGGGCCGTACCGTGCGTGCCTCGGCTGGAAAAGCTGGTGCCGCATGAGCGGCACAGGGCCACGGCCAACGTCCGCGATGAGATCGCCATCGTGCTCAACAACTGTGCCGCGGCTCTGCTGGACAGGTACGGGCCCGCCGCGGTTGACCTGTCGGTCCGGGGACTGCTCGACAAGGCTGCGGGGCTGACCTCCGATCCTCACACCGTGGAGCGGATCAAGCAGAACCGCGACGCCATGGACGAGGCCGTCAAGGCCTTCGAACAAATTGAGCGACAGGCCCGATCGTGGGTGATCGCCGGTCGGCCTCGCGTGGCCGTAAAGATCCTTCGCGAGGTACGGCGCGTCATGCCGGACCAGCCCTGGCGGGATGAGCTGCTGGACCAGATGGCAGCCAGGCTCGGCGTCAGCCTGCCCAGGCCGACCTCGCTGAAGCGGTTCTCACTGAGACGGTTCCTCACGTGGCTCGTCCGCTGGGACAGGCGCGTGCCATGGCTTCTCGGATTCTCGTTGGTCCTGGCCGCCATCCTGTGGAACTCGTGGTTCGGCGCCTCTTCGGACGCCGTACTCCTGTTCTCCGAGGCCAAGGCGGAGAACGCCGCCATCGGCACGTGCGTGGAGGCCAAGGACGGCTGGGGGACAGGGCAGAAGGAGTTCCAGAAAGTCGGCTGCGACCAATCGCATTGGGGCGAGGTGCTTGGCTATGTCCCACTCGGCAAGGTGCCCTCGCCCTACCCCGGCGAGGACCGGATCCGCTCGGCGGCCGCCTTCGAGTGCGCGAGGCTGCAGGCGCGCCAGAACCTGTCCTTCGACACCTACACCACCAGCTACCTGGTGCCGGACAAGGAGCTTTGGAACGACGGGGGCGGCCGTTTCGAGAACTACACGCCGTGCGTGCTGACCAGGCGCGGTGACGGACCGGCGACCGGCAAGCACGTCGTCGATCCCCCGCCCAAGCCGGAAAGCGCGGCGGTGGTGACCATGGATCTTCACCCGTCCCGGAGAACGGAGGCTCCCCCCGTGGGGAGTTGTGTGGTGGACCAGAAGGCCTGGAAGGCAGATCCGCACAAGGTTCCGATCGGGCGCTGCGACCTCCCACATTGGGCTGAGATCCTCGGATACCCGATACTTTTCAGCCATTCCCAGGCCTGGCCGGGCGACGACAAGGTTTGGCGGACGGCCAAGGCCAAATGTGACGAGCTGGGCACGCGAAAGAAACATCGGATGAACGTCAACTGGCCCGGCGAGGACTGGTGGCAGGACAAGACCCTCGACCTCTACGCCGTGTGCCTGGCGAGCCGGGAGGACGACAAGAAGTTCACGGGCGGTCTGCCATGACGCGACCATCTGGTTCCCCCAGGCCCGCGGTGAACAGACAAGGCAGATTTCGCAGCAGGAGGTTGTCGAAGTGGTTCAGGCGGTGGCGTTGCGCGTCCGTTCACCGGAGGGGGTGGTGAGGACGGTCGAACTTGGGAGCGGGCCGATCACGATCGGCCGTGCCTCTCCCGAGCATGCCCCCGATGTGGAACTGGGCCCCGATCCCCAGCGCTGGGTAGGTCGTCTGCATTGCACGCTGGATTTCGCCAACGGCATGTGGTCGGTGACCGACAACGCCAGCGTGAACGGCACGCTGATGCGGCACGGTGAGGTGACCGAGCGGCTGCAGGGGCGCAAGCGCATCCAGCACGGCGACACGCTGATGATTCTCGGAGACATGAGCCCGCAGGGTGAGCCGCAGTACTGGGAGATGACCTTCCTCGACCCCCACACCACACGGCCCGCGCCGATCGGTCCGCCGACCGACGTGCGGCATACCGGGCCGAGCCTGCGCTACGACTGGGTGTCGGCCAGGGCCTATCGCGTCGAGCACAGCGGGGAGACCCTCATCACCGGCCTGCGCCCGCAGAGCCACCAGTTGCTGCGCTACATGGCCGGGCGCGGCACCAATGGCGCCGCGGTCGCGTGCGAGCACGAGTCGCTGATCACCGCTTTGTGGGGGCCGCGCGAGGAATGGGCGCCACATCACTCCTACACCAGGGCCGACCTTGCCGGCGTGGTGCGCGCCGTACGCAGATGCATCGAGGCCGACCCTTCCAGCCCGCGCATCCTCGAGACCGTCACAGGCATCGGCTACCGGCTGAACGTCAGCAGATGATCAGATACGCGATGCGCACCCAGGCGGGCACCCGGCACGGGGAGAACCAGGACGTCGCCGCGGTCGATCAGGCGAGCGGCACGTTCATCGTGGCCGACGGCATCGGTGGCATGGCCGACGCCGCGGCCACGGCGCGCACCGTCGTCGAGCGATTACCACGCCGGGTGCACGACCAGGTCACCGCGATCCGGGCGCCCGGGGTCACGCGCGTGGTGACCGAGGTGGCCGCCACACTCAACGAGGGGGTACGGCGAGCCGCCCGCTGCGGACCCGGCACCACGGGCGCCACCGCCGCCCTGCTCGTCGTCAGGAGCGGCGCGGCGCTGGCCGTACACCTTGGTGACAGCAGGATCTACCTGGCTCGCGACGGCCACGTCGATCGCCTCACGGAAGACCACATCCACGAGGGCAGGCTCACCAGATTCCTGGGGATGCCCGGCCAGGTCGTGCCGGGGGTCTCGGTCCACGAGCTCAAGGCGGGCGACCGCCTGCTGCTCTGCACGGACGGCCTCACCGGCAGCGTGGACGACGAGGCGCTGCGCACGATCCTCTGCGAGGCCGACGGGCTCGAAGGCATGTGTGAGCACCTGATCCGTTCCGCCGTGGCGAGCGGATCGACCGACGACGTCTCGGTGATCGCCGTGGAGTACGGAGGGAGGGGCGATGGCACTGCTCAACAGCGGTGATCGGGTCAATGACACCCTGGTGATCGACCGGCTGCTCGGTGAGGGCGCCTTCGCCGAGGTGCACCGGGTCAGGCACGCCTACCTCGGGCTGCAGGCGATGAAACTGTTCAAGAAGGTCGCCTCGCTGCAGGAGACGCACCGGATGCTGGACGAGGCCCGGCTGCTTTCCACACTCGGGCACGCCAACATCGTCCGGTTGTTCGACGCGAACACGGTCCAGACTCCGGAGGGCCTGCGCGGGTTCTTCACGATGGAGTACCTCCCGGGCGGCAGCCTGGAGAACCTCACCCAGGCCTACCCGCACGGCGTGCCGACGGACATCGCGGTCGATGTGGTCGAGCAGATCGCGAGAGGGCTCGCGGTCGCGCACGAGCAGGATCCGCCCATCCTGCACCGCGACATCAGCCTGGCCAACATTCTGGTCGGCTATGACGGCAGCGTCATGCGGGTGCGAGTGAGCGACTTCGGCCTGGCCAAGCGGGCGGACCCGGTCACGCGCACGGCCAGCGCGAAGGGCACCCTGGCGTTCATGGCTCCTGAGGTGCTGACCAACCAGGGCTACTCGACGGCGAGCGACATGTGGTCGGTGGGTACGATCGCCTACTACCTGCTCACCAGCCATCTTCCTTACGGCGAGAGCGGGCGGTACTCCTCCTACTCCTTCGCCAGGTTCAAGCGGCCGCTGCTGCCGCCCGGCAGGTACAACGACGACGTCGACCCCTGGCTGGATGATCTGGTGATGTCGACGCTCCAGCTCGACCCCCACGAACGCCCGGTCAACGCCCGCGTCCTGGCCGACGCCCTTCGCCGGCGAGGCGAATCCCGGGCGAAGCCGCAGCCGGACCGGGCGCGCAATCTCGCCGATGAGGCCCTCCGGCTCTACCGGACCCCCGGTGAGCTCGAACGGGCCGCCAATCTCATGGAGGAAGCCATCGACCTGTGGCCGCCCCTGGGCGAACAGCATCGGTCCAGACTCCGGCTGTGGCGCAAGGGGGTGATGATGTGAGCCCCGCCAAGCGGCTGCTGTCCCGGATCCGCGCCGAGCTCGGGCAACGCGGGCATCACCGCGCCTTCCGCATCCCGGCCCCGGCCTGGGAGGACGAGCTGGGACGGCTGCTCGCGGCCGCCACCACGAACGCTTCGCCGCCGGATGAGAAGGCTCCGGATGAGAAGGCGCTGGCCGCGGCGGCGACGAACTTGTGGCGGGCCGAACGCCGGCTCGCCAGGCGGGATGAGAAGCCGACGACGGCCACACACCAGGCAGGCCGCTATGTCAGGGCGACGCGCAGCCTGCTGGCCGAGGCCGGGCTGGTGGTGCAGGACCACGACGGCGAGCCGTTCCACTCGGGCCTCGCGCTGGAGGTCATGCTCTTCCAGGACGACCCGTCCCTGACCGCGGAGACGATCCTGGAGACCGTCCGGCCGTCGATCTACCTGATGGACAGGCACATCCAGATGGGACAGGTGATCGTCGGCTGCCCTCTCCCGCCGAGCATTGACCGCGACGACGACGTGAGGAACCCCCATGCGTGACACCATCGACTTCGGCATCGATCTCGGCACCACCAACAGCGCGATCGCGGTGGCCGAGAACGACACCGTCGCTGTGATCAAAAACAACGACGGATGGGACATCACCCCGTCCGCGCTCTGGATTCCCAAGGCGGATCAGATCAAGGTCGGGCGGCCCGCTCGAGACCGCGCCTGGAAGGATCCGGACAACTCCGCTGTGGAGTTCAAACTCGAGATGGGACTCGCCGACGCGCGCAAGCGGTTCGCCAAGTCCGGGCTGGAGCTCACGCCCCAGCAGATGTCCGCCGAGGTGCTCAAGTCGCTTCGAGCGGACGCGGCCCACTACTGCGGCACGCCGCCTGACGCCGCCGTGATCACGGTTCCCGCCGCGTTCACGTTGAACCAGAACAAGGCCACCACCGACGCGGCCAAGCTCGCCGGGCTGACCGCCGCCTGCCCGCTGGTGCAGGAGCCGACGGCGGCGGCGTTCGCGTACGGGTTCCACGACTCCGACGACCAGGCGTACTGGATGGTGTTCGACTTCGGCGGCGGCACGTTCGACGCCGCGGTGGTCAGCAAGCACGACGGCGAGCTGCGGGTGCTCACCCACGCCGGGGACTCCTACCTGGGCGGAAAGCTGATCGACTGGGCCCTGGTCGAGCGGGTCTTGGCGCCCGCGGCGGCTCGCGAACTCGGCTTCCGTGACTTCCAGCGGGACAATCCGCGGTGGGAGTGGAACTTCGCCATGCTGAAGGGCGCGGCCGAGGAAGCCAAGATCCAGCTCTCCCGCCTGGATCGCGTCGAGCTCGACATCGACCTGGTCGACGAGAGCGGCGCCACGCGGACCGTGGAGCAGGTCCTGACCCGTGGCGAACTCGATGCGATCGCCGAGCCGTTCTACGTACGCGCGATCAACCTGTGCCGGTCCGCGCTGAAAGACGCCGCGCTGGGTCCGGCCGACATCGACAGGCTGCTTCTGGTCGGCGGCATCACCCTGGCGCCAGGCCTGCGCGAACGGCTCGCAGACCCGCGGCACGGCCTCGGCATCGAGCTCGACATCCGCCTCGACCCGACCACCGTCGTCGCACGCGGCGCGGCCATCTTCGCCAGCACACTACGGCGCCCGCACACCGTCGCCGCCGACGCCGAGGGGTACGTGGTGGAACTGGCCTACGAGCCAAGCGTGACCACGACCACGCCCACCATCGCCGGGCGGGTGCGGGGACCTGCCGAGGACTGGTCGGGCTATGCCGTCACACTGAGCAACCCAGAAGGGCGGCCTCCCTTCGACAGCGGGCGCATCCTGCTGAACTCCGCCGGGGCCTTCGCCGCGGAGGTCGCCATCGATCAGGGCCGCACGTCGCGGTTCACGGTCGAGCTGCTCGACGGCACGGGCGCTCCTCAGCCTGTCGTCCCCGGCACGCTGTCGATCACGCATCGCGATCTGGAGTTCGGAGGTGTGCGGCTGGCGCATTCGCTCGGGATCCGGCTGGCCGACGGCACCTACTCGCCCATGGTGCGCAAGGGCGCCACGTTGCCCGCCACCGTCCGCGAGGTGTACCAGACCTCCATCACCCTGCGGCGGACCGACCCGGACGCCGCCGTCAACATCCCGGTCCTGCAGGGCGAGCGCACCCGTGGAGAGCGCAATCGCAAGGTGGGGATGCTGGAGATCCGCCCCAGGGACCTCACGATCGACCTGCCGGCCGGCAGCGAGGTCGAGGTCACCTTCGAGGTCGACGCCTCCAGCCTGGTCACCGTGGTCGCCGACGTTCCACTGGTGCAGACCCAGTTCGAGGCGATGATCAATCTGGCGGACGTCAAGACCCCGAGCGCTGAGCAACTGGGTGAGATGCTGTCCGACGTGGAGCAGCGCCTCAGCTCGCTCCAAAGATCGGTGGCGTTCGACGGATCGGGCCCAGCCGCACGCCGCCTGGCCGAGATGGATGAGGAAGATCTTCTCGTGACCGCCCGCGAGCAGGTGGCGGCGGCCAAGGTGGACGCCGGAGCCGCGGCCACGGCCGAGGAACGCCTGCGGAACATGCACGCAGATCTCGACGAGATCGAGGCCGCGGCGCAGATTCCCGCGTTGACGCAAGAACTCGAAGGGCTGCTCGATGAGGCAGCGGAGCTGATCCGCAGGCTGGGGGACCCCTCCGACCAGCAGGAGCTGTCCGAACTGCGCGCGCGGGTACGCGACGCGATCCAGGCGCAGGACGCGGCGGCGATGCGCGGCCTGATCGACCGGGCCTACGCGCTGACGATCGCGGTGGAGAGGCGTTCAGCGGACTGGCCGGTCAAGATGTTCGCGGCCCTGCAGGAAGTGGTGCAGGCCGACGTACTCGTCCGCGAGGGCAAGCGGGCCATCGCCGACGGCAACATGCCGGCGCTCGAGGCGGTCAACCAGCGCATGCTCAGGCTCCTGCCGACCGACGACCGCGAAAAGATCGAGTCCGGCGGGTTGAACAGGCGATGAGCGACACCTTGCGCGTGCACTTGACCGTGAACCTGGCGCGCTCCGCCGCGCGTGCGCGGGATCTAGAGCTGGCCGTCCAGCTTCTGGACGAGCTGGACGGCGCCGACAGGGACGCGGCTGACGTGCTCGACCTGCGGGCCAGGCTGCACGCCCAGCGCGGTGAGTTGCAGGAGGCGGACAAGTGCTGGGCCCGGGTGCAGGAGTCGGCGCCTGACCACGCGGCCGCGGCGTCGGGACGCCGTACGATCAAGCGGATCAGCGACGGCGGCCGCCTGTCCCGGCCGCTGACCCGCCCTGGCCTGCTCGCCGCGGCCGCCGCGCTGGTGGCGGTGGCCGGCTGGGCCGTCGCCGTACTGCCCGCCGATTCCGAACCCCGGCCGGCGCTCACGCGAAGCGGCCACGAGCGGACGGAGAGTCTGACCGCCGAACGCGATGCTCTGATACAGCGGCTGTCGTCGCTCACGGCGGAGCGAGCGGCCGCCGCGGACCACGAACGGGCCGCTGACGCACGCCGTGACCGGCAGGTCGCGGCGCTCGCCAAGAGCCTGGCCATGCCGGGGGTGATCGTCCAACGTCGTTCGGGCAGCGTCCGGGTGCTGTTCGAGTCCCGGCTCTTCCCGCGCAGCACGGAGATCGACCGCAACGGCATGGCCCTGCTGCGCGAGCTGGGCCGTAAGATCGCGGCCCTGGACGTGAGGACGACCGTCGTGGGCCACGCGGTCACCGTCCCCGGCGGAAGGACCAAGGGCGGCTCAGTGGTCGCGCTGGGCCGCGCTCTGGTGGCCGCACGGTACCTGGCCGAGGGCGGACACCTCGCCCTCACCTCCTTCACGCTGCGCAGCGCCGACCAATCAGCCACCCCCAGACGCCGCACCGTGACCTTGCTCGTCACACCGAAGGGCTCGCGTGGCGATGGGACGTAAGCTGCCTACGACGCCATCGCCCGAGGCGAGCTGCCCGCGCTGTGCGTCGGCCGCAAGATCCTCATCCCCACCACGACGGCCGGGGCAGCGGGGGCGGTGATCAGTGTTCCTCAACGACACGAACCGGTCCTAAACCGGTCTCCACGTCATGGGTCTGCACGGGGGCCGGGAAGACCTTGACTTCCACGACAACGATCTTCCCGATGACGAGGCGGTGCCTTGCCTCAGCGGCGGTTCACGGCGGCCTTTGGCGAGGCGACCCTCCCCTCCACGACGGTGATGGTGGTGGCGAGCAGTACCAGGACCGCGGCGGGAACCCCGAGCAAGGTGACCTGCATCCACTCCTGGGCCAGACCTCCGAGTCCGCCACCGATCGCTACACCGAAGTAGATCGCGGTGGAGTTGAGGCCAAGGAGCATGGGTGCTGAGGCGGGTGCGAAGGTCACCAGCCGGTGTTGCTGCACCACCGAGGCCATTCCGTCGGTGATGCCCCAGATAGCGGCCCAGATGCCGGCAATGGCCAGGTTGCCGGCCAGGACTCCGGCACCCCAGACGAACAGAATCATGGTGACGGTCACCAGCTGGCCGGCGGCCGGGACGCTGACCTCGAGGTCGGCGGCGATGGACGGCAGGAGGCCGGCCATCACGAACGCGTCGGTGCCGACCGCGAAGGTGGCCAGCGCCAGCGGCAGCAACGCTCTCACGAAGGGGTCCGGGTCACCCCGTGACCGGCCTCAGCTCGCCGGCGGGACGGTCGTGGACACGTACGGGTGGCGGGCGAGCTCGGCGAACGCCCCCAGCCGCCCGAGGAGGTGCCGGAGCGGGTGTCGCCGGGGCAGCGCGTGTTCGCCGCCCCGGCGCACGGTCAGGCGGCGCACCGCCTCTCTTCCGCGCCCGAGCCCGAAGGCGCCTGGCACGAGGGGCGCGGGCAGGACACCGTCAGCGCATCTCGTTGCGGAGCTGGCAGGTCATGCAGAACCGGGCCAGCGGCCTGATCTTCAGCCGGTCGAACGGCACCTGCGCTCCGCAGCCGAGGCACACCCCGTAGGTGCCGTCGGCCAGCCGCTGCAGGCTCTGTCCGATCTCCGCGATGATCCGGTCGGTCGCGGCGAGGTCGGCAAGGGCTGTCTGCCGGTCTGCGCCCTCGTACTCCATCTGGGCCTTGAGGTCGTCGAGCTGGGAGGTGCGCCACATCAGCTGAGCCTGGAGCTCCTGGTGGATGTTCTGACGTTGTACGTCGCTGAGCGTCATGGTGGTGAGTCCTTTCGGAACCGCACGCGCGGCAGTGCCGCGGCGGGTGCGGTGATGTTTCGACGGCGAAGAGGGCGTCAGGCTCGCCGGCCTGTGAAGGGAGGTCGGTTACGCCGTCGGCGGGCTGCGCGAGCCGGACGTGCGATGCCCGGACTGCTGCGGGCTGCGGATCGTGTCACGGTCGGGCCAGGCTGACGCCGGGAGCGCGGGCGGGTTCGCCGGAGCGGTGGCCAGCGGGTGACGCGGCGGCCAGGGCCGCGGGAGGTGTTCGGGACCGCCCGGGGGCAGCGGCGGCGTCGAGGACTGGGAGACCCAGGCGCCCGGCGCCCAGACGTCGACGGTCGCGTCGGAGGAGCGGTGACCGGGGTCGCTGCCGTACCAGGCGGGGGTGGCGGCGACCAGCATCAGGGCGAACAGCAGCAGGCCCGCCACCCCGAGAAGGGTGGCGGGCCCGTGCGTGCTCCGCCCCGGGGTCGCCATACGGCAGACCATAGCCCAGCCCCGGTGAAAGGGCACATAATCACGCGGGCGTGAGGCGTACCTGCAGGGGGCGTCCGTCGACGGTCTCGAAGGTGATGATCGTGCGGTCGCCGTGCGCGCGGGTGGTGCAGGGCTGGTCGTCGTCCGCGCGCCACCGGCCCGCCACGGTGACCCGCAGCAGGTGGGGGTGGCTCGCGCTGGTCAGCCACCGCCGCGACCACGGGCTGTAGTGGCCGACGTAGCGCCCGCGCTCGTACTGGTCGTGGTCGATCCCGGAGTAGAGCCGCAGGTCGGGGTCGCTCACGGCGACCACCAGCGCCTCGCCGTCGCGGCGGGTGAGCAGCAGCGCCGGGGTGTCGACGCGGCGGATCACCCCGTCCAGGTCGGCCGGCTCGAAGACGGCGTAGCCGGTGATCCCGCTCTGCCGGTCGGTGACGACGTGGGCGCGGTTGTCGGCCCGCTCCACCGTGTACGGCGCCCGCCCCGCCTCCGCCATCCCGGCGGCGAACGCGGCCATCCCCTCGGCGGTCGCGCCGACGACCATGGCGTAGTGGTAGGCCCCCTGCCGGGGCGCGGTCCCATGTTTGATCCAGGCGGTGGAGAAGTCTCCGGCGGTGGCCGCCTCGGTGGCGTTGTGCCGGGAGGACTGGGTACCGCGCGACAGCCCGACCCGCTGACCGGGCGGCAGGTAGTAGCCGATCCCCTTGTCGTCCAGCAGCCACCGCGCCCCCGTCTCGGCGGCCGGATGCGGGTACGGCAGCGCGGTCCCGTCGGCCAGCACGTCGCCCACGTGCCGGGTCTGGAAGAGCGTGGTCTCGGTATCGTGGACCGCGTCGTCGTTGGTGATGCCGGTGCCGAGCGCGACCACTCGCTCGTCGAACAGGAACACCGACTTGCGGGCCCGGTGCGAGCCCTCGTACTTGGGATGCTCGCGCAGGTCCATGGCGAACAGGCCGTGCTTGTCGTCGATGCTGCACGAACCGGCGAAACGCGAGTCGGTCAGCAGCATCTCCTCGATCGCCCCGGTGAGATCCCCGCGGAGCTGGTCGAGCGGCTTGTGGATGGTGGTGGTGCCGGGCCGCCGGTTCCAGTCGTAGCCGTTGTGCGCGTAGCCGCTGTCCAGGTTGGTCACCGGGTCTCCGCGGTGCAGCACCTGGATCTGGCCGTAGGTGTTGTAGCGGCCGTACCAGTTCGCGCCGACGTAGATCTCGGTGCTCCACAGGTAGCGGTTGTGCCCGCGCACGCTGACCTGCCAGTCGCCCCGCCGGTGCACGTTCAGCGCGGCGTAGTTGAGTGTCCAGTTGCCGGTCGGCGACGCCTCCGCGGTGATGCCGCGCGCCGCCAGCCGGGCGGCCAGCGCCTTCTGCGCGCCGCTGGGGGAGGCGGGCAGCAGCCGCAGGAACGCCGCCGCCAGTTCCGGGTCGGGCTCCCCGGCGGCGTCGACGGCCAGCCACTGGTACGGCACGACGGACAGGGCGGTGGTGCCGATCGGGTTGCGCCCGCTGATCGAGATCGGCCAGTGGTTCTTGTTGGCGTAGACGCGCATGGTGAGCAGCGCTTTCTTCAGCCAGCCGTACGCCTCGGCGGACAGGGCGAAGGCGCCGCCGCTCATCACGTGCACGATCGGGGCCAGCCCGCCGAACCCGTCGCGGACGTAGTCGGGGAAGAAGCCGACGTGATGGAAGGCCGTCCCGTCGACCTTGAGCCCGTCCTGGATGCCGGTCGTCGGCAGCAGCGACTCGCTCAGCCAGTCGCGCAGCACCCGCAGGTAGGCGACCTGCTCGGCTTCGGTGTCGCGCAGCAACACTGCGGCCAGCATGCCGCGCGCGGTGGTGTTGTGGATGTCCATCGTGCTGCCGTGCGCCATCCGGTGCTTCCAGCCGCGGAAGATCCGGCCCAGCCCGGTCAGCCAGTCCAGGTCGGCGCGGATCTCCTCCAGCATCCCGGCCTCGCGAAGCGCCTCGCGCATCAGGTACACCGAGTCGTAGTAGCCGCGCGCGTCGTAGCCGAGGTGGTGGATGGTGCCCTGGCAGCTTCCCCTGGTCCAGCCCTGCTCGCGCAGGTGGCCGACGATCCTCAGGTAGAGCGCGGCCAGCGCGGGCCGGTCGGCGGGGGCGGCCTGGTGGGCCTGGGCGACGCTCTTCATCAGGTCGGTGCAGACGCGCAGGGTGACCGGGTTGACGAACGCCTTGAGCTCGGCGGCGATCTCCACCGGGTAGATCTGCGACTGGTAGGAGTGCACCGGGCGGCCCATCAGCGCCTCGGTCTGCGCGGTGAGCGCGGCCACGTCCACCTTGACCGGCGCGATCAGGTAGCCGTCGTGGTAGCGGGTGTGCAGTGCCCGCAGCGAGGCGGTCTCCTCCGCCGTGGGCGGGACCGGGTCCGGTTCCGCCTCGGACAGGAGCTTGTCGAACAGGTAGAGCGCCTGCCAGTGCTGGTTGTCGTAGTCTGGGCCCTCCTTGGCGATGTCGGGCACCTGCGCGTCGCTGCACGGCGCGTCCGGCCGCAGCGGCACGTTGAGCATCAACTGGTCGAGGTGCAAGACTCCCGCCCGCTTGGGGGCCACGATGCGCAGCGTGTCCATGTCCCGGTGCGGGCGGCCGTGCATGTCGTAGGCGTAGCGCACCCACGCCGTCCGCCAGCCGGTGAAGCCGAGCCTGAACTCGAACCAGGCGTCGGTCCGTTCACCGCGCCCGAACTCGAAGCGGACCACGTCGTCGACGGGTGTCTCGTTGTGGATCCACACCGCGAACGCGTCCACCAGTCCTTGCCAGGCTTGGTCGTCTCCCGGCCGGTAGGGGTCGGGGGCCCAGCGCAGCGGCGCCTTCACGGTGATCGTCGAGCGCCGGCCGTATTCCCAGCGCAGTGATCGGGTGCCGCACACCGCCACCTGTTCGCTGATCGTCAGCGTCGAGCCGCGGCCCGCGGTGAAGTGCGACGGCACGGCGGACTCCAGCAGGAACACGGGCGGCCGCATGGCCATCGCCCGCTGCTCCAGGTCGCCGTCGACCACGGCGCCCGCCCGCCCAGGCGGCAGCAGTACGGCTCCCGCGACTCCCGCCGCCCCCGCCATGAGCGCGGTCCTACGAGTGATCTCCGGCATGCGGCCTCCCTCGGCTCGGTTGGCCGTATCCAACGGGACGACTAAGGGATGAATAAAGAAGTAATCCCGAGCAGTTCCACGGCCAGGTGGCAACATCCGCGCAGGTCCACGAATTCATCCCTAATTCATGGTGTTGACTCTGTAATGAACTGGCGAGCAGGATGACCGAAACCCCTCCCCACCCTCCCGGAGTGTTCGATGAACGCATCCCTGCTGAAAACCGTGACCGCGGTGGGCGCGCTCGCCCTCGGCCTCGCGGCCTGCGGCGGCTCGTCCAAGGAGGCCGCCGACGAGCTCGTCTACTGGTCCATGTGGAAGGCCGGCGAACCCCAGGCCAAGGTGCTGGAGTCGGCGATCGCCTCGTTCACCAAGGAAACGGGCGTCAAGGTCAAGGTCGAATGGAAGGGCCGCGACGTCGCCAAGCAGCTCGCCCCGACCCTCAACACCAGGAACGTGCCCGCCGACCTGGTCGACTCCGCCGACCGGTTCGTCAAGTCCACCTTCGTCGCCACCGGGCAGGGACGCGACCTGACCGGCGTGTACGCGCGGGAGATCCCCGGGGAGACAGGCAAGAAGGTCGGGGACGTCATCGACCAGAAGTACCGGGACTACGCCACCCAGGACGGGAAGGCGTGGCTGGTGCCGTACGAGGTGCTGGCCGAGCAGATCTGGTACGACGGCAACGCCCTCAAGGACGTGGCCGCCGCGCCGCCGCAGAACTGGGCGGATTTCATCGCCTTGCTGGACAAGCGCAAGGCCGCGCGCGGCGGAGGACCGCTGGCGCTGGACGCCGACATCGCCGACTACTCCGCCTTCTGGACCTACCACGCGGTGCTGCGCGACCTCGGGCCCGGCGCGTTCGGCGCCGCCGCCACCGACAAGACGGGCGCGAAGTTCGACGACCCCGCGTTCGTGACCGCGATCCAGAAGATCGAGCAGATCGTCAAGGGCGGCTACTTCGTCAAGGGCTACGACGGCAGCAAGTTCCCCGCCATCCAGCAGAAGTGGGCCGGTGGCGACGCCGACTTCCTGCTGCTGGGCACGTTCGCGCCGAGCGAGACCAAGCCGTCGGCCAAGGAGGGCTTCGAGTACCGCTCCTTCCCCTTCCCCAAGGGCGCCACCGGGCAGCAGACCCAGGAGATCTCGCTGATCGGCTTCGCCATCCCGGCCCAAGCCCGAAACGCCGACGCGGCGGAACGCTTCATCGCCCACTTCATGAACAAGGACCGCCTGTCCAAGATCGCCTCGGAGGCGAACAACATCACCCCGCGCGCCGACATCGACGTTCCCGCCGTCCTCGCCGACGTCAAGAAGACGCTGGACACCGCCGAGACGCACGCCGCGCTCGACGGGGTGAAGATGGACCACGCCGACTGGTACACCAAGGTCTTCCAGCCGGCGAACACCGAACTGATCACCGGGAAGCTCTCCGCGGCCGAGTTCGTCGCCAAGCTCAAGAGCACCTCCGTCGACTTCTGGAAGCTCAACGCCTGATGACCGCCACCGCAGTCAGGCAACCCAAGGCCACCGGTCCCGCGCCCGCCGCCCCCGCCGAGCGGACCAGTCCGCTCGCCCGGCGGCGGCGCCGCCTGTTCTGGCCGTTCGTCGCGCCCGCGCTCGTCCTGTACGTCGTCTTCTACATCCTGCCCACCCTCGCCACCGCCTGGATCAGCCTGAACACCTGGGCGGGCGCGGGCCCGATGGAGTTCGCCGGGATCGACAACTACCGGCGGCTGCTGCTCGACCCGATCTTCCACGACTCCTTCCTGAACACGCTGACCATCCTGTTCGTGGTCGGCGGCGCCACCTTCGCGCTCAGCTTCCTGCTGACGATCATCCTGCGCGAGATGGCGGGCCGTAAGGCGGTCCGGGCGATCATCTTCTTCCCCAACATCGTCTCCGGCGTGGTGCTGTCGATCCTGTGGGGCTTCCTGTTCCAGGCCGAAGGCGTCGTCAACCAGGCGCTGCGCGCCTTCGGCGTGGACCAGCCACCCAACTGGCTCGGCACCGAGAACCTCTTCACCGTCATCATGATCGGCCTGGTCTGGGTGCAGACCGGCTTCTTCACCACGATCCTGATGGCCGCCGTCGACCGCATCCCCAAGGACCTGTACGAGGCGTGCGACCTGGAGGGCGCCAACGCCTGGCAGCGCTTCAGGCACGTGACCTTCCCGCTGATGTGGGACGTCGTCGGAGTCTGCGCGGTGCTCTGGAGCATCAGCGCGATCAAGATCTTCGAGTTCATCTACGCGTTCGCCGGAGCCGCCGGGCAGCTCCCCCCGACCAAGGTCTGGAACACCGCGCTGTACGCCTACGCCGAGGCCTTCTCCAGCGGCGTACCCAAGTACGGCTCCGCAGCCGCCACCGGCATGGTCATGCTCGCCCTGGTCGGCGTGCTGGTCGTGGTCCTGCGCCGGCTGTTCCGCCGCGACACGGTCCAGTTCTGAAAGCAGGCCCCCGATGAACGCACTCCGCCGGCTCCCCGGCCCGGCCAAGCTGCTCGGATCGCCCTTCGCCTGGCTGTTCGCCCTGTTCAGCGTGGCCGTCGCGGTCTGGATGCTGCTGACCTCGCTCAAGTCCACCCGCGACATCTTCGCCGCCCCCTGGGCGCTGCCCACCGACCCCCACTGGGACAACTACTCGCGCGCCTGGACGGCCAGCGACTTCGGCGGCGCCACGGTCAACACGCTTCTGCTGACCGTCGGCACCGCCGTGGCCACCATCGCGCTGGCCGCCCCCGCCGCCTACGCCCTGAGCCGCATCCTGACCCGCTGGAACAGCGGCATCACCGCCTTCTTCGCCCTCGGCCTCGGCATCCCGTCCCAGGTCATCGTGCTGCCGCTGTACGTCATGATGAACCAGCTCTACCTGGTGGACAGCCTCACCGGCCTCTGGATCCTCTACGTCGCCACCTCCATGCCGTTCACCGTCTTCTTCCTCACCGGCTTCTTCGGCTCGCTGCCCAAGGAACTGGAGGAGGCGGCGGCCCTCGACGGGGCGACGCCCAACCGCACCTTCTGGCAGATCATGCTGCCGCTCGCGCGCAGCGGCATCATCACCGCGATGATCCTCAACATCATCCAGCACTGGGGTGAGACCCTGTTCGGGTTGATCTTCCTGCAGAGCGAGGAGAACGCCACCCTCTCCCTCGCCCTGCTCGGCTTCCTGCAGCGCATGCAGTACAACGGAGCCGACTGGGGCGGCCTGTTCGCCGGAGTCTGCACGGTTGTGCTGCCCGTTCTGGCCTGCTACGTCTGGCTGGGCAGAAGGATCATCGAGGGCATGACCCTGGGATCGGTGAAATGAGGACGGACGTCGTGCACGTGGCTCGTGAGCTCAAGTTCCAGCGGCTGGCCGCCGAACTGCGCGCGGAGATCCGCTCCGGCGTCTGGCCCACCGGCGCGAAACTGCCCACCGAGCAGGAGCTCGCCCGCACCCACGAGGTCAGCCTCACCACCGTCCGGCGGGCGGTCGACGAGCTCGTCGGCGAGGGCCTGGTGATCAGGCGGCAGGGCGCGGGCACCTTCGTCGTCGAGCACGCCTCCGCCGTCAGAGGCGAGGCGGCGCTGGTCGGCGTCATCGTCCCCGACACCACGCTGTACTACCCGCGCGTGCTCGAAGGCATCGAGGAGACGCTCACCGGCGCGGGCGCCAGGCTGCTGCTGGCCTGCTCCCGCTACGAGCCGACCGAGGAGGAGGCGGCGCTGCGCCGCATGCTCGACTCCGGCGTCGACGGCCTGCTGGTCGTGCCCACCCTCATCGGCCGGGGCGATCCGGCGGCCGTGGTCGGCAGGCTCACCGCGCTGCCCGTGCCGGTCGTGCTGATGGAACGCGGCCTCGACGACGGCGACGACCCCAGCGAGCACGTCCGCACCGACCACGAGGCCGGCGGCCACCTGGCCGTACGCCACCTCGCCGCCCTCGGCCACACCCGCCTGGCCCTGCTCACCCGGTCGGGCAACCCGACCGCCGCACCCGTCACCAGAGGGTTCACCGCCGCGGTCGCCGCGCTCGGGCTGGGCGCCGCCGAGCCGTTCGCCGCGCCGCAGAGCGAGTGGAACCCCCGCGTCGCCGACGAGCACGTGCGGCGGATCACCGGCGACGGCGTCACCGCGGTCGTCTGCTTCGGCGACCGCGAGGCCACCTTCGTCGCCTCGGCCGCC
>NZ_JBHYIO010000078.1:0-21252 GCF_042740095.1 Nonomuraea sp. NPDC059023 | reverse complement strand
GGCTACACGCCTACAATCACCACCGCGGCCACACCGCACTCGGCGGCCAACCACCCGCCAACCGCGTACCTAACCTCTCAGGACAGAACATCTAGCGGCCGTCGGGACGGATGAAGACAGGGGCTCAACGAACGTCACCCCCGCGAGACCGGACGCGGCCGTGGTCGAGTTCGATGACCTGGTCGGCGCGGGCGAGGGTGGCCGGCCGGTTGGACACCACGAGCAGCGTCGTGCGCCGATCGGCCAGGAGCCGGTCCCATAGCCGTCCCTCGGTCTCGACGTCGAGCGCGCTGGAGACGTCGTCGAGCACGAGGAGGTCCGGGTGACGCACCAGTGCCCGGGCGATCGCCGCACGCTGGATCTGCCCTCCGGACAGGCGTACGCCGCGAGCGCCGATCTTGGTGTCCAGACCGTCGGGCAGGGAGCCGAGGTCGTCGTCCAGGACGGCGGTCCGGAGTGCGGCCGTCAGGCTCGCGCCGGCGGGGTTGGATCCGAGCAGGATGTTGTCGCCAAGGGACTCGCGCAGCGTGGCCGAGGCGGCCCGCCGTTCCGCGGCCCGAGGGACTGCGGCGTGCCGCAGGCGAACCAGCGTGACTCCGGCGACCGCGACGAACCCGGCCAGGCCGAGGCCTACGCGCCAATCCTCGATGAGGACGAGCACGAGCACGCCGGACAGCGTCAGGACGCTACTGATCATCTGAACCGCGAAAGTGGAGACGAACGATGACAGCGCAGTGATGTCACCATCGGCCCGCTCGATCATTTCACCGGGTGTCCGGCTGTCGTGGAAGGACAGATCCAGGTCCAGAATGTGGCGCGTCACCTTCGTACGGAGTGCGTTGGTGACGCGCCAGGACAAGTGCGTGGCTCCGTAGACGGAACCGACGGACACCACCTGCTGGACGACGGAGACCAGCAGGTAGGCGCCGACCAGCCACCACAGGGCCGACCACCGGCCGCTCGCCACCTCATCGATGAACACCCTCAGCAATTGCGGACCGGCCAGCGGCAATGCCGAGCTCGCGGCGAGCAGCAGGCCCAGCCCTGCCAACCGGGCGCGCCTTCCCCGGGCGAGCACGCCGAACAACTGCCTGTAGGACGGATCGCTCGCGGATCGGCTTCGCAACGTCCCGCCTCCCCATCAATTGCCTGAGTCAGTCACATGTTCTCCCTGCATCGTGGCAAGACCGGGGAAGGGTGTACACGACGCGTACCCCACCCATCACGCCTCGCTGTTGATCGCACGTCTCAGAGCACACGCCGGACCATTGGCAGCGCGCGAACGGCGGCCGCCACCACCCAGCACAAAGGAAGCGAGAGGACCGCCGCGAGGGCGAACTTCACCAGCGCTCCAGCGGGGAGGCGGGAGAGCGCGACAGACACCACAACGAGCACGCTCGCGTGCAGGACATAGACGGCGTACGCATGAGCGGACATGAAGCGGCCGAGGGGACCCGGCGCCGCCGTGAATCTCCGGCTGAACAGTCCGAGCATCCCCAGGGACATGCCCACGCAGTAGACGCCGTCGAAAAGTCCATGCGCCACCTGCGCGATGAGTGCCGTGCCTCCCAGCGCGACGGGCAAGAGGGTCAGGGCCGCCACAGCGGCGGCGGCGAACCCCCAGCCGGTAGCCCGCGCCGGGATGGCCGCCAGCCAGCCGCGCCGGTAGGCGATCACCCCGGCGGTGAACATGCAGATGTACTGCGGCAGGTAGTCCGGGACGGGAAACTGCACCACGGGGACGCGCTCAAGGGGCAGCACGCGCCAGAGGACGCCGAGCACCGCGAGGAGCGCGGCGAAGCCGATCACGGTGCGTGCCCGCAGCCGCGTGGCCGGCCGCGGGGGAGGTGGCGGGCGAAGTGCCCGGATGACGGCGTAGGCCGCCACGAAGATCATGAGCGTCACCAGGAACCAGCCCGGACCCTGCTCTAGCTCACGAAGGTAGAAGTCCAGGTAGGGGACCGGGGCCCGGGCGTTCTCCCAGCGATACAGCGGCAGCTTGGCGAGCGGAACGACGGCGAAGACCAGCAGGATCAGCGGGATTCCCAGCCTGATCACCCGATCGGTGAGGAATCGCCGTCCGCCCTTCCGGTCGTAGGAGCCGGGTACCAAGTAGGCGGAGATCAGGAAGAAGAGTCCCATGAAGTAGGTCTGGTTGAGCAGAAGGAAAAGGTCCAGCAGCCGGTCCCATTCACCTGGCGGCGACGGCTTTCCCATGCTCGGCTCGTGGTAGTACCACAGGTCGAAGCTCCCGTACGTCAGGGCGACGTGATGCAGGACCACGAGTACGGTCAGCAGCACGCGCACGCGGTCGAGGTAGTGCAGCCTTTCGGCGGTGATGGTCACGGCCGCCACGCTAGGAACGAAGAGAGGCGCAGGTAATGGGCCTGGCTCCCGGCCGGGGTGGGGGCTGGCACCCATACCGTCCAGGCCGCCCGCGTGGTTTCATCGATCGGGTGGGAAGGCCGTGGGGGAGCGACGCCGGCAGAGGCGCACGGATGCTCATGTTCGCCGCGGCCCCCGTGCGAGGTCTGGCGCTCGCCCTGCCGGCGATGCTGGGGCCGCCGCTCCTGGTCGTCTTGTTCGTCACCGGGCACATGGGCCTGCCGTCTCCGGCCTTCTTCCTTGAGCACGCCCGCCGCCTGCCGGCTCTGGCCCGGTGGCTGGCGGGGCGATGGGGCGGAGTGGAGATCCCCTCGCCCTACCGTCCGGCGCCGGAGCCGCCCGAGCGCGACGCCGATGGGTGGTATCACGACGGCGATGATCTGTACCGTTCCGCATTCGTACCGGCCTATCTGGCGCGGCTGAGATGGATCGCCGGCGATTCCGCGACCGTGCGTGACCTGTGGTGGATGGCACTCAACCCGGTGATCGGCGCTCCGATCGCTCTGCTGTCTCCGGCTCTGCTCGGTTGCGGTCTCGTAGCGGCGTGGCTGCGGTTCCCGGTTGCCGGCGGCGCGGCCGTTCTGCTCGGAATCGCGGTGGGTCCGGCGTCGCTGCACTGGCACGCCCGCTGGACCAGGGTGCTGCTCGCACCCACACGCGCGAACCCGGGAAGGGTGCTCGATCCGCGTATCGTCGCCGGTGTACGGCTGTGCGCGAGCATGGGGCTGGCCTTCATGGCGGCGGCTCTGGCCGCGGTTCAGGTGCTGGCGATCGTCGTGACGGCGACGAGGCTGTGGCCGGACATCGTGCCGGCCGGTCGCCGATTCGTGTCCTGGCGCCGGGCACAGATGGGTGAGTGGACGGGCGCGCGGATCGCGGAGCCGTACCACAGGGAACCTCCACCGCCTCTGCCAGACCACAACGGGATGTACCGGACGGCGTGGGGGGAGTTCGGCACGCTGCATCGCACGCGAGAGTCCGCGGCCCGCGCGCAGCGATGGCAGTGGACCGTGCGGGATCCAGCCTCGTGGCGCGATCTCGCCTGGTTGTCGCTGGAGCTCCCTGCCGCCACCGTGGTGCTCGCCGGGCCGGCCGCGCTGATCGCCGGCGGCCTCGTGCTCTGCTGGCTGTGGATGTGGATCAACCTCCTGCGCTTGGCCGGCGCGCAACTGCCGTGGTCGCCTGATGACCTGCTCCACGCCTTGTTGCCCGCGCTGGCCGGTGTACCCATGCCGGTGGTCGCTCTGGCCGCCGCCGCGCTCGGCATCGCCGTCAGTCCCGCGCCGTTGCGCTGGCACGCTCGCCTGAGCCGATCGCTGCTCGCGCCCACCAAGGCGGCGGTGATGACCCGGCGGATCGGCGAGCTGGCGACCAGCCGGACGCAGCTCAGCGATGCGCAGGCCGTCGAGCTGCGTCGGATCGAGCGCGACCTGCACGACGGCGCGCAGACCCGATGGATCGCCGTGGGCATCGCCCTGGGAGCGGCCGAGGATCTCATCACGCGAGACCCGGAGGCCGCCAGGGACATGGTCGCCAAGGCCAAGGACCTGTCGGTGAGCGCGCTCGGCGAGCTCCGCGAGCTCATCCGTGGTATCCACCCACCGGTACTCGCCGATCGGGGGCTCGCGGACGCCGTACGCACTCTCGCACTGGACGCACCGCTGGATGCCGACGTGCGGGTGGCGGTCGGCGGCAAGATCGCCCCGCCGATCGAGGCGGCGGTCTACTTCGGCGTCAGCGAACTACTCGCCAACATCGCCAAGCACGCGGAGGCCAAGAAGGTCGTGGTCGACCTGCGACACGCGGACGGCGTGCTGAAAGCCACCGTCACCGATGACGGCAGGGGCGGCGCGACAGCGAGACCCGGTGGTGGTCTGCACGGCATCCGGCGCCGGCTCGAGGGGTTCGACGGCGTCCTCACCCTTGTCAGTCCGCCCGGCGGGCCTACCGTAGCGACCTTGGAGATCCCATGCGCGTTGTCCTCGCCGAGGACGCATTCCTCCTCCGAGAAGGGCTCATCCACCTGCTGAAGGCGCACGGCATCACGGTCGTGGCCGCTGTGGACACCGGCGAGGACCTGCTCGTCGCGCTCGCCGCGCACGGGCCCGACCTGGCGATCGTCGATGTACGGCTACCGCCCGGCTACACCGACGAGGGTGTGCGGGCCGCTCTGGAGGCGCGCCGGCGTCACCCCGGATTCCCGGTGCTCGTGCTCTCGCAGTACGTCGAGCAGATCTACGCCAGGGAACTGCTGGCGGACGGCGTCGGCGGCGTCGGCTACCTCCTCAAGGACAGCATCTTCGACACCGGCCACTTCGTCGACGCCTTGCGCAGGGTCGCATCGGGCGGAACCGCCATGGATCCAGAGGTGATCGCCAAGCTGCTCGGCGGTACCTCACCGCAGCACCCGGTGGCGCGGCTGACCCCGCGCGAGAGGGAGGTGCTCCAGCTCATGGCCCAGGGGCGATCGAACGCGGCCATCGCGGGGGCGTTGTACGTCAGCGAGGGGACGGTCGGCAAGCACATCGCCGCCATCTTCACCAAGCTGGACATCGAGGCCACCAATGACATCCATCGGCGTGTGCTGGCCGTGCTGGCCTACCTGAATCGGACATAGCACCCCAGGCGACAGGCCTGCGACAGCTCGACGTAAGCCGGTGTTTCCAGGCTATGAACACCCTCTGAACGCACGGTCGGACAGGAAGGCTCCATGCACTTACGCCCGGATCTGATCATCCGCTGTGGGAATACCTTTGCCGGTCTCGTCATTCCCTACGCCATCCTGGGGGGCCTCTCAGCCTTCTTGACTGTCCCCGATCCGGTCGCCCTCGGCCTGCTCGTCGTAGCCGTCGTGGCGATGCCATACCTGGCCGTCCGCGGTTACCGGATGGCGATCATCTGCACGCCCGCGACCGTCACCGTGCGAGGTTGGCTGCGCAGCCGCACCATGTCGATCGAGGATGTGGTCGACGCCGGCGATCTCCTCTCGGGCCGCCTGCTGCGGCTGGATGCGAACGGCCGCGTGCGCACGACACCGGTCATCGCCTTCGTCACGATCGTCACCGCCTTCAGCCGCACAAAGGAGCACAACCTCCTGGCTCAGCAGCGGCTTCAGGACTGGATCGTCCGCCACCAGAGCGGCTCGGCCAGGCGCCGGAATACGGCGGCCTTGAGACGCAGGCCGGTCAGGAGACGCCTGCTGTGGCTGGGCGGGAGCTTTGACGATGTGATCGGCTGGGTGTTCATCGCGGTGATGCTGATCTGCGGAGGGCTCCTCGTGGAGGGGCTGCCGGCAGAGATCCGTGCCGCTCAGGGCCAGGGCCGGCCCGGGACGTTCACCGCGGCCGAACTCGACTGTGATCGTGCCATCTGCTCTTGGAACGGCGCCTTCCGCTCTCACGACGGGACGGAGATCAAGGGCGAGGCATGGCTGTACGGCACGCACGCCGACGACATGCAGGCCGGCGACCAGGTCGAGGCGCTGGACACCGGTCATGCCCACAAGGTTTTCACGCCCGGCACCCACGACCTCATCTCCTGCTCGATCGCTCTGATCGTGATGGTGATCCTCGGCTGGTACGGGTTCTGGCGCATAAGAGGCGCCCGCCGAATACGCCTGGCCGAACTGAGAGCGTACGGGGGCGGGTCCAGGCGCTGAGGCCGACCGTGCCAGGTTTTCCGACGAACGCCTGCGCATGCCGCCCCCGCCTCCACCAGCTTCTCGCGCAGTGCGGTGGTGTCAGAAGCATCGTGCCTATTCATCATGGGTTGCGGTGCGCAGCGGGGTTTCGCGGATCAGCCAGGCGATGGTGAAGGCGGCGACGGACAGGGCGGCGGCGCCGATGAGGATCACGTGCAGGCCCGCGGTCACGGCCAGCCGGACCGCGTCGGCCACCTGGGCGGGCAGGTCCGGCAGCAGGGCGGGGGTGAGGTCGCCACGCGTGGTCAGCCGTTCGGTGGCGGCCGGGCCCAGGTGGGTGGTCAGGTCGTCGCGTACCCGGGCGGCGTACAGGGTGCCCAGCAGGGCGATGCCGAGCGAGCCGCCGATGGTGCGCAGCAGCGTGAGCGTGCCGCTGGCGGCGCCCATGTCGCGCGGGCCGGCGCTGTTCATGGTGATCAGGGTGGTGCTCTGCAGTACCAGGCCCAGGCCTGCGCCGATGGGGAGGGTCAGGGCCGAGGCGAGCGCGGCAGGGGTGTCCGCGTCGAGCGGGAACAGTGCCAGCGCGCCGCCGGCCATGAGGGCCGCGCCGAGGATCGCGTAGGCGCGGTAGCGGCCGTTCGCGCTGATGAGGCGACCGGTGAGCAACTGGGCGCCGAGCATGCCGAACATCAGCGGGAGCAGCAGCATGCCGCTGGCCGCCGGGGAGGAGCCCTGCACGAGCTGCAGGTACTGCGGCAGGTAGTTGGTGACGGTGAGCATCACCGCGCCGACCAGGAAGCTCAGGACCTGGGCGAGGGTGAAGTCGCGGTTGGTGAACAGCCGGGGCGGGATGATCGGCTCGGCGGTGCGGCGTTCGACGGCCACGAACGCGGCCAGGGCCAGCGCGCCGGCCGCGCCGAGCGCCCAGGGCCAGGAGGTGCCGCCCGCCAGCAGGGTCAGGGCCACGATGGCGACGGTCAGCAGCACCGCTCCGGCGTAATCGATGCGCGGCCGGCCCCGCTCCGCAGGTGGCAGGTGGATCCTGGTGGCGATGAGCAGCAGCGCGAGGGCGCCGATGGGCAGGTTGACGTAGAAGGTCCAGCGCCAGCTGAGGTGGTCGGTGAGCAGCCCGCCCAGCAGCGGCCCGCCGACGTAGGTGACGGGCATGATGGCGCCGATCATCGACTGCAGCCTGCCGCTGTCGCGGGGCGGGACCAGGACTCCGATGATGGCCAGCGCCCCGACCATGAGCCCGCCGGCGCCGAGCCCCTGCACGGCGCGGAAGGCGATGAGCTGCGGCATGGTCTGAGCCAGGCCGCACAGCGCGGATCCGGCCAGGAACAGCACGATGGAGCAGACGAAGACGGCCTTGCGGCCGAGCAGGTCGCCGAGCTTGCCCCAGAGCGGGGTGGTCGCCGCCGCGGCGAGCATGTACGCGGTCACCACCCCCGGCAACTGGTCCAGGCCACCGAGGTCACCGGCGATGGTGGGCAGCGCGGTGCCCACGATCAGGCCGTCGAGCATGGCCAGGAACATGCCGGTCAGCAGCCCGAAGACACCCAGGCGTGACATGGCCACTCAGACGGCGTAGGGGCGGGCGGACCTGGCCTCGCACAGCGATCGCGCCCACCAGGCGAGCCGGTCCAGCATGACCTTGGCGGCGGCATCGGCGGCCGGGTCGATGGCCTTGCCGTCGCCGTCGAACTGCGCCCACGGATGCTGCAGGCCGACGGTGTCACGCAGGGTGACGGCGTGCAGCTCGGCCAGGACGAGCCGGAGCTGCTCGACCGCGCGCAGCCCGGCGGAGAAGGCGCCGTAGGAGACGAACGCGACGGGCTTGGCCTGCCATTCGACGCCGTGCCAGTCAATGGCGTTCTTCAGCGCGGCCGGGAAGCTGTGGTTGTACTCGGGTGTCACGATCACGAAGGCGTCGGCCGCCGCCAGGCGCGGTGAGACGGCCGCCAGCAGATCTCTGTCCTCTTGAGAGGACGGCGGCTGGCCGAGCACCGGCAGGACGGTCGGCAGCGGGGTCTCGGCCAGGTCGATCAGGTCGGCGCTCATGTCGCCGCGCTGATGGAGGTGGTCCAGCAGCCAGTTCGCCACGGCGGGTCCGAAGCGTCCCTCGCGGGTGCTGCCGAGAATGACGGAGATCTTGAGCACGATTCTTCCTTCTGTGTACGCTGTATTGGGCGGATACAACGTACACATGAGCGTGTACGTTGTCTACTGTCGGTACGTTGTATCGGCAGGCGAGGAGAAGGGGCAACGGCATGACCACCGACAAGGGCGCACCGCTATGGGAGCGGCTCGAACGGCCCGCACCGGCTCCACGCCAGACGTTGTCCCCCCAGCGCATCGCCTCGGCCGCCGTCGCGGTCGCCGACGCCGAGGGCCTGGAGGCCATCACCATGCGCCGCCTGGCCACGGAACTGGGCGTCGCTCCCATGGCGCCCTACCGCTACGTGTCAGGCAAGGACGACCTGCTGGAACTCATGGTCGACCACGTCTACGCGGGCATGCGCGTGCCCGGCGGCCTCGGCTGGCGGGGGAGCCTGCACGCGCTGGCCGTACGCACTCGCGAGCTGATGCTGGAGCACCGGTGGCTGGCGCAGCTCCCACCGCGGACCAAGCTCGCCCTGACACCCAGCCGTATGGCCGTGGCCGAGCAGTCTCTGACGGCGCTCGACGGCCTCGGCCTGGACCCCGACACGATGATGGGCATCTTCCGCAGCGTGGACGCCTACGTGCACGGCGCGATGAGTCACGACAGTGCCGTCGACGCGTTCATGAGCGAGCAGAGCCTGTCCACCAGCGACGAACTGCGCACCGAACTCGCCCCTCTGATGGCCTGGCACATGCGCACCGGCCATTACCCCACGTATCAGCACTACCTGCGCACCGCCACCCGCAAGGACGACAGCCAATGGCAGTTCGACCTCGGCCTCAGCTGCCTCCTGGAGGGCATCGCCGGCCGCCTGAAGATTTAGGGATGCCAGGGGTACCGGGGGTCTGACCTGGCAGCGTCGTGCGGGCTGCCGAGCTGGTCTTCCACTCCTATCCGAAGGCGTTTAACGTGATCGTCAGATACGTCGATCCGGAGGCGTCCATTGGACTTCGCGGTCTGGTTGAGCGGGCTGATAGCTCTTGCCGGAGTCGGATTGGGCGGTCTGTTGTCGTCCCGGGCGCAAGATCGGGCATGGAAACGCGAGGAACAACGACGCTGGCGAGAAGCGCGGCGCTCGACGTATGGGGATTTCGTGGCCGCGGTCAGGGAATACCGGTCGTTCGTGTCCGGGCCGGACACCTCGGTGGAGGTGTGGATGCACCCTGATGGGACCCGTCTCATCCCGGCCATAGGCCCCGGAGGCGCCGAGTACCAGACGAAGATGGAGGCGGCCTTCACCGCGGTCCAGATGGTGGCTCGTGACCAGGAGACCGTGGACAAGGCGCATTTCCTCGCCGGCATTGCGCGCCGTGTCGCGGTCGCTCGCGTCGTCTACGGCCCCGGCAAGGTGCCGAGCGATCTGGATGAGAGCCTGTTCACCGCGGAGCGCGACTTCCTCAACTCCGCGCGCCGCGACCTGGGCCTCAACGACATGGACGAAGTCCCCTTCCCCGAGGCTCTGGCGGACATGGATGACACCCTGAAGGCGGCATTCCACGGGCATCACGGCGAGTCGAAGTCGACCTAGGGAGCAGGTTGCTCCTGCGGCCGGGCGACGGTCGTGATCAGTCCATGTTCCAGGGTGAGGATCGCCGCCTGCATACGATTGGCCGGCCCGAGCCGTCCAAGTAGGGCGATCTCGGCGTTGGAGAGTCCGCGGGCCAGCACCCTGTCGCCGAGCCCGCTCCTCAGGTGCGCCCCCGGCCAGACCAGGGGCGATGGTGCCACCCAGCCAGCGATTGACGCGGCCTCGATCGGCCGCCGCGCCACCGAACGCCCAGGTCCGGGTGGGACGGCATGATCACCGTCCAGAACCACAGTCTCTGGCCGGGTCAGGCGGTGACCCGGAGCGCTCGGTGGCCGATCCGTATCAGTGGTCCCGTCCGGGTTGGGGGAGTGTGTCGCTGGCGTGTGCTGGGGTGGTGCTGTTTCGGATGGAAGCTCCCGCCCAGATGAGGCCGATCAGGAGCGGGTAGACGGCGCAGCGTTCGACGAGGCCGATGAGGACGTTGGCCCCTGAGCCGGCGAGGGTGAGGAAGCCCACCAGGGCTACGAGGCCGATCACGCCGAGGATGACCATGGCCTTGCCGGTCTTCTGGGTGATTGCGATGTCTCGGTGAAGTCGTCCAAGAATGATGATGAGTACGTTGCCGCCGAAGATGCCGGCGAAGGCGCCCAATGCGTGATAGTCGATGGCCGCGTTGTTCGCTGTTTCGCCGGATCCGGGGAAGAAGGCCAGCAGGACGCCGCCGGCAGCCAGCAGGGCTGCCGGCGTGAGCACTGCCCAACGGCGCCGGCCATGCAGCCCCCTGAGCATGGCGATACCGATGAACAGGGTGATTCCGAAGAGGAAGAAGCCGGTGTTCATGACCCACGCGAGCGGCGAGTACATGAACTGCCCGAATGCCTCTGTGGGGCCGTGGACGCCGAGGTTGCTGATGTAGTGGTGGGTGTAGCTGTAGGGAGGATTCGTCCATGCCGCGGCAGCGATGAATTCGGCGAGGAAGAAGATCATTCCTCCGGCGATGAGTACGGCGCCGGCGGTGCGACGTTGCATCATCCGGTGATCGCCTGGGGCGAGCGGCTCGGTCTTTAGGTCGTTCACGGTTGCCTTCTTTCGGGGGCTCACGATGATGTCCGTGGCTGTTTGGGGGCGTTGGCGGGGTTTTCCGGTGGCGTCCCGGGTCCGCTGGTTCGAGGTCGGCGCCTGGTTGGCCTAGGGGCCTTGTGCCTGGTATCAGTACATTACTGTACCGACACCAGTTTAGGTGTCAAGCCAACTATTAGCTGGGTCCAGTACGATGGCGGGCATGAGCGATGTGCACCAAGCGGGGCGGCGGGAGCGTAAGAAGGCCGCGACCCGGGCGTTGATCATGGAAGCCGCGCACGAGCTGTTCCTTGAGCGTGGTTTCGACGACGTGAGCGTGCGCGAGATCGCCGACAAGGCCGATGTGTCGCCGACCACCGTCTTCGCGCACTTCCCGCAGAAAGAGGCCCTCGCGTTCGGCGACGAGGACGAGCGGCATGAGCAGCTCGTGGCGGCAATACGTGACCGACCGGCGGGGACCTCGATCTCCGCCGCGCTGAAGGCGCACTACCTCGCTGAGATCGCCGGGTTCGGGTCCGAACCCCAACGTCAGATGCTCGCCCTGATGGAGCAGACACCCGCCCTCGTCGAGTACGCCGAACGCATGTGGTTCCGCCACGAAGACGCCCTAATCGCAGCGATCACCGCAGATTTCGGGCTCGCCGAACCGAGCGACGAGATCCGCTTCTACGTCCGGTTCGCCCTCCAGATACAACTCAACGCCACCCGCGACGCCGATCCGGAGTCGACCATCGATGCGGGGTTCCGACTCCTCGATGAGGGCTGGATGCACTACCAGGACGGAGCCACGCCCGAGTTTCGGGCGTGATCCATCCCCTGGTTCAGGAGGAAGTTGTACGAGCCGCGCACCTTGCCGATCCGCTTCGCCACTTCCGCGTCTGACGATTCGCCTTCGACCTTCCGCAGACCATCTCTGGCGTCGGCGAAAGTCTTCGCTATCGTCGCCGCGTCAGCACGGGGCGGTGGCTTGCTGATTCGACGTGGCCTCTGCGGCGTCGATCACTTTGATGGCCTCAGCGCAGGCCGTGGCCGCATCGACCGACCTGCTGCATGCCGAAATGAGCAGGACCAGGGAGGCGGCGCTGAGCGCTGACCGTAAGAGCAGCCGGACTCGCCGCCGGCTCGATGGCGCGCTGAGCTTTGCCATGGGAACTCCTCTGGCATCAGATGCGTCGGCAACCGTAACCATGAATATCGATCAGTCCATGCCTCGTGATCAACCCTCAAAGCGGCTCGGTATGAGGTCTGTAACCTGCAACTGGACCCTACGGAGGAGCGGTGAGAACAGTTCTCTACACAGAAGGGGCCCTTTCCTGAAAACCACTCGCTCAAGGTGCTGTTCGCGATTCACCTGCGCCCGTCGGGGCATTGAGCCTGATTGCCGTGGCTGATCCTTTGTGAGACGTTGACGTCTGCGGAGGAGAGTTCGGGGCGGAGGGACCAGTGAAACGGTTCCGTTTGATCGCCGTCATCGCGGCCCTGTTGGCGAGCGTGGGTGTGGTCATCATCGTGGTGGCCCGGTTCCAGCCAGAAACGCTGCTGCGTATCGACATCCCAGGCCTACCCCCGAACACAGCGGCGAGGGTGGTGGTTTCCGGCCCGCAATCCACCACCTACACCGTCACCGCGACGGACGTACGGGCTGTGCCGCCAGGTCACTACAGCTTGGCCATTCACCCTGTTCGGAGTGGCGCGCAGGTCTACTACCCCACCGATGACGTTCGGCGCGTCACCGTAGTTCAAGGCCGTGCCACAACTGCGAGAGCGGCCTATCGGGTGGTCATCCCGGATACGACGACGGTGCTTCAGCCTGCGCGAGATGTTGTCCAGGTGCGAGGCGCGCAGGTCCATGTCCGGGCCGGCTCGCCAATGGCAGGCGCGCTGGCGGTTGGGCGTTATTTGATTTCGGGAGAGGGCCCGGGAGTTCCGCACATGCTCGTGCGTCGAGTTGAGGCTACGCGGCGTGCTGGTGATCGGATCACCGTCGACACCGCCCCGGCCGCGTCGGAGGACGCTCTTCCCGCTGGCGTGGTCCGCGTCCGCCAGCGAAGCCTTTCCCTGATGCGGCCGGTGGCCCACACGGATGATCCGCTTGCCTCGGTGGAGTTCTCGGCCGACACCAAATTGCGAGCCTGTTCGACGAAGGATGAAGCGAGTGCCGTTTCGGCCAAGATTACCTATGAGCTAAAGGAGGCGTCTTTCGACTTCACCGGAGACGGTCCGGAGGTGGCGTGGAAGAAGGCGTTCGGCGTTCCGTACGCGCCGAAATCCGTCTCACTCGCGATCGGCGCCCAGTTGACCCTCACGCACGGGATAGAGGCGGACATCGAGGCTGCACTCACGTGCGAGATGGAGCGCGCGATTCCCCTCGGCTGCGCCAGCCTCCCTGGAGAAATCGCCAGGATCGGGCCGATCTCACTGGAATGCGAGTTCAACATAATTGGCAAAGCCAAGGCCGAGGCGAAGGCGACCTGGCACTCCGGCAAGATCGAGGCCCAGACACGGATCGGATTCGAGGCTGGCTACGACTCCGATGATGGCGGGTTTCATGGCGACGCCGACCTGGACAACGACCTGGTGAACAACCCGCCGGACATTCCCGAGCACGAGTCGTCGTTCGGCGCCTCGCTGGGCTTTGAGATTGGGTTGAAGGGGAAAGACCCGATTCCCTTTGGTACGGCCGAGGTGAGCCTTGGCTTCCGTGTCACCGCCGGCCCTGAAATCACCAGCTCACGACAGGAGTTCAAGGGTGAGTTCAAGATTGAGCCGGAGCTGAAGGCCGAAGGGAAGATCGGTGCCTTCGGCCAGGAGATCAAGGCCGACGGCACCGTCAACCTGGGAGATCGGGTTTTCACACTGTGGCGCATTCCGCGGGCCACCCCCATCCCCACCCCATCGCTGTCGGCTCCCGTCTCTGACCCAGCTCGGACGCCGTCTTCCTCGTCGAGGCCGGACATGCCGCGCTTCTTCCTGCAGGAGTGGGGCACCGGCGGAGGGAACTGCTGCTACGGGATCATTCGCCGCAACTACACGGGCCAGTTCGGGACCCGTGCGGGCGCCGGCACCGCAAGGGATGTGTATGTGGTGCTCTGGCCGGCCGGTGAGAACCTGGCTGGGCGTGTCACCCGCGCAACGCGTGAGCGAGCCCGGGGGCTTCACGCCCGGACAGAGGAGATCTCCTCTCTTCAGGGTGCGCCAGTCCGGGTTGAACGAACTGGGCGGCATACGATCAAGGTGTTCGTCGATGGCGAACTGTTCAGCTCCCTGTGCGACATCCCGATCGACGATGGGCGGCCGCCCACATGTGTCTGGAGGTAACCTCGCCGGTCCGTTCAACGGAGGCTCGCACAGCTTCGGATCCCGGGCCGTTCGGCCGCCCTGCTAGGGAGCCGGGCATCGAGGTAGAACTGGAGATCGTTCGGGTGATCGACCCGTCTGGCCCCCCAACCCGCTACTGCGTCCGTTACGGAGGCACAGGAGGGGTGACCTGAGGGTGGGAGTGGCTGGCCATCGTCCGCTCGAACCGGGCTCAGCCGTTTGAAGCGGCGAGTGCGACGGGATTGCCATCGGGATCCGCGACATAGGCCACGCGTTCGCCCCAGGGCATGTCCTCCGGTTCTCGCAAGACAGTGCCGCCGTGCTGCTTCAGTTCACCCACCGCGGTGTTCACGTCGGAGACGTACACGAACATCTCGAACCGAACGCCGTCGGAGATCGCTGCGCCGTAACGCTCATGCGGCCACTCCGCGGAAACCACGGCGATCTCGGCCGAATCCCGGCGTAGCCCCACATAGCCCGGTTCGCCCTGCTCGGGGAGCTGGAAATGCCGCTGGAATCCCAGCCACTCATAGAACTGCGCCGTGGCATTCACGTGCCTGGCGAAGACAACGGGAAACGCACGAGTCACCATGTACCGAGGCTACTCCCGGGGTCTGGGTCCATTCCTGCGCGCCGGTTCAGCGGACAAGGTGAACTGGATCGTGGTGCTCAACCTCAGCACAGCGCTCCGATCCGCTGGGGGTGCGGGCCGGAGCGCCATGGCGGGACGTGACTGACACGTTGGGGTGGACTCCACAGCCTGCCGGGGTCCATCAGCGTGCTGCCCTGCATGGCCGAGTCGCCCGGTGGAGCATGTTCGGAGCCCGCTGATCACGCACTCGGGCGTTCCCGCGGCGCTTGTCGATCAAGCCGCACCTGGTGTGCGAGCAGGGTCAGCGACTGTTCGCGCTGGTACTGACGGCCTCGATGCCAGGCGGTTCACCGCGGTCATGGCCCGCCCGCGACGACCAGCTCTGGGTGTCAACCACGCCCGCAAGGGCATCCATGCAATCGCTCAGTCGCCGGAAGTCGTGGCTTGACCTGGGTAATGTCCGCGGTAGACGGCCCCACTGATCAGGTCCACGAGATTCCTTGCGTGCTGGATAGTGCGTGGGATGCCGATCCGAGATCCGTCATGGATCCGCACCTTGGCGGCCGGGCCCCACTCGCCCTCGCTGAAGTTGTAGCTGACGGCGTCTATGTCGTCCCAGGGGATCGAGCGCGTGCCGCGGGCGTCGACGTGGACGAAGCCACCCTGGTAAAGCCGAAACTGTTCGTCGCGATGCCGCCGGTAGCGGACCACGTTCCGGGTCGAGAAGGCCATGACGGTGAAGGCCAGGCCGGCCACCGAGGCGAAGCCGCCGATTGGGACGACGTGGCCGGAGGAAGACGGGGTGAGATCCCACACCATCGCTCCGACGGTGGCCACCAAGACTGCCGCGCTGATCCCCCATACCCGGATCGACGACTTCACTGGTCGTGGCGGCGGCTGGTTGCCGAACACGTGCACCAGCGTTCCAAGATTGCGGTTTCCGCCACGGGCCGCCCGCATTACGACGATCTTCTCTGCCTGCGTACGGCTGAGCTCCCGCATCACGCGGCGGTGCTTCCAACTGTCGCGTATCCACAGCGGAAAGCCCGTAAGACACAACATGAACAGCACCCCACCCACAAACACTCCTACGGGGAGGTACCACGACGACATATCTTCCTCCTCTCTCCGTCGTCATGCCGCCGGCGCCGCGCCAGAAATGTGCCCGGTTGCGCTGTTCTCGCAAGTGTGCAACTGGTTCGCCCTCGCGTAATCCTGCGGCGCACACTCATCGTCCCACCGCAAGCCCAAGAGCGCTGCTACATCTCACCGACGTCGCTTCCCGTTCAGAACGGCACTCGTCAGATGCGGCGCATGATCGCGTCCAGCAGCCGCTCGACCCTTCCGGTCATGGCCTTGCATCGACCGGAGCGCGTTCGGCCACCTGCGCGGGGGTGGGAGCGATGGCACGATCAGCCTCGGTTTCATAAGCCGGGCGGAGTCGTTCAGTCCAGCGGGCTCGGGTGCCCGGTGCTGAAGGCGGCCTCCCAGGCGGCTGGGCGTGTTTCCGGGGCGGCTGCATCGATCCGGCTCCGAAAGGTCCTGCGGCGACCTGCGCATCGTGGATCCGCGCGGCCATGGCAGCGATCTGGCGCAGTGAGCCTCCGGGCCGGTTGGTGTGACATCCAGCCGGCCAGGAAGCCGCGTCACGAGGAGGGCTGGGTGCCCGTCAGATCCGTGTCAGCGGTTATCGGTTCGGTGCTGGAAGTCCGGCGTCGTGAATGGCAGAAGTGTCGCGTCCGAGGGCGCCAGCGGCGGCCTTTGCGGTGCCGCCGCTGGGTCACACCGACGGTATGGCGTGTGGTCAGAATTCGCGAACAGTAACTTCGCCGGAATCAAGGAGCGCGCCAAGGATCTGCGCGCTGCCGTCACCCCTATCAGGGCCGAGGACTGCGCCACCCAGGCTGCCAGGTGAGAACACGATTCTGACAGCGGGACCACGCGGGGCCGGGGCGGCCGCTCCCGCGAGATCAGTCGTTGACCCGGGGTGACCAGGCGCCGTCGCCGTCGGGGTAGAACCGGGTGGTCACGACGTTCCACCAGCCCCAGCGGCCCCGGGTGGACTGGTATTGCGTGGCCTTGTAGCCGCCGCCGAAGGCGGTGTTGACGATCGGGCCGCCCAGGCAGGTGCCGGCCGCGCCGCCTGATTCGGCGGTAGCCGTACAGGCGAAGCGGAAGCCGCGGCCGTCGAGCACGTCCAGCCAGTCGGTGTTGGGGCCGAAGTCATTGGTGAAGGGGCTGTAGAGCCCGAAACGGGCTTTGCCGCCGGAGATCATGCTGCACTGCGCGACCGGGCCGAAGCCGGTGGACAGCGAGGGCCGTTGGCAGTTGATCCAGCCTTGGTCGCTTTGAACGGCCACGATCCGGATGTCTCCGGGAGCGAGCGCGGCGGCGCCCGCGGGCGGTGGGCCCGCCTGGTCGACCAGCGGGAAGGTGGCGTCGACGGTGGGGTCGGCGTGCGCCGCGGCGGGGGTGAGCGCCAGCGCGAGGAGCGGTACGGCGAGCAGGGCGAGAGCCTGTAAGGAGCGACGTGCCATGAGCGTGCCTTCCTTGTCCGGGTCTGCGAACCGTGCGCCCTCACCATCCCCTGGAGCTCCAGACCCGACAAGACCCAAACTGGATTCGGAATCCAATAAGGTCATCGCTGTGCAAATGTCCCGAATCGGCGTCTCGTTCACGAGCAAAAGCCCGTCGGCGGGCTTCGCCCTTGGCGGCGGCGATCCCCGGCTGTCGCAGGCGCAACTCGCCCGCTGTACGCCAGCGGGTGCCGGGACGGCATCGCCGCCGGCGCAGGGCGGTGCGCGGGTTCTCGTGGAGGGTCTTGGCCATGATGAGCTGAGGCGACACGTTGACCCGGCTGTGGCGGGTTGAGCGCCGGGAACCTCCGGTGCGAGCCTGCCAACGGTTGGGAGGAATCTTCTCCGGCTTGGTTGTTCGTCGGCGACCGCTCAGGTTGAATAACTTTTGAATAGGTTATCTCTGGGGAGGGGTCATGGAGGCGATCAACGAGTGCTTCCGCACCCACGCGTCGCTGGTCCGGTCGTACCTGCGCCGGCTGATCCCGTGGCAGGAGGTAGACGACGTCTCACAGGTGGTCTTCGCCGAGGTGTGGCGGTCAAGAGAGCGCTATGACCCGGACCGGAGCCTGGAGACGTGGTTGCTGAGCATCGCCCACCGGCGAGCCGTCGACCATCTGCGGGTACGTCGCCTGAGCACGGTCTCGCTCGACGTGGTGGCGGATCCGCCGGGGCAGGACGGGCGGGTCGACATCGAACGGCTGGCCGACCGTGACCGGGTCCGGCAGGCGCTGGCCGTACTGCCCGATCCGCAGCGTGAGGCCATCGAGCTGGCGTACTACGGCGAGCTCAGCCAGCGCGAGATCGCCGAACGCCTGCACGTGCCCCTCGGCACGGTCAAGGCCAGGACCGCGCGTGGACTGCACCGCCTGCACACCCTCCTGGCGGCGGCATGAACCGGCCGGTGATCGCCGTCTCCAGTTGCCTGCTGGGCGAGCCGGTCCGGTTCAACGGCGGCCACAGCCGCGACCGGTTCCTCACCGGGCTGCTGGCGCCGTTCGTCGAGTGGATGCCGATCTGCCCGGAGATGGAGCTCGGACTGGGCGCGCCGCGTGACACCCTGCGCCTGGAGAACGAGGCTGCCGGGCCGCGCCTGAAGGTGCGCAGGACCCGCGTGGACCTCACCGACCGGATGACCGCCCTGGCCGAGCGCCGCGCCGCCGTCCTCGACGTGGACGGGTACGTGTTCAAGGCCAGGAGCCCGACCTGCGGGATCCACGGGGTGGCGCTCTACCCCGTGGACGGCCCGCCGATCGACCGCCGCCATCGGGGCCTGTTCGCCGACGCCATCCTGCGCGCGCATCCGCTGCTTCCGGTGGAGGACGAAGGGCGGCTGAACGACGCGCTCCTGCGGGAGTCCTTCGTCGAGCGGGTGTTCGCGCACGCGCGGTTGCGCGAGCTGCTGGCCGGCGACTGGCGCCCGAGGGACCTGGTGGCCTTCCACTCCCGGCACAAGATGCAGATCCTCGCCCATGACCCCGCCGGATACCGGCAGGCGGGCCGGATCGTGGCCGGTGCGGGCCGCGGCGCGCGCGAGGAACTGGCTCGCGCCTACGCGGACGCCTTCCGAGGGTCGCTGGCGAAAAGGGCGACCCCGGGCAGGACGGTCAACGTGCTGCATCACTGCCTGGGCATGCTGACCCTGGACAAGGCCCGGCGCGACGACCTGCTCGCGGTCATCGACTCCTACCGGGCGGGCCTGGTGCCGCTCAGCGTACCCGCCACGTTGCTGCGCCACCACGCGCGCGGGCAGGACGCCGGATACGTGCGCGATCAAAGCTACTTCGCCCCTTATCCCGACACGCTGCGGCTGCGCAACCATGTGCCCGCGTGATCAGCTCAAAGGGCGGTGAATCATGGCGCTTTGCCTGGTGACCGGGGCGAGCGGCTACATCGGCGGGCGTCTCGTGCCCAGCCTGCTGGCCGCGGGCCACCAGGTACGCTGCATGGTCCGCTCACCCGCGCGCCTGCGCGACCTGCCCTGGGCCGCCCACACCGAGATCGTCGCCGCCGACGCGCTCGACGCCGACGGCACGCGGGCGGCGCTGCAGGGCGTGGAGGTGGCCTACTACCTGATTCACACCATGGGCGGAGGACGGGACTTCGCCGCCGCCGACCGCCGGGCCGCGCACGTCTTCGCCGAGGCGGCCGCGGCCGCGGGCGTGGGCAGGATCGTCTATCTGGGCGGGCTGACGACCGATGAGGATCTGTCACCGCACCTGCGCTCGCGAGCCGAGGTGGCGCGTGTCCTGCTCGACGGCGCGGTGCCCGCCGTCGTGCTGCGCGCGGGTGTGATCATCGGCTCGGGTTCCGCCTCGTTCGAGATGCTCAGGCATCTCACCGAACGGCTGCCGCTGATGACGGCCCCGCGCTGGGTGCACACCCGGACCCAGCCCATCGCCGTCCGCGACGTGCTCCGCTACCTGACCGCCTGGGCCTCGGTGCCCGGTGAGGCCGACCGCGCCTTCGACATCGGCGGCCCGGACGTGCTCACCTACGCCGACATGATGCGCGGCTACGCCGCCACGGCAGGCCTGCCGCCCCGGCTGATCATCTCGGTACCGCTGCTGAGCCCCTGGCTGTCCAGCCTCTGGGTCGGACCGGTCACCCCTGTCCCCGCCGCCATCGCCCGGCCCCTGGTGGAGTCGCTGCGCAACGAGACCGTCTGCCGGGAACACGACATATCCCGATACGTCCCCGACCCTCCGGACGACCTGATCGGCTTCCGCCGCGCGTGCGAGCTGGCCCTCAAGAAGATCAAGGAGGCCGACGTCGACACCCGCTGGTCCTCGGCCTCCACCCCGGGCGCGCCCAGCGACCCGCTGCCCACCGACCCCGGCTGGGCCGGCGGCAGCCTCTACATCGACCACCGCACCCAGCGCACCGACGTCGCGCCCGAGGCGCTGTGGCGGGTCATCGAAGCGATCGGCGGCGAGAACGGCTGGTACTCCCTGCCCGTCGCCTGGCGCCTGCGCGGCGTCCTCGACCGCGTCATGGGCGGTGTGGGCCTGCGACGCGGCCGCCGCCACCCGCGCCTGCTGCGGGTCGGCGACACCATCGACTTCTGGCGCGTGGAGGAGATCGAGCCCGGCCGGCTCCTGCGCCTGCGCGCCGAGATGCGGCTGCCCGGACTGGCCTGGCTCGAGCTCGGGATCAAGACCAAGGACGGGCAGACGCTCTACGAACAGCGCGCGCTGTTCCACCCGCACGGGCTGGCCGGACACGTGTACTGGTGGGCGCTGGCGCCGTTCCACCGGCTCATCTTCGGCAGGATGCCGCGCAACGTGATCGCCGCCGCGGCGCCGATCACGTCAGCGCCGCGGTGATCGCCCGCACGGCGTCCTCCAGCGAGCCGACCCGCACAGCCGCGCGCGGCAACTCATCCCGCCAGCCCGGCCCGCCCACCATGAGCCGGTACGGCGGGCGCAGCGCGGGCAGAGCGCCCAGCGGCTCCGGATCCCCGGTCGCCCGCTGCTGCGACCACACGAACACCACCCCCGGCGACAGCGCCCGCATCGCCCCGGCCAGCGCGGCCGGCGGCGTGCGGGCGCCCAGCACCCGGCTTTCCACCCGGCACCGCGTCGCCAGCACCGCGGCCAGCGCGTAGACGGGCAGGCTGTGCTGCTCGTCCTCGGCACACGCCAGCAGCGCCGGACGTTCGTTGACGGGCGCGGCCGGCCGGGCGATCAGCGGATGCAGGGCCGCCATCACCCGGTCGGAGAACACGTGCTCGACGTCGATCCCCGCCCCCGTGCGCTCCTGGCCCCTGCTGATCGTCTCGAAGACCGGCAGGACCAGCCGTTGCCACGTCCACGCCACGCCGTACCTGCTCAGCGCCGCCGACAGGCCCTCGTCGAGCGTACGGCCGTCCAGCACCGCCGCCGCCCGCGCCAGCATGTCCGCCGATGGCACCGCCGCCTCCGGCAGGCGCGGAGTCGGAGGTACTCCGCCGACCTCCGGCGCAAGTAA
>NZ_JBHYIO010000077.1:1972-21334 GCF_042740095.1 Nonomuraea sp. NPDC059023 | reverse complement strand
TGGGTCCGGGAGGGGCCGCCCCCCCGGGTGGGGCGGCGGCCCGTTCGGGTCAGCCCACGGGTTCCGGTACGGCCGGCGCCACCCGATCCTCGTGCCGCAGTGGCGAGGGCCGCACGAACAGCACCCGCGCCGCCCACCCCGGCAGCCACCAGTTCCAGCGCCCCATCATCGCCACCGCCGCGGGCACGAGCACGGCCCGGATGAGCGTGGCGTCCAGGGCGATCCCCAGCGCCAGCCCGCTGGCGAACACCTTGACATCCAGCTCCGGCGTCATAGCCAGCACCGCGAAGGAGATGAACAGGATCAGCGCCGCCGAGGTCACCAGCCGCCCCGTCCGCCCGACCCCCTCCACGACCGCCTGCGCCGTGTTTCCGGTCTTGTCGTACTCCTCCCGCATCCTGGCCAGGAGGAACACCTCGTAGTCCATGCTCAGCCCGTACAGGAACGCGAAGATGGTCAGCGGGACGAACTCCCCGATGGCCCCGGTCGGCTGGATGTCCAGGATCTCCCTGGTGCCCCAGCCGTACTGCCAGATGAGCACCATCGCGCCGATCACCGCGCCCAGCGAGAGCAGGTTGAGCAGGACCGCCTTCAGCGGCAGCAGCAGCGAGCGGAACGCGCGGGCGAGCATCACGAACGTCACCAGCGCGATCATCGCGAACATCCACGGGAAGGCGCCGTAGGTGTGCTCACGGAAGTCCATGCTCTGCGCGGCGTTGCCGCCGACCAGCACGCCGGCCGGCACCGCGGCGCGCACGCGGGCGATGGTCGCCTCGCCGGCGTCGGTGCCGTTCTCGGCCGCGGGCAGCACGGCCAGGACGGCGGTGCCCTCGCGGCGCCAGCCGGGCGTGTCCGGCGACAGCACCGCCGAGACGCCCTCCACCCCGGCGATCATGGCGGTGGCCGTGGCCGGATCGCCCTTCACCAGCACGTCGAACGGGGTGATGGAGCCGGTCGGCACACCCGCCTGCCGCAGCGCGGTCAGCCCGGCGTACCCGGAACCGGAGGTGCGCAGGTGCGCGCTCTCCGGCAGGCCGAGGTTGACGCCCAGGGCGGTGTAGCAGAGCGCGGCCAGCAGCCCGCCGGCCACGATCGCGGCCGGCCAGCGCCGGCGCACCACCGCGTGCGCCCACGCCGACCAGGCCCGGCCCGCCCGCGCCTCGCGGGCGAAGCGCACGTCGCCGCCCTTTTTACGGTCCAGGCGCTGGCCGGCACGGGCGAGTAGGACCGGCAGCACGGTCAGCGTCACCAGCACGCTCACCGCCGCGATGATCATCCCGGCGACGCCCAGGCTGCGCAGGAACGGCACCGGCAGCACCACCATGGTCACCAGCCCGATCGCGACGGCCACGCCGCTGAACAGCACCGCCCGCCCGGCCCCCGCCATGGCCCGGTGGACCGCCTCGTCGCCCCGGTGGCCGTTGGCCTGCTCCTCCCGCCAGCGCGCCACGATCAGCAACGAGTAGTCCACCGCGATGCCGAGCCCGAGCAGCGGCATCGTGGTCAGCGCCACGTCGTGCACGGTCATCACGAACGTCAGCAGCAGGATCGCGATGAACGACACGAACACCGCCAGCACCGAGATCAGCACCGGCACCAGGGCCAGCGCCGAGCGGAAGACCAGCAGCAGCACGATCACCGCCGCCAGGACGCCGATGCCGATCTTCGTGGGCACGTCCACGCCGCCGGCGTCCACGCTGGGCGCCAGCGCGTCCAGGCCGGTCACCTCGACCCGGCTGCCCTGGGGCAGGTGCGGTCTCATCGCCGCGCTGATCACCGGGCCCTCGTCGGGTGTCTCGCCGAGGCCGCCGCCCGGCGGGCTGCCGTCGGAGTAGGTGCCGGGGTAGACCAGGCCGAAGGTGGTACGGCCGTCCGAGCCGACCAGCTTCCTGTCCCCGGTACTGGCGAACGACACGACGCGTGCCTGGGGCATCGCCGCGGATACCGCATCGTACGCGCGGCCGAGCGCCGCCCGCTGGTCGGTCGCGGTCGTGCCCTCGGGCAGTACCACCACCGGCACGAACGGACGCTGGTAGCCGCCGTTGCCGTAAAGACGGACGATCTCCTGGTTGGCGTCGAAGGCGGGCATGCCGGCGTGGGAGTACTCCTCCGACAGCCGCTGGATCGCGATCGGGGTGGCGCCCATGCCGATCAGGAAGGCAAGGACGGCCAGCAGCGTGACGAGGCCCTTGCGGCCGAGTACGAAGGCCGAGATTCTCTCCATGGAAACAGTCGAGCAGCGCCGCCGGTGCCCGCTCTGTGGGCGTTCTTAGAAAAGCATGTGAGTGCGGTTTCACAGAGATCTTTATGGGCTTTCACAGAACGGACGGGAAAGACTGGTCCCGTGAGCCGAATCCTGGTCGTCGACGACGAACCGTACCTGGCCGACCTGGTCTCCACCGCCCTGCGTTACGAGGGGTTCGAGACGCGGATCGCCGGCAGCGGGGCGTCCGCGGTGGCGCTGGCCCAGAGCTTCGACCCCGACCTGATCGTGCTGGACGTCCTGTTGCCCGACATCCTCGGCACCGAGGTCTGCCACCGGATCAGGACGGCGGGCTCCCAGGTGCCCGTCGTCTTCCTCACCGCGCGCGACGCCACCGAGGACAAGATCACCGGGCTGACCGTCGGCGGCGACGACTACGTCACCAAGCCGTTCAGCCTGGAGGAGCTGATCCTGCGCATTCACGCCGTTCTGCGCAGGACCAGCGGGGCCGCGCAGAGCTCGGCGCGGGCCGGGTTCGCCGACCTGGTCGTGGACGACGACACCTACGAGGTCTGGCGGGCCGGTCAGCGCATCGACCTGACCCCGACCGAGTTCAAGCTGCTGCGCTTCCTGGTCGCCAACGCGGGCAAGGTCATGTCCAAGCGCCAGATCCTCGACCACGTCTGGGACTACGACTTCGGCGGCAACGACGGCGTCGTCCAGACCTACATCAGCTACCTGCGCCGCAAGGTCGACGCCTTCGAGCCCCCGCTGATCCACACCATGCCCAGGATCGGCTACGTGCTGCGCCTGCCCAGGGAGGACCGATGACCCTGCGCACCCGGCTGGTCCTCACCACGGTCGGGCTGGTCACGCTGGCGCTGGGACTCGTGGCCGGGGCCACGTTCGGCGCGCTGCAGGACTGGCGCGGCTCCGGCGGCAGCAGGCTGCTGGCCATGAACACCCCGGAGGCGCTCGTGGCCGCCTCCGACGAGCTGACCTCGCGGGTGGCCTGGGTCCTGGCCGGTACCTCGGCGGCGGCGCTGGTCCTGCTGACGTTTCTGGCCGCCCACCTGATCCGCAAGGGGCTGCGCCCGCTGGACCGCATGGTCGAGGCCGCCGCCGACATCGGCGCGGGCAACCTGGAACGCCGTGTCGAAGCCGCCCGCCCGGTCGGCGAGGTGGGCCGCCTGGCCCACGCGCTCAACGCGATGCTCGGCCAGCTGGAGGGGGCGTTCCGCCAGCGGGAGTCCTCGGAGGAACGGCTGCGCAGGTTCGTCGCCGACGCCTCCCACGAACTGCGCACCCCGATCGCCACCATCCGCGGCTACGCCGAGTTGTTCCGCCGCGGTGCCGACGGCCGTCCCGAGGACCTGGCGCGGGCCATGCACCGCATCGAGGCCGAGGCCGGGCGCATGGGCTCGATGGTCGACGAGATGCTGCTCCTGGCCCGCCTCGACCAGGGCCGCCCCCTGGAACGCACGCCCGTCGACCTGATGGCGCTGGCCGCCGACGCCGTCTCCGACGCCCACGCCATGGACCCCGGGCGCGTGATCGGACTGGAGTGCGCCACCCCCGTCACCGTCACCGGCGACCCGCTCAGGCTCCGCCAGGTCGTCGGCAACCTGCTCAAGAACGTCCTGGACCACACGCCGCCCGGCACCCCCGCCGTCGTCCGCCTGGACAGGGAGGGCGGGCACGCGGTGCTGGAGGTCATCGACGAGGGACCCGGCCTGAGCGAGGAGCAGACCGAACGGGTGTTCGAGCGCTTCTGGCGCGGCGAGCACCGGCAGGCCGACGGGCGGCGGCTCGGGGGGTCGGGGCTGGGACTGTCGATCGTGGCCGCCGTCGTGGCGTCCCATGGCGGCGAGGTGCGGGCCGCGTCCACCCCCGGCACAGGCACCACCTTCACGGTACGGCTACCGCTCTGACCTGACCCGCATGCCCGGGTGCCGCATGGGTGCTTCAGCCCTTTGTGTCGGTCATCGCGAGGCCGGAACCGGGGTCCTCGTTCTGCTGGTCCCCGGCTTGCTGGTCCTCGTTCTTGCCCTCGTCCTGCTTGTTCTTGCCGCCCTTGCCGTCGCCGTTCTCCGACGGGTCGACCTCGCCGGGCTGGTCGTCGTCGCCCTTCTCGGTGGCCGAGCGGGTGGGGGTGGGCTTCTTGGTCGGGGTGGGATCGGGTTCCGGGGTTCTGGTGGTGGGCTGGGTGGTGGGGCTCTGCCGTACCGGGGAGTCGGAGGGCGGGGCGGAGGACGGCGGGGGAGTGCCGGACGGCGAGGGGTTGCTCGTGGGGGTGCTCTTCACCACGGGCGTCGAGGGCGTCCGGGTGGCCACGTCGCGCTCCGACCACCACGCCACCCCGCCCGTCACCAGGCCCGCCGCCAGCACGAGCCCGATCAGCGCGGCCACCCGCCCCGCCCGCCCGGAACCGCGTCCATGCCGTCCGGACCCGCGCCCGTCACGGCCACCACCGTTCCCGCCTCCCGCGCCCGGCCCGCCATACCCGTCCCCGACCCCCGCACCTGCCACACCCGCGCCACGAGCGCCCACCCCGCCCGCGCCACCCATGCCCGCGCCCGAGCCTCCCGCATCCGCGCCTGCAATGCCCGCGCCATCCGAGCCCATGTCCGCACCCGTGACGCCCGCACCCGCGCCCGCGACGCCCGCACCCGCGACACCCGTGACTGTGGCTCCGGTTTCCGGGATCGGAGGGAAGGGGGCGGTGGGTTCGGGGGCGAGGCCGGTGGTGATGGCGTGCAGGTGGCGCTCGGTGTCCTCGGCGGTCAGGCGGTCGGCGGGGTTCTTCTCCAGCAGGCCAAGGATGATCGGGCCCAGCGGCCCCGCCTTGGACAAGGGCCCCGGCGGGTCGTGCATGACGGCGCCCAGCGTGGCCAGCGCGTGCCCGCGCTGGAAGGGGGAGTGGCCCTCGACGGCCACGTACAGGGTGACGCCCAGCGACCACAGGTCGGCGGCCGGACGGGCGGTGCCGCCAGCGGCGCGTTCAGGGGCGATGAAGGCGGGGGTGCCGACCAGGACGCCGGTCCTGGTGAGGGAGGCGTCGTCCTCGGTGGTGGCGATGCCGAAGTCGGTCAGCACCGCCCGGCCGTCGTCGGTGAGCAGCACGTTGTCCGGTTTGACGTCGCGGTGCAGGACCCCGGCCGCGTGCGCCGCCCGCAACGCCTGCATGAGCTGCAGGCCGATCGCCGCCGCCTGGACCGGGGGCAGCGCGCCCTCCTCCCGCACCGTCTCACCCAGCGTGCGCGAGGGCACGAGCTGCATGATGATCCAGGGGTGCCCGTGCTCCTCCAGCACGTCGTAGACGGTCGCCACACCCGGGTGGGCGACCCGTCCGGCGGCCCGCGCCTCGCGGAAGGTCCGTACGGTGAACACCTCGCGCTCGGGGCCGCTGAGGTCGGGTGGCGGCTGGATCTCCTTGACCGCCACGTCCCGGCCGAGCACCTCGTCATGGGCCTGCCAGACGGTGCCCATGCCACCCTTGCCGATGGTTCTGAGCAGACGGTAGCGGCCGCCGACGATCACCGCAGATTCGGACATGCGGGGCGTCTACCCGGTAAAGAGCCTTACAAGCGCGGTGACGACTGCCGCCGACGCCAGCACGGCCAGGAACGGCGCGCGCAGCAGCAGCGCGACCACCGCGGCGCCCAGCCCGGCGGTCCTGGCCAGGTCGAAGTCCAGGCGGCCCTGCGCGGTGAACATCTGCACCGCGATCAGCGCGGCCAGCAGCGCCACGGGCACCAGTTCGGAGAAGCGGTGCACGAGCGGGTGGTCCAGGACCTTGCGCGGGGCGGCGAGGCCCGCCAGCTTCAGCGCGTAGCAGCCCGCGCAGACGATCGCGATCGCCCACCAGAGCGTCATCGGACCATCACCACCAGCACGGCGGCCGCCGCCACCAGCACGGGCACGCCCGGCGGCAGGAACGGCGTGGCGGCCAGCGCGATGAGCGCGCCGGTCAGGGCGAGCGTGCGCAGTTCGGAACGTTCCCGCAACCGCGGCCACAGGATGGCCAGGAACGTGGCCGGGCCGACGACGTCCAGCCCCAGCATGCCCGGGTCGCCCATGAAGGAGGTGCCGAGCGCTCCGGCGAGCGTGGTGAGGTTCCACATGACGTAGAGCGTGACGAACGTGGTGGTGAACCCGGCCCTGGCCGCCGCCGGGTCCGGCTGGGCGAGGGCGACGGCGGCGGTCTCGTCGATGACGCCGTGCGCGGTCACCGCCCGGCGCCCGCCGCGGACCTGGAGGAGGTCGGCCAGGCGCAGGCCGTACAGGGTGTTGCGGGTACCGAGCAGCAGGGCTCCCGCCGTGGCCGAGACCAGGTCGCCGCCCGCGCCCACGGCGCCGGTCAGGGCGAACTGCGAGGCGCCCGTGAACGTCAGCAGGCTCAGCACGCACGCCTGCGCCACGTCCAGTCCCGCGGTGACGGCCGCGGCCCCGAAGGCGACGCCGGACAGGCCCACTGCCAGCCCGACGCCCAAACCGTCCCGGATCGCGGCGGAACGGGTTGTTGTCTGTTCCATGCGGGTAAGGCTAGGAAGCTGGGCCTTCCTCCGTCTTGTACGTTCCTGCGGAGCGCCGGTACGCCGCCGGTGGCACGCCCACGATGCGCTTGAAGTGCCGGTTCAGGTGGGCCTGGTCGGTGAAGCCCACCTCGGCCGCCACCAGGGCGGGCGGGCTGCCCGTCTCCAGGAGTGAGCGGGCCTGCCGTACCCGCAACGAGGTGAGATAGGCGTGCGGCGGCAGGCCCGTCGCCGCCTTGAACGCCCGCAGCAGCGGGAACGGCCGCGCGCCCACCGTCGCGGCCAGTTCCTCCAGCGTCGGCGGGTCCACCATGCGCGCGCGCAGCACCTCCAGCGCCGCCTCCACCTCACGCCCGCCCGCGGGCGCGCCGTTCGACGGGGCGTGCGGCGGCGTCGAGTGGCGCGACATCAGCTGCGCGAAGAACGTCCGCATCAGCGTCGAGGCCGCCAGGTCGTCGCCGCGTTCGGCCGCCAGATGCGTGCGCCTCAGCAGTCCCGCCAGCGCCGGATCGTTCACCACCTGCTCGGGAAAGAACGGCCGCGCGTACGGCAGGCCCAGCTCGGCCGTCACCTCCGCCATGGCCTCGGCCGACGGGTACAGCATCCGGTAGGCCCACCCGTCCGGCGTCCCCGCGTGACCGGTGTGTACCGAGTCGGCGTTGACCAGCACGATCTCGCCCGAGCCCGCCCGGTGGGTGGCGCCGCGGTTCTGGAACTCCTCGACGCCGTCGAGGATCAGCCCGATCGCGTACTCGGCGTGGGTGTGGCGGCTGAAGCGGTGGGTGACGTAGCGGGCTTTGAGCAGGTTGACCTCGGGCACCGCCGGGTGCCGCCAGAAGTTCGCCTGCTCCTTCACAACACCCGAAAATACTCCACGAAGGTGTTGAAGTAGTTCACGTGGGCCTCCCAACGGCTGTCGGGAAGCTCCCAGTAGACGGCGTACGGGCGGCCGTCGGCGGCGCGGAAGCCCCGCGTGATGACGTGCACCCGCGTCGTGCCCTTCATCCGCGTGAACTCCCAGTCGGCGGCGGGGCGGCCCAGGTAGGTCAGCCGCCTGATCGCGATCCGCTTGTAGTCGCGGAACTCGTTCCTGCGCAGGATGTCGCCCTCGACGTTCTTCCAGTGCTGGACGGGGTCGCTCCAGACGTCGTCGGTCCACTCGACGATGAGCTGGCCGCCGGGGCCGGGGCCGGTCCAGGAGATGCTGTCGCGGTCCGGGGTCTTGCTGCCCTTCCAGTCCTTGGGCACGGCCAGGGAGAAGGCGCCGGTCTTGCTGGTGACCGTGCGCCAGCCTTTGGGGAGCGTGGGGGACGGCGTGGCGGTCGTCGCGGGGGTGGCGGTGGCGCCGGTGGCGGGTGGTGTCGGGGTGGGCTTGGGCGCGGCGGTGCCGGCCAGCCTGCCCGACAGCAGGAAACCGGCCGTGGCCAGGCCGCCCACGGCGACGAGCGCGGTGGAGGCGGCTATCCAGCGTGGGCGGCGTCTGGTCCGCGACTCGCCCGTAGGGTGGCCGCCGTTGTGGAGGGTGGGTTCGTGGCGGGCGCCGCCGGGTGGCCTGACGTGGCCGTGGGGCGGCGGGGCCGTACCGGATGCCGTGTGGAGCAGTGCGGCGGCCTGGGCGGCGGGGATGCGGGCGGCCGGGTCGCGGCGCAGCAGGCCCTCGATGACCGGCGCGAGCGCGCCCGCGTGCGCCGACGGGGCGGGCGGGTCGCGCAGGACGGCGGCCACCGTGGCCGCCCACGAGTCGCCGCGGAAGGGCGGCCTGCCCTCGACCGCGGTGTACAGGGTCGCGCCCAGCGCCCACAGGTCGGACTCCGGCCCGGCGGGCAGGCCGTTGAGGCGCTCGGGCGGCATGTACGCGGGCGTGCCGACCAGGTTGCCCGTCGCGGTCAGGCCCTGCTCGGCCTCCAGTGTGGCGATGCCGAAGTCGGTCAGCACCACGCGGCCGTCGTCGGCCAGCAGCACGTTCTCCGGCTTCACATCACGGTGCAGCACGCCCGCGGCGTGCGCGGTGCGCAGCGCGTCCAGCAGCGCCGCGCCGATCGCCGCCACCGTGGCGGGCGGCAGCGGGCCGTCGTCGCCGACGACCTTGGCCAGCGAGCGCGAGCGCACGAGGTTCATGACGATCCAGGGGCGGCCGTCCTCCTCGACCACGTCGTAGACCACGACCACCGACGGGTGCTCCAGCCGCCCGGCGGCCCTCGCCTCCCGGATCGTGCGCCGGTTGAGCTCGCTGCGCTTGGCCTCGCCGACGCCGGAGTAGCGGACCTCCTTGACGGCCACGGGACGGTCGAGCAACTCGTCGTGGGCGCGCCACACCACGCCCATGCCGCCCTCGCCGATCGGCTCGATGAGTCGGTAGCGGTTGCTGACCAGCCGTTCCACGCGGTGCAGCCTACTTGGCGGGTTTGAAGGTGGCGGCGAAGGTGTCGAAGAAGTGCAGGTCCTTCTTCCACCGGCTGGCCAGGTTGTGCCAGTAGATGGAGTAGCCCATCCCGCCTTCGGTGACGAAGCCCCGGTTGCGTACCCGGGTCTCACCGGTGTTGGTGTTCCAGGTGAACTCCCAGTCCGCCGCCGCCACCATGTAGTCGACCTTCTTGATGTGGATCTTCTTGTAGCCGCCGAAGGTGTTCTTGGCCGACTTCTCCTGCCGCTTCCAGTCGCCGACCGGGTCGTCGCCGGCCTTGTCGATCTGGTCGATCGCCACGAAGGCGTTGGATCCGGCGCCGGGGCCGCGGTAGAAGATCTGGCTGCCCTCGCGCTTGAACTCCTTCCAGCCCTTGGGCAGGGCCAGGGAGAAGCCCGACTTGTCCTTGTGCATCTTCCAGCCGTCGGGCAGCACGCCCTCCGCCTTGGACGCCTCCGGGGTGGGGGAGGGGCCGGTCTGCTCCGGCGGGCTCTTCTCGGGGCTGGAGGTCACGGCGGCGCTCTGCTGGGCGCGCCCCGGGTCCTCTTTCTTGTCTCCCTTGTCCAGGGCCGAGTTCAGGCCGAGGTAGCCGCCGATCCCGGCGACCAGGATCACGGCCGCGCCGACCGCGAGGAGCGGGCCGTAGCGGCGGCGGCCGCCCTCGCCGGAGGGATGGGTGAGCTCGGTCGCGGGGGCGGCCGGGACCAGGTCCCAGGAGTCCGGGTCGTCGGCGTCGGCGGGCGCCTCGGCCGCGAGCGCCGCCCGCTGCCTGGCCGCTTCCCGCTCGCGCTCCCTGGCGGCCTCACGCTCCCTCGCCCTTTCCCGCTCACGGGCCCGCTCGCGTTCCGCCGCCTTCTCGCGCTCGCGGGCCCGCGCCCGCTCGCGCTCCAGCTCCCGCTTGCGGATCTGCTCGCGTTCGCGCTCGGCGGCGGCGCGCTCGCGCTCGGCCGTGCGCGCCTGCTCCACGGCCGCGCTCTCCAGCGCGGAGGTGTCGATCCGCGTCGGCCGGGCGATCTTGGTCCCGGTCTCCGGTACGGCGGCCGCCACGGGCTTGAGGTTGGGGTCGGTGGGCATGTCGTCCACGGCCACCACGGCCTCGGAGTGCGACTGCATGACGATCCGGCGCAGCATGCGCGCCGTCTCCTCGTACGTCAGCCGCTGCACCGGCTCCTTGACCAGCAGTCCGTCGATGATGGGCTTGAGCGGCCCGGCGTTGTGCGAGGCGTCGGGCTCGTCGGTCAGCACCGCGTGCATGGTCGCCAGCGCCATGCCGCGCTCGTGCGGCGACTTGCCCTCCACCGCCGTGTAGAGGGTGGCGCCCAGCGACCACAGGTCGGACTCACGCCGCGCGGGCAGGCCCTTGAGCCGCTCCGGCGCGATGAACGCGGGCGTGCCGGCCAGGCCGGTCATGGTCAGCTGCGTCTCGGTCTCCAGCGTGGCGATGCCGAAGTCGGTCAGCACCACGCGGCCGTCGTCGGCCAGCAGCACGTTCTCGGGCTTGACGTCGCGATGCAGTACGCCCGCCTCGTGGGCCCGGTGCAGCGCGTCGAGGACGGCCACCCCGATCTCGGCCACGCGGGCGGGCTGCAGCGGACCGTCCTGCTTGATCACGGCGCCGAGGGAGCGCGAGGGCACGAGCTGCATGACGATCCAGGGGCGGTCGTCCTCCTCGATCACGTCGTGCACGACGATCACGTTGGGATGCTCGAACCTGGCCGCCGCCCTGGCCTCGCGCATGGTACGCCGGTTGAGCAGCTGGACCTCGTCGCCCAGGGCGGCCGCGTAACGGACCTCCTTGACCGCGACGGTGCGATCGAGCAGTTCGTCATGGGCCCGCCAGACGATCCCCATGCCGCCCCTGCCGATGGGCTCCTGCAGTTGGTAGCGGCCGGCGATGCGGCGACCACGCTGCGTACGATCCGACGTCAACGGCCTCAAACCCTCCTCTAGGCCAAGAAATACTCCCATAGCGGGGGATCAACGGCGACTCACGTAAGAGTCAGTCCGTTCTGCGGGTAGCAAGCTATGGCAGGTAGACGCCAGATGTAATCTTTTCGACATCATTTGTCGCCACACGTTCACCGGGCAGGCGGTCTACGGCATGGGCGGGGGACCGGCACGGTGGGCGCGCCGCCGTGCGGCGGTGATCTTCCAGCCGATCGCGATCCCGGCCGCGAGCAGCGGCAGCAGGAAGAACGCCACCCGCTGGTCGTCGTCGGCGAACGGCATGAGCAGCACCACCAGCGCCAGGAACGCCAGCGTCGCCCAGTTCGTGTACGGCGTGCCCGGCATCCTGAACGGCGAGACGTGCCCGCGCCCGCGCAGCCGGAGCTGGCAGTACACCAGCGTCCCCCAGGTGGTGATCACGCCGAGGGAGGCCACGGCGGTGGCGATGTTGAACGCGCGCTCGGGCACGAAGTAGAACAACGCCACCCCGGCCAGGAAGACGGCGGCCGTCATCAGGATGCCCCCGATGGGCACGTGCCGCCCGCTGAGCCGCGCGGCGAAGGCGGGCGCCTCGCCCTTGGTCGCCATCGAGCGCAGGATGCGGCCCGTGGAGTAGAGGCCGGAGTTGCACGATGACATGGCGGCGGTGATCACGATCAGGTTCATGGCGTCGGCCGCCCACGGCACGCCGAGGCTGGCGAAGAACGTGACGAACGGCGAGTTGTCCGCGTTGTAGGCGGTCCAGGGCAGCACCATCGCCAGCAGGATGACCGAGCCGACGTAGAAGACGGCGATGCGCCAGATGACGCCGTTGATGGCCTTGGGCATGACCTGGCGGGGGTTGGCGGTCTCCCCGGCGGTGATGCCGACCAGTTCGATGGAGGCGTAGGCGAAGACCACGGCCTGCAGGCTCATCAGCACGACGCCGAAGCCGTTGGGGAAGAAGCCGCCGTGCGCGACGAGGTTGGCCGGGGTGGCCGCGCCCACGGAGAACAGCACCGCGCAGAGCCCGACCACGAGGAAGGTGATGATCGCCAGCACCTTCAGCAGCGCGAACCAGAACTCCAGCTCGCCGAAGAGCCGCACCGACAGCAGGTTGACCACCAGCACCAGGCCCAGGGCGAGCAGCGCGGTGGCCCAGGTGGGGAAGTGGGGTGCCCAGCGGTGGACGTAGGTGGCGATCGCCGTCAGCTCGGCGATGCCGGTGAAGGCCCAGTTGATCCAGTACATCCAGCCGCTGGCGAAGGCGGCCCACGGGCCCACGAACTCGTTGGCGTAGTCGACGAACGAACCGGACGTGGGCCGGTAGAGCACCAGCTCGCCCAGCGCCCGCATGACGAAGAAGGCCGCCAGGCCGGCGGCGGCGTAGGACAGCACCAGCGCGGGCCCGGCCGCGGCCAGCCTGCCGCCCGCGCCCAGGAACAGGCCGACCCCGATCGCGCCGCCGATCGCGATCATCTGGACGTGCCGGTTGCCCAGCGCGTGGGTGTAGCCTTCGTCCGTCTGCACTGTGTGAACCCTCCGTCGCACTCCGTCATGGCGACGATATCCACGCGGGTGTCCGCGACCAGAGGGGCGCGCCGTCGTGCGGCTCTCGCGGCCGCCCCCGAAACTGTCGGTGCCGGCTACTAGAGTCGGGGCGCACGCCACGTCCGTCCCGGGAGGCGCCGCTCCATGTCGTCCAGCGACTCGTTCGTCCATCTGCACGTGCACACCGAATACTCCATGCTCGACGGGGCCGCGCGGCTCAAGCAGATGTTCGGACAGGTCGGCGAGCTGGGCATGCCCGCGATCGCCATCACCGATCACGGCAACCTGCACGGCGCCTACGACTTCTACCGGCAGGCCACGGCGGCCGGCGTGAAGCCGATCATCGGCATCGAGGCCTACGTCGCCCCCGAGATGCGGCAGAACAAGCGGCCCGTGCTGTGGGGCGAGCCCCACCAGCGGAAGGACGACGTCTCCGCGGGCGGCTACTACACCCACATGACGATCTGGGCGCGCGACAGGACCGGCCTGCACAACCTGATGCGGCTGTCCTCACGCGCCTACACCGAGGGCTTCCACCGCAAGTGGGCCCGCATGGACGCCGAGATCCTGGCCGAGCACGCCGGCGGCCTCATGGCCACGACCGGCTGCCCGTCCGGCGAGGTGCAGACCAGGCTCAGGCTCGGGCAGTACGACGAGGCCGTGCGGGCGGCGGCGAAATACCAGGAGATCTTCGGCAGGGAGCACTACTTCCTGGAGATCATGGACCACGGCCTGGAGATCGAGCGCCGCGTCCGCGACGGCCTCGCCAGGATCGGCCAGGAGCTGAACATCCCGCCGCTGGTGACCAACGACTCCCACTACACCTACGAGTCCGACGCCGCCTCCCACGACGCCCTGCTGTGCGTCCAGACCGGCAAGCAGCTGTCCGACCCCGACCGCTTCCGCTTCGACGGCTCCGGCTACTCCATCAAGTCCGCCGACGAGATGCGCGCGATCGACTCCTCCGAGCTGTGGGCGCAGGGCTGCCGCAACACGCTGCTGGTGGCCGAGAAGGTCGACGCGAGCGGGTTCTTCGAGCACAAGAACCTCATGCCGAGCTTCCCGGTGCCCGGTGGCACGACGGAGGAGGAGTTCTTCCGCCAGACGGTCTGGGAGGGCATGCGCCGCCGCTACCCGCGGGGCTGGGACGACGAGCGCACCCGGCGGGCCGAGTACGAGATGGGCGTCATCCTCCAGATGGGCTTCCCGTCCTACTTCCTCGTGGTCGCCGACTTCATCATGTGGGCCAAGGGCAACGGCATCGCGGTCGGCCCCGGTCGCGGCTCGGCCGCCGGGTCGCTGGTGGCGTACGCGATGGGCATCACCGACCTCGACCCCATCCCGCACGCGCTGCTGTTCGAGCGGTTCCTCAACCCCGAGCGCGTCTCCATGCCCGACGTCGACATCGACTTCGACGAGCGCAGGCGCGCCGACGTGATCCGCTACGTGACCGAGAAGTGGGGCGCCGACAAGGTCGCCATGATCGCCACCTTCGGCACCATCAAGGCGAAGGCCGCCATCAAGGACGCCGGCCGCGTCCTGGGCTACCCCTACGCGCTGGGCGACCGGGTCACCAAGGCCTTCCCGCCCGCCGTCATGGGCAAGGACATCCCGCTGTCGGGCATCTTCGACAAGGACCACCCGCGCTACCCCGAGGCCGGCGAGCTGCGCAGGCTCTACGACGAGGACGCCGACGTCAAGGCGACGATGGACCTCGGCAGGGGCCTGGAGGGGCTGATCCGGCAGACCGGCGTGCACGCCGCCGGCGTCATCATGTCCTCGGAGGTCCTGACCGACTACGTCCCGATCATGCGCCGCGACTCCGACGGCGTGATCATCACGCAGTTCGACTACCCGACCTGCGAGGCGCTCGGCCTGCTGAAGATGGACTTCCTGGGCCTGCGCAACCTGACGATCATCGACGACTGCCTCAAGGCCGTCGAGTCGGCCACCGGCGAGACGATCGACCTGCTCGGCCTGCCGCTCGACGACGTCAGGACGTACGAGCTGCTGGCGCGCGGCGACACCCTCGGCATCTTCCAGCTCGACGGCGGCGGCATGCGCTCGCTGCTGCGCCTGATGCGCCCCGACAGCTTCGAGGACATCTCCGCCGCCCTCGCGCTCTACCGCCCCGGCCCGATGGGCGCCAACTCCCACACCAACTACGCGCTGCGCAAGAACGGCCAGCAGGAGATCTCCCCGATCCACGAGGCGCTCGAAGAGCCCCTGCGCGACATCCTCGACACGACCCACGGCCTGATCGTCTATCAGGAGCAGGTCATGGCCATCGCGCAGAAGGTCGCCGGCTACTCGCTCGGCGGCGCCGACCTGCTGCGGCGCGCGATGGGCAAGAAGAAGAAGTCCGAGCTGGACAAGCAGTACGAGTTCTTCGAAAAGGGCATGAAGGACAACGGTTACCCGGCCGCCGCCATCAAGGCCCTGTGGGACATCCTGCTGCCCTTCTCCGACTACGCCTTCAACAAGGCCCACACCGCCGGCTACGGCCTGGTCTCCTACTGGACCGCCTATCTCAAGGCCAACTACCCGGCCGCGTACATGGCCGCCCTGCTCACCTCGGTCAAGGACGACAAGGACAAGTCGGCGCTCTACCTCAACGAGTGCCGCCGCATGGGCATCAAGGTCTTCCCGCCGGACGTCAACGACTCCGACTTCGACTTCACCCCGCGCGGCACCGACATCCGCTTCGGCCTGTCGGCGATCCGCAACGTCGGCGGCAACGTCGTCGACGGCATCATCGGCGCGCGCCGGCAGAAGGGGCGTTTCGCCGACTTCAAGGAGTTCCTGCGCAAGGTCCCGGCGGTCGTCTGCAACAAGCGCGTCATCGAGTCGCTGATCAAGGCGGGCTCCTTCGACTCACTCGGCCACGTCCGCAGGGGCCTGGTCATGGTGCACGAGCCGGCCGTCGACGCGATCATCGACCTCAAGAAGAACGAGGCCATCGGCCAGGACTCCCTGTTCGGCGCCGTCGAGGGCGGCGAGGACCAGACCTTCGACGTGCAGATCCCGGTGGGGGAGTGGGACAAGAACACCCTGCTGCAGTTCGAGCGGGAGATGCTGGGCCTGTACGTCTCCGACCACCCGCTGTTCGGCATGGAGCACATCCTGGCCTCCGGCGCCGACTGCTCGATCGCGGCCCTGCAGGACGAGAGCCGCGCCGACGGCCAGATCGTCACCGTGGGCGGCATCCTGTCGGGCGTGCAGCGTAAGGTCACCAAGAAGGGCGACACCTGGGTCCTCACCCAGCTGGAGGACCTCGAAGGCGCCATCGAGGTCATGATCTTCCCGTCGGCGTACCTGCTGTGCTCGACGATCCTGGCCGAGGACGCGATCGTCTTCGTCAAGGGCCGCATCGACAAGCGCGAGGACGTCGCGAAGATCATCGCGATGGAGGTGACCGCGCCCGACCTGACCCGGGAGGCGGGCGGGCCGCTGACGGTCAGCCTGCCGCTCGGCCGCTGCACGCCGCCGGTCGTCGCCCGGCTGAAGGAGATCCTGGCCGCCCATCCCGGTACCTCCGAGGTGCGCCTGCAGGTGCACCACGGGCCGAGGACGACGGTCCTGCGGGTCGAGGACCGGTTGCGGGTCGCGCCGTCGCCGTCGCTGGTGGGCGATCTCAAGGAATTGCTCGGTCCGGCGTGCATCGGAGGTTAAGAAACCTTCCTAACTAACTTGACACGCTCGTTGCCGCTTGCCACGATCACCGGTAAGCGGCTCGGCGCGGCCCCGCCAGGGGTGACGCGCTCAGCGAGGAAACCACCCGCTGTCCCGGCTGCTCAACGGATCATGCCCAGATCTCGCCCCCCAGGAGATTCGCCATGTCCAGAGCACGCTGGTCTCTGCTCTCCGTCCTCGTCCTGATGGCCGGGTTGTTAACCCCGGCCACCGCCACTGCCACCGCCGTCGTCGAAACCCTGCTGTCGCAGGGCAAGCCCGCCTCGTCCTCCTCCAAGGAGGGCAGCTCCTACAGCTCGGGCAAGGCCGTCGACGGCAACTTCACCTCCACCCGCTGGGCCTCCCTGGAAGGCAGCGATCCCCAGTGGATCCGCGTCGACCTGGGCAGCGTCCAGCAGATCTCGCGGGTCAAGTTGTTCTGGGAGGTCGCCTACGGCAAGGCGTACCAGATCCAGGTCTCGCCCGACGCCTCCACCTGGAGCACCGTCTACTCCACGACCTCGGGTGACGGCGGTCTCGACGACCTGACCCTCACCGCCTCCGGCCGTTATGTGCGCATGTACGGCACCGCCCGCGGCACCCCTTACGGCTACTCGCTGTGGGAGATGCAGGTGTTCGGCGGCACCCCCGGCCCCGGCGGCCCCTCCTTCACCGTCGCCGCCGCCGGCGACATCGCCGAACAGTGCACCTCCGGCTCCTCCTGCATCCACCCCAAGACCGCCGCCCTGGTCGAGTCCATGAACCCCGAGTTCGTGATCACCATGGGCGACAACCAGTACGACGACGCGCTGCTGTCGGACTTCCGGAACTACTACGACAAGACGTGGGGCCGGTTCAAGTCCAAGACGCGCCCCTCGCCGGGCAACCACGAGACCTACGACCCGGCGGGCCCGCTGGCCGGCTACAAGTCGTACTTCGGGTCCATCGCCTATCCGCAGGGCAAGCCGTACTACAGCTATGACCGCGGCGAATGGCACTTCATCGCCCTCGACTCCAACTCCTTCGACAGCCAGACCCAGCTCGACTGGCTCAGCGCCGACCTGGCCGCCAACACCAAGCGGTGCGTCGCCGCCTACTGGCACCACCCGTTGTTCAGCTCCGGTTCGCACGGCAACGACCCGGTCAGCCGTCCGGTCTGGCAGCGTCTGTACGCCGCCGGCGCCGAGCTCGTCCTCAACGGGCACGACCACCACTACGAGCGATTCGGTCCCCAGAGCCCGACCGCGCAGGCCGACCCCAACGGCATCGTCGAGATCCTCGGCGGGATGGGCGGGGCCTCGCCGTACAACATCGAGAACGTCCAGCCGAACAGCCAGAAGCGGCTCACCAACACCTTCGGCGTCGTGAAGCTGAACTTCACCGACACCACGTTCGCCTGGCAGCTCATCGGCGTCGACGGTTCGGTCAAGGACACCAGCCCGACCTACAACTGCCACTAGATGTACGTGTCGATCCGCGGCACCATGCTCACCCGCGCCGTGCCCGCCAACGTGGTGGCGCTCGGCGCGGTGAGCCTGGTGACCGACATCTCCTCAGAAATGATCACAGCGGTGCTTCCGCTGTACCTCGTGGGGACGCTCGGGCTCAGCCTCGTGCAGTTCGGCGTCCTCGACGGCCTCTACTTCGGCATCACCGCCGCCGTACGCCTGGCCGGCGGACACGCCGCCGACCGCTGGCGCCGCCGCAAGCTGGTGGCGGGCGCGGGCTACGCCCTGTCCGCCGCCGCCAAGGTGGGACTGCTCGCGGCCGGCGCCTCCGTGGCGGCGCTCGGCGCGGCCATCGCCGCCGACCGCACCGGCAAGGGCCTGCGCACCGCGCCCCGGGACGCGCTGATCACGTTGAGCGCGCCGCCGGAGGGGCTCGGCTCCGCCTTCGGCGTCCACCGCGCGATGGACACCGCCGGCGCCTTCCTCGGCCCGCTGGCCGCCTTCGGCGTACTGGCGGCGACCGGCGGCGCGCACGACGCCGTGTTCGTGACCAGCTTCTGCGTCGCGATGCTCGGGGTCGTCCTGCTCGCCGCCCTGGTCCGCGACCGCCGCGGCCCCCTGGCTCCCCGGCCGTCGCTGCGGGCGGCGGTGCTGCGCGACCGCGCGTTCCTGCGGGTCTGCGCGGCCGCGTGCCTGCTCGGGCTGGTCACGGTGAGCGACGCGTTCATCTACCTCATGCTGCAGCGGCGGCTGGGATTCGCTCCGGAACTGTTCCCCTTGCTGCCGTTGGGGACGGCCGGGGTTTATCTGCTGCTGGCCGTCCCGTTCGGCCGCCTTTCCGACCGGTACGGCAGGGCCTTCGTGTTCCTGGGCGGGCACCTGGCGTTGCTGGGGGCGTACCTGGTGCTGATGGGACCGGGCTGGCTCGTGCCCGTCCTCGTGCTGCACGGGGCGTTCTACGCGGCGACGGACGGGGTGCTGATGGCCCTGGCCGGCCCGATGCTCCCCGAAACCCTGCGAACCAGCGGCCTCGCGGTCCTCCAGACGGGCCAGGCGGCCGCGCGGATGGTCTCATCGATCGGGTTCGGCGTGTTGTGGACCGGATTGGGCGCGGGGCAGGGGCTGCTGGTGATGGCAGCCGGACTCGTCATATCCATCATCGTCGCCTGGAGAGTCCTATGACCCCCAACCACCCCCCACCCCCCACCCCTCGCACTTCCACCCCTCCGGCCTCGACCTCTCCGGCCTCGACCTCTCCGGCCTCCTCCGCATCGGCCTCGGCCCCTCCCACCACCTCTGCATCAGCCTCCTCCGCATCGGCCTCGGCCCTTCCGGCCTCCGCCCCATCCGCCTCCACCTCTCCCGCCTCTGGGCCTTCCGCCCTCGCTTCTCGCACCTCCGTGCCTCCCACCTCCGCCCCCTCCTTCCCCGGCGCTTCCGCGTCTTCTGCCTCCTCCCCTCCGGCCTCCGACCCGATAGCGACCTCTAACCTCGCCTCTAGCCCGGCAACCACCCCCGGCTCGGCAACCGCCTCTAGCCCGGCAACCACCCCCGGCTCGGCAACCGCCTCTAGCCCGGCAACCACCCCCGGCTCGGCAACCGCCTCTAGCCCGGCAACCACCC
>NZ_JBHYIO010000077.1:0-1873 GCF_042740095.1 Nonomuraea sp. NPDC059023 | reverse complement strand
CAACCACCCCTGGCTCGGGGACAGCCTCTAGCCCGGGAACCACCCCTGGCTCGGGGACAGCCTCTAGCCCGGGAACCACCCCTGGCTCGGGGACAGCCTCTAGCCCGGGAACCACCCCTGGCTCGGGGACAGCCTCGGGCCCGGCAGGTTCTGGTGAGCCCGTGGTTGCGCGGGGCGAGGGTGGGGCTGCTGAGGTGGGTCTTGGTGGGCGGGTAGGGGCGGACGCCTACCAGGTGGTTGGTAGGGAGGAGGTGGCTACCGACCAGGTGGTAGGGGGTTCTGGGAGGCGAGGTGGGGGTCGGCGGGTGTGGGCGGTTGTTCTGGCGGTTGTGGTGCTGGCCGGGGTGGCTGTGGGGTATGCGAGCTGGGCGGCGGCGAAGAAGGAGGGGCCGGCGGCTTCGGCTGTGGATCCGGGGAGGGCGGGGCAACTCGTGGTTCGGAGTTCGGGGCGGGTGGCGGCGGTGCCGATGGGCGATCCCACGGCAACGCCGGCCGTAAGCGCCACCAAGTGTGATCGGAACTACACGGCCGCCGGTACGACCATCTGCCTGGTCACTCGGCCTGGTGCGCCGCCTACCACGGACGCGATCATTCTTGACCGGTCGATGCGTGAGGTCCGCAAGGTACGGCTGGCCGGAATTCCCAGCCGGGCCCGGATCTCGGCCAGTGGGCGGATGGCGTCGTGGACGATGTTCGTGACCGGTGACTCCTACAACAGCGGCGGCTTCTCCACCTTGAGCGGCATCCTGGACATCAAGACCGGCTACGTGATCATCAACATCGAGGATATCCCGCTACGGATCGACGGCCGCCGCTACTACTCCGCCGACGTCAACTACTGGGGCATCACCTTCGCCGCCGACGACTCCCGCTTCTACGCCACGCTGTCCACGAAGGGCAAGACGTACCTGGTGGAGGGGGACTTCACGAACTGGCGCGCACGTACGCTGCGCGAGAACGCCGAATGCCCGTCCCTCTCCCCGGACGGCACCACCCTGGTCTACAAGAAACGCGTCAAACCTGGCCCGTGGCGCCTGCACGCCCTCGACCTCGCCACCGGCCGCGAAACGCCGCTGGCCGAGACCGCTTCCATCGACGACCAGGCCGCGTGGCTGGACGAGCGCACCGTGATGTACGCCAAGGGCAAGGACATCTGGTCCGTCCCCGCCAACGGCACCGGCACCCCCCGCCTCCTCACCCCCAACGCCTCCTCCCCCTCCGCCATCCACTAACCACCCCCCACCTCTCGGGCCCCGCCCTCGCCCCGCGGCCTGGAGCTTGTAACTCGTAGTGTGTAAAGTTGATCTTGTGGTTGGTTTTGGTTGCTTTACCGGATACGGCCTGGGTAGGCGTGCTCGAGTTCGTTGAGGGCCTCGATCCAGCCGTGGGTCCGCTGTCCTTCGACGAGTCTGCCGGGGTAGCCGCTGCGGCTGTTGTCATCGGCGTTGTTGGCGGCTCGTTCGCGGGCTCGTTTGTCCTCGATGTTGATGATGGCCAGCCACAGGAGTTTGACGACGGCGTCGTCGGTCGGGAAGTGGCCGCGGGCCTTGGTGACCTTGCGTAGCTGGTAGTTCAGCGACTCGATGGTGTTGGTGGTGTAGAGCAGCCTGCGCACCGGCGGGCTGAAGGCCAGGAACGGAATCACCTGGTCCCAGGCGTTCTGCCAGACCTTGACCGTCTGCGGATAGCGCGCTCCCCACGAGCCGGTGGCGAAGGCGGCCAGGGCGTCGAGTGCGGCCTCGGCGTCGGGCGCGGTGTAGATCGTCTTCAGCTCGGCGGCGACCGCGGCACGGTCTTTGCGCGGCACCGGCCGCAGGCTGTTGCGGATCAAGTGGACGATGCAGGCCTGGACCGTGGTGTGCGGGAAGGCGGC
>NZ_JBHYIO010000076.1:0-21845 GCF_042740095.1 Nonomuraea sp. NPDC059023 | reverse complement strand
CCTGTGGCCCGCTACGAGGTCCTCCTCGACGGCGAGCTGATCACGGCGACCACCGCGCTCGGCTACGTCATCGAGGACCTGGAGCCCGGCGGGCTGTATGAGGTGGCGGTGCGCGCGGTGGATGAAGGGTCAGCGCGCGGACCCGCTTCCACGATGCAGGTGGAGGTGCCAGCCGCGGACTGGACGCCGTTGGCGTCGCCGACGTACCAGGTGGGCGACTGGGTGGGTAACGCAGTCGACCGGTACGGCGTCGACTGGGTGGTCCAGGATGAGGAAGGCTGGTCGAACGGCGCCGAGGTGCTGCCGCGCTCCTCCGACTCCGACAGCGGCGACGGCGCTTTCTCGGGGCCGGGCAAGCTGGGCGCCCGGATCGTGACCCTGTCGGGGACGGCGATCGCGCCGGACCGGGTGACGATGCTGGCCGCGCAGGAGCGCATGACTCGCGTCGTGTTCGCGCGGGAGGCCGCGACGTTGCGGGTGCGTGAGCTGCACGCGACCCGGCAGGTCAAGGTGCGGCTCGAAGACCAGGTGGAGATCACTGACCTGGGCAGCAAGGTGTTCACCTGGACGCTCGTGGTCAAGGCGCCGGACCCGCGAAGGTACGCGGTCCGTCCGATCTACGCCGAGGTGGAGTTCGAGCCCGCACAGACCACCGGCTCCACCGTGATCACGCTCGGAGGCGACTACCCGACGATCCCGGCGGCGTTCCGGCTGATCGGTCCGGTCACCGACCCGGAGATCCGGATCAACGAGCTCGGGCTGGCCATCAAGACGCGGCCGGGCACCGTGCTACCGGATGCCCGCTACGAGCTCACCATCGACCTCGCCTCGCGGGCGGTGTGGTCGATCGTGCCGCCGGATGTGTGGCCGGAGCCGCGCCCTGGCCGGGGCCTGCTCGGTGTGTTTCCGGCCCGGTTCGCGCTGCAGCCCGGCGTGAACACCGTCGTGTTGTCGGGCGGGCTGGTGGCCGGGATGGAGGACAAGGGGCCGCGGCTGGTCATCGAGGCCGCGGATGCGTCGAGGTGAGGGGAAGCCATGGCACTGGTGGTTGAGGGGTTCGAGAGCGCGACGCCGGTATTCGCCCGGACGGGGACCTGGGCGCGGGCCAACGATCAGAAGGCCGCTGGCACCTGGTCGCTGAAGTCCGCGGCAATCACTCACAGTGGGACGAGTAACTGCGTGATGACGGTCCCGGCCGGGGCCACGAGCGTGACGTTCAAGGTGAAGATCTCAACCGAGGGAACCCCGCCGGACAACCTGTACGACCCGTTCATCTTCTTCGTCGGCGCTGCCGAGAAGTACCGGATGGCCGGTGAGCATAACTGGCACCAGCCGGGCACCTACGACGTGACCGGCGCCACCCAGGTCACCTTCCGTTACACGCGAGACAGCTCCGCCGATGCCGGCTCGAACGCGGTGTGGATCGACGAGGTGACGTTCGACGTCACCCCGCCCGACCCGACGCCGCCCACTGCGCCACCCAACGTCCGGGTGACCTCCATGTCGCCCTCAGACTTCGCGCTGGCGTGGGATGCCGCCACCGACAACGTCGCCGTCACCGGGTACGGCGTCTACAAGGACGGCGTCAAGCAGGGCGGCGACGCGCCCGGCTTGACGCGCGCCCTGACGGGGCTGACCGCGGCCACCAGCTACACGCTGGCCGTCGACGCGGTCGACGCCGCCGGCAACCGGTCCCCGCAGACGTCGATCACGCAGCAGACCCCGGGGCCTCCCGCAGGCGGCGACGCCGGCCGTACTCGCACCTTCGTCGGCCTGACGCCGGGGCAGACGTACCTGGTGGAGGTCGACGCCGTCGACACGGTCGGCAACCGGTCGGCGAAGGCGTCGCTGTCGGCCTCCACCGACGCTGATCCGCCGACCGTGCCCGGGAACCTGCGCGTCACGTCGGTGTCCGGCACGCAGATCTCGGTGGCGTGGGACGCGAGCACCGACGCGGTCACGGGCGTGGCCGGGTACGGCGTCTACCTCGGCAGCGTCCAGGTGGAGGACGTGCACCCCGGGCTGGGGTGGACGTTCGGCAGCTTGACGCCGGGCCAGACGTACCTGGTCGAGGTCGACGCGGTCGACGGCGCCGGCCACCGCTCCGCCACGGCGTCGCTGAGCGTGCAGGCCGAGGTCGATGTCAGCCCGCCCACGGTGCCCGGGAACCTGCGCGTGACCGGCGGCTCGCCGTACACGCTGGACGTCACCTGGGACGCCTCGACCGACCCGGGCGGCCTGGCCGGGTACGGCGTCTACGTGGACAGCACCAAGCAGGGGCCGGACCAGCTGCCCCGCGTCCGCGCCTTCACCGGGCTGACTCCGTCGACCACGTACCTGGTGGAGGTGGACGCGGCCGACGCCAGCGGCAACCGGTCCCTGAAGGCGCAGCTCACCCACGTGACGCCCGCGGACCTGCCGCCGGCGCCGCCGGGCAACCTGCGTTCCACCGCCGTCTCCTACACCGGCTGGACGGTGGCGTGGGATCCAGCCGTCGATGATGTGCAGGTCACCGGCTACGACATCACGGTCAACGGGGCGCCGGCCGCGACGAACGCCGCGGTGCTCACCCACAGCATGTCCGGGCTGCCGGACGACACCCCTTACGTGGTGCGGGTGTGGGCCGTCGACCACATCGGGCAGCGCAGCACCGCCGCGGCCGAGCTGACGGTGACGACCCTCGACGACACCGACCCCACCACGCCGTCTCTCACGACGGAGGCCGGGGAGAACACGATCGCCGTCGCCTGGGGTGCCTCCAGCGACGACTTCGGCGTCGTCGGCTACGAGGTCCTCCTCGACGGGGAGGTGGTGCACACCACGCCCGGCGTCGACTACACCGTCGACGGGCCCGTCGAGCGACGCCACGTCATCGAGAGCTTGGGCGCGGGCGTGCCGTACACGGTCCGGGTGGCCGCCGTCGACACGCTGGGCCAGCGCTCGGCCGACAACAGCGTGGTGGTGGCAACGGACGCGCTGCCGTACCAGGCGATCGAGACGCCGGTCTACCGGATCGGCGACTGGGCCGCGAACGTGCGCGACGGCTTCGGGGTCGATTGGGTGGTGGAGGCTGCGGAAGGCTGGTCGTCGTCGCCGCCGGTGTCGCCGGTGTCAGCCGACCGGGGTGGCGTCGACGGGGTTCGGGATGGCGCCGGCCGGTACGGTCCGCGCCGGGTGGTGCTGGCCGGGGTGGCGATCGCGCCGACGCGGATGGCGATGCTGGCGGCCAAGCAGCGGTTCGCCCGGCTGCTGCACCCTGCCGGGCAGGAGTGGCTGCGGGTGATCGACGCCCGCATGGAGCGGCGGGCGCGCGCACGTGTCGACGACCGGTCGACGAGCGCGGACCAGGGGTCGCTCGGCTTCCGGTGGCGGGTCACGCTCAAGATCGCCGACCCGCGCCGGTACGCGACCACGCCAGTACGGGCGCTCGCGGTGGTCGCCTCCCTGCCGGGGGAGGCGGCGATGACGGTGCAGCTGAACGGCACCTATCCGACGATCCCCGCCCGCATGCGGCTGTACGGGCCGATCAAGAACTTCACCATCACGCATGAGGAGTCCGGGACGGTGATGCGGGCGATGCCGGGCACGGTGGTGCCGGCCGACACCCGCTACTCCTACACGATCGACCTGTCGGCCCGGCAGGTGTGGGCGCACGTCCCGCCCGAGGTGTGGCCGGTGGCGCGGCCAGGCCGGTCCGCGCTGGCGCACCTGCCCGCGTGGTGGCACCTGATCCCCGGCACCAACACCATCACGCTCGCCGGCGAGCCTGTCCCAGGCCAGCCCGGCACGCCACGGCTGGCGTTGGAGGCCTACGACGCCTGGTCCTAGCCACCACGCGCAGGACGTTAGCCGGGCAAGTCGCCATGCTCCGCGCTGGATCACAGCAGCGGGCAGCCATCGGAGGGCGGCGGCATGGGGCTGGTCAGGATGGCGACGCCGTACGTGGCGAGCGGCGGCTCGACACACACCTACAACTTCGGGTCGACCGGGTACGGCAACCGCATCGTCCTGATCATCAACAGCTACGCCGGGATCAACACCATCTCCGGGGACTACACCCCGCACGAGCACACGGTCCACACGGTCGGCATCCGCCTCCTCAGCAAGATCGCCTTCGGGGACAGCTCGGTCACCGTGACCACGGCCAACGCCACGGACCGGCTGTTCATCTGGATGTACGAGCTGTCGAACGCCGAGCAGTACTACGGGTCCGACACCGGGCTCACCTCTGGCTCCGCGACCGTCAGCGTGTACCCGCTGCCGGCCGGGTGCACGGCCATCCTGGGTGTGTCGGCCTACCTTCAGACCAGCGGCGCCGACAACTCCTCCGCGAACTGGCCGACCGGGTTCAGCCACCAGGGCTACACCTTCCGCGACTGGGTCGAAGGGTCGTCGGCGCGGCGCGCCTGGGCGTCGTCGTCCGTGAAGGACGGCATCTCCGACTCCGTAGGCTTCACCTGGCCGCTCGTGCAGGGGCTGCCGTCCGGGTGGCAGAACTACGCCTGGGTCGCCGGCGTGTGGGGGCCGGTCCCGGACGAGGATCCCCCCTCGGTGCCGGGCAACCTGCGGTTGACGGGGATGACGCCCACGAGCGTGTCGGTGGCGTGGGATGCCTCCAGCGACTCCGGGAGCGGCCTGTCGGGGTACGGCGTCTACCGCAACGGCGCCAAGGTCACCGACCAGCCGGGCCGGACCTACACCTTCAGCAGCCTCACCCCGGGCGTGCCGGTCACGGTCGAGATCGACGCCTACGACGCCAAGGGCAACCGCAGCGAGAAGTCCGCGTCCCTGACGGTCACCCCGATCAACGACACCACGCCGCCACACACGCCGGTCGTGCGGGTGACCGCGCTCGCCGCGGGCACGATCAGCGTGGAGTGGGACCAGCCGTACGACCAGACGACGATCACCGGGTACGGCGTGTTCCTCAACGGTGTCCGGCAGGGCGCCGACCAGACCACGCGCACCCGCACGTTCAGCGGCCTCACCGCGGGCGGCCTGTACACGGTCGGCGTCGACGCCAAGGACCTGCTGGGCAACCGGTCGGCGATCGGCACCAAGACGGTGCGCGCGCAGGCCGACACCACGCCGCCGACTGCGCCGGGCGCGCTGCGGCTGCTGTCGATCACGCAGACCGCCGTCACGCTGGCCTGGGACGCGAGCACCGACGACAACGTCGGCTTGGCCGGGTACGGCCTGTACAAGGGGCCGCTGAAGGTCGCACAGGTCACCTCCCAGGTGTTCACGTTCGTGGGGCTGACGCCGGGCATCACCTATCCGCTCGGCGTCGACGCCGTCGACGAGCTCGGCAACCGCTCGGCCCGGCAGGTGGTCACCGCCACCACGCTCGAAGACAACTCGGGCGCGGCCCCGCCGTACGAGTACCTGTTCTACGACTGGGCGACGCACGTCCCGATCGACTCGTTGCCGCTGCAGAACGTCCAATTCGAGCTCGTGCTGGGCGGCGGCGGCACGCTCGAGGCCGACATTCCGCTGTATGACGACGCCTACAGCGTCGGCCGGGTCGAGGCCGCCACCCGGCCGGAGCGGACCATCGTGGTCGCCTACCGCGGCGAGCGGCCGGTCTTCATGGGCCGCGTCATCGACCCGCAGGACTACGACAGCGACACCGGCGTGCTACGGATCGCCGCCGAGGAGATCGTCGGCGTGTACGGCCGCCGGTTCGTTTCCTTCACCGGGCCCCGGGCGGGGACGCTCGCGCACACCGAGATCGACTGGCTGCTGGATCAGGCGTCGGCCGACGCCGACCGGCGCTGGCTGCGCACCGCCGGTGTGGCCGGCACCGCGGCGGTGGACCGGGAGTACCGGTTCGAGGACTTCTCCCGCGTGCTGGACAAGGTCGTGGAGGTGGCGGCCGCGCCGGGTGGGTTCGAATGGTGGGGCCGCCCGTCCTGGGACAACGTGAACGACCGGCCGCAAGTGGAGCTGCGCCGGGTGAACCGCGACGAGCCGCCCAGCAGCGATCTGGTGCTCGAGTACCCCGGCAATGTGCGCCGGTTCCGCCGCTCGACCCGGCGCGGCCTGGCCACCGTGGTGCACGGCAAGCTCGCCGTCACCTCCGGCGGCGTGCTCCTGGCGAAGGTCACCCGGGAGGACCTGCACACGGCCGGGTGGCCCCGGCTCGAGGACGCCTACCAGTTCGAGGGGCTCACCTCGCCGGCGGCGTTGCAGGCCGAGACCCAGCGCGCCTCGGACGCGTCCAAGGGCGCCCGCCAGGTGTTCGAGTTCGAGATGGCCATCAGCCCCGACACCCGGTGGTGGGAGTGGGAGCTCGGCGCGAACGCGCAGGTCGTGATCACCGACCACATCTACCCGGAGCGGCCGGACGGCGCCGCCGGCCTGGACCGAGACATGAAGATCATCAGCTTGCGGGTGGAACCGTCCGGCACGACCGGGGAGCTGGTGACGGTGACGACGGCGGAACTGACCACCGCGGTGGACGAATAGAGAGAAGGGGCGGCGATGTCTCGCATCAATCCGGGGGACTTGTCCCTGAAGGACCTGGTCCGCTACGTGCAGGATCTGCGCGCCCGGGTGTCGGCGCTGGAGCTGCAGAGCCGCCTCCGGACGGTCACGTTCGCTGCGGAAGTGACCTCGGTGTCGGGCACGTCGTACGAGACGGTCGCCTGGTCGGTGTTCCCGCGCTCGGGCAGCTCGCTGGCTGTGGACGTGACCGTGGGCGGCCCGCTCGAGGTGCAGGCCACCGTGGACGGCGTGCCGATCGCCTCCGGTTCAGCGGCTGCGGCCGGCACCGTGACCCTGCACGGGTTCCTGCCCGAGACATGGGCTTTCGGCGCGCGCAAGCGGGTCGAAGTGCGAGCACGTCGCCCGTCCGGCAGCGGCGCGGTGACCGTGACCGCCCTCGGCGCGTGGCATCGCTGATCACGTCGAGTGACGTAAGCAGGCCAGCCTCCTATGGTTCGCCCCGACAGATCAGGCTCGGGGGGAAACCATGGCGGAGCAGGAGCACACTGGCCGACCAGGGCAGGAGTGGCTGGCCGGGCAGGTCGCCGACGTGCGCCGGCTGGTCGAGGTCGGGTTCACCGACACCTCGGGCAAGCTCGCGGTGATTGCGCTGCAGCTGGAGCAGGGCGAGCGGCGCCACGATGAGCTGGCCAAGACCGAGGCGGAGCATCACCGCAGCGTGCTGGTCGTGCTGGAGGAGCACGACAAGCGGCTCCAGGCGTGTGAGACGAACCGGGCCGCTGAGAAGGCTCGCGCGCAGACGCTGATCGACCAGGCTAAGCAGTCGTCGACGCGGATCTCGTTCATCGTGGCCACGCTCGGCATCGTGGTCGGCGCGGTGATCAAGTTCATTCCCGGTGTGGGCGCCTGACCAGCGGCAGGACGTAAGCGGGAAAAGCGGTCAACCTCCTGTCGGACATCCGATCCGAGGAGGAACCAATGGTTCACCGGTCCATGAAGTTCGTGCCGGAGGCGTGGGTTCGCGCCGGCCGGTCCCTGGTCCAGAATCTGCTGTCGGTAGCGCTGGTGGCGGGTGGCCCTGCCATCGTCGTGGCCAGCCAGGGCGGCGCCGCGGACATGGGCGCGCTCGGTCTGGCCGGCGGCCAGGCTGGTCTGGCTGCGGTGCTGGCCTACATCCACAACCGGATCCGGCCCGTGACGGGGCCGAAGCTGGGCGAGGTGACCGCTCGCGCGGGCCGTACGTGGTGGCAGAACGTCGCGGCGGCCGCGTTCGTGTCGGGGGCGGCGGCGGTGGCGACCACCGGCGGCGATGACCTGAAGACGCTCGGCATGGCCGGCCTCCAGGCGGCCGCGGCGGGTGCGATCGCGCTGCTGCACAACACGTTCGCTCCGCGCAAGGTCGACGACGGCGAGGTCGTGCCCGTGTCCGGCGTGACTGGTTCGGTTCCCGACGACACCCTCAATGGTCTGCCGGGGGGCCCGGACCGTGTCACGGTCTACGAGCCCGGTTCGGAGGGTGAGGGTCACGGCCGGCGCTGAGCCGTGGCATCATGAGGGCGGGAAATCTTCCTGGTTTCTCGGTGTGCAGGACGCCCGTGGTGAGGGCCGCAATCCCTTTGACCCTAGGGCGTCCGCACACGCCGCTCCGGCGGTGGATCGAAGCAAATGGCCCGCAACCCCTCGGGGTGCGGGCCGTTTCGTTGAGCGGGGTCAGAGGCCGGCGGTGACGGCGTCGGCCGGGACGGGCGCGGCCTCGTGGGGGTCGGCGTGCCGGTGATACCAGACGTCGAGCTTCGCGGCGGCGACCGCGGGGTCCTCGTCGCAGGAGTCGTGCAGTTGGGCGACGCAGTTGGGGCGGAAGGCGTCCCAGACGGCCTGGGGGTCGTCGGCCATGTGCGTCCAGTCGAGGTGGGCGTAGTGGTAGGCGACGAGGTCCGGGTCCATGCCGAGGGCGGCGCCGATGTCGGCCCAGTCGGCTCCGTCCATGCGGTCCGCGGTGATCGCTCGGGCCATGAGCTCGGTGAGTTTGCGGCGTAGGTCGACGACAGTGCGGGTCAGCCCGGCGGTGCCGCGGCGGCGGTGGCCGGCGGTGGGGACGAGCATGAGGAAGTCGTCGGCCATGGTCGCTGCGACGCTGGAGATGGCGATGTGGGCTACCTGGGCGCCGGTGAGCTTGCCGACGTGTGGGCAGGGGCTTCCGCCGTCGTGGGGTGGATGCTGTTCAGCCATCGGGGAAGTGCTCCTTGGCGTCGCGGTGGGGTGCGTAGCCGTCGGGCGGGTGCCTGGTTTGGGTCTGGGGTTCCCGCTGATGCATACATTAGAGATCTTCGAGGCTATTCGTAAGCCCAACTGTGGAGTGCGTTGCAGCACTGGTGCTCTGAGCTGCGGGTTTGGTTGGGTCACGGTTTGCTGCGAGTTCGGTGGGTGAAGTGGTTGACCTTGATGGTGGGACCCACTAGCCTGTCACTAAATAGCCTGTATTCTTTGAGAAGTTGACCGAAATGTGGCCTACCCTGCGGCCCGTCTCGACCCCTGCAGGCTGACAGCACCCCGGCGGGGCGAGGGATTGCGGACCTCCCCCGGCGACGAATCCAGGAAGGACGACCCCCTCATGCAATTTGTGTTCGACGACGCCACCCCCACCTCCGAGTTCGCGCGTGTCGTGCTGGACGGACTGTCCGGCAGCGGCAAGACGCTGACCGCGCTGAAGATGGCGCGTGGCCTGGTCGGGGTGGACGGAACCATCGGCGTGATCGACACCGAGCGGGGCCGCGCATCCAAGTACGCCAGGCTGATTCCGTTCAAGCGGCTCAACCTCACGCACTTCGACCCGGAGAACCTCACCAAGGCCACCGCTGCAGCAGCGGCTGCCGGGGTCGGGTGCCTCGTGGTGGACTCCGGCTCGCACTTCTGGTCCGGGCGCGGCGGCATGTTGGAGCGCGTCGGCAAGTCGAAGAAGTCGGGCCCGTTCGGCGGCTGGGACGAGATCCGCCCCGTCGAGCAGGAGATGCTCGAAGCGCTGCTCTCCTACCCCGGCCACCTGATTGTGACCCTGCGGGTCAAGGCCGAGTACACCATCGGCGAGGACTCCAACGGGAAGATGAAGCCGGTCAAGATCGGGCTGAAGCCCGACCAGCGTGACGGCCTGGAGTACGAGTTCGACCTGGCCGGATCGCTGGACCTCACGCACACCCTGACGATCACCAAGTCGATCATGTACGACGTGCCGGAGGCGGCGGTCGGCAGAACGATCACGAAGCCGGGTGAGGAGTTCGGCGAGCTGGTCGGACGCTGGCTGGCCGAGGGCATCAAACTGCCGTCTCTCCTCGACTACCGCACCGTCGTGCTGGCCGAGGACGTCACCACCGACGACCTGGCCGTCGTCAAGGCTGAGGCTGAGCGGCGCGACATGCTGGCGTTGCCGGTCCTCGACGAGTACGGCCAGACCATGCCGCTGGTCGAGCTGATCAGGATCAAGTGGCGGGAGGCCTCCGCTCGCGGCCGTGGCGCGTCCAGCCCGAAGACCGTGGCCGATGCCCAGCACGGCATCGAGACCGCCCCCGACGTCGCCGCGCTCACCGTCGTCGGCGAGAACATCGTGGCCGCCATCGAAGCGGGCAAGATCCGCGAACCGGAGCGGACCTCCCTCATGGGCGTCTACGAGGCCCGCATGGAGGCCCTCCAGGCCGCCGAGTACGAGGCGGCCAAGCAGCACGAACCCGCCGGGGCCGATCTATGACCTCCACGCCCGACGTCAGCCCGGCCTCCGTCAAGGTGGCCGGGCCCGTCCCGGACAAGTACGCCGAGGCGCTCGGCTACCTGCTGGCCAAGGCCGCCGCCAAGCTCGTCGCGAACGCCGCCGACCAGCACGCCAAAGCGTTGAAGTCGCACCGGCCGGACGGCAGCCCCCTGATGGGCGTCGGCGGCCGCGAGGTGGTCTTCCTCGGCACGACCCAGCTCGGCATCACCCGCATGGACGCCGGGCCCACCAAGGTCGAGCTGGACGGCACTGACCCGCAGGTCGTCGCCTGGGTCAAGAACCACGCGAAGTACCACGACCAGATCCGGGAGATCGTCGAGCCCGCGTTCGTGACCAAGCTCAAGGCGCACGCCAGGAAGGCCGGGGCCCCGGTCGCCCCGACCGGCGAGCCGATCCCCGGCATGACCATCAGCGTCGGCGACCCGAAGGTCGTCGAGCAGCTCGTCGACGACTTCACCACCGTAATCGCTCACGCGCTGGCCACCGGCGCGATCTCCCTGACCACCCTGTTCGCCCTCCCCACCCCCACCGATCCCGCGATCGAGGAAGGCCTCCAGCGATGAGCTACCGCAACCCCGGCTGGCAGGACAACGCCGCCTGCGCCCGCAACCCCGACCTGGCCGAGCTGTTTTTCGCCCCCGATGGCGAGCGCGAACCCGCTCGCGACATCCGCGAGAAGAAAGCCAAAGAGGTCTGCGGCGGATGCCTGGCCAAGGTCGACTGCCGCGAGTACGCGCTGGAGCGCCCCGAGAAGTACGGCATGTGGGGCGGCGAGAACGAGAACGAGCGCGCCAGCGAGCGCCGCATCCGCATGCGCCGGGCCGCCGCCAGGGTGCGCGCGGCTGCATGACCTCGACGAACGGGCGGAAGGCGCGGCCGTACGGCCCGCCACCGCCCGTTTTTGATCTTGTGATTGGACCTTAACGCACACATGTGACACGGTCCCTCGCGCCTTGGCCCGCGACCGCGCCAGCCCATCAAGGAGGCGGCAGCGTGCCGAGGTGTAGATCCCCCACCGACCTACGGAGTTGCCCGTGGCGCTGACCCAGGCCCGACCTTCGACCGGCATCGCCCGGCCTGGCCTTGCCTATCATCCTAGGGTCCTAGATTCGCGCCGCTCCCGACGTGACTTCCCTGATCAAGGCACGGTAGGTTTCGGTTGCCAACTAAATAACGACAACGGCGACCCCTTGAGGGATCGCCGTTGCGGCCGAGGATCACAGGGCGCGCCAACGCCCTCCTCCCGGCTGCCTCACTCAACCCCTGCTAAGAGACTTGAGGAGGCGTGCATGAGCGTATCGAACGCTGCGCGCAAGCATGAAGTGACACCGACCCCGGAGCGTCGCGCCGGATTCCGCACCACCCTCGCCGGGGGCTCCCAGTGAGCGATGAGCCCATCGAGGACGACGAGGTCTTCTACGACGAGCCGCCCTTCCGGCAGGTCCCCGACGCCGTCGCCTTCCATCCCGACCTGAAGGACGTCGACGTCCGCGTCTGGATCGCGTTCGCCTGGTTCGCGCGCGGCGGCCACGGCCTGTTCCCCGGCCGCAAGGCAATCGCCAAGAAGGTCCACAAGAACAGCGTCCGCACCATCGACGAGTCCATCAACCGGCTCGTCGCCGCCGGGCTGCTCACCGTTTCCGCCCGCTACCACGACAACGGCGGCCGCCGCTCCAACAAGTACCGGCTGTTCCGCGAGCCGCTCCGCCCCGAGCAGCGCCAGGCGCGGCCCGGAACCGACTCCCCCAAGACCCCGGACACCCCTGAGCAGAAATCTGCCCAGCCTCCCGGTGCAGAAATTTGCGCAGGGGGCAGCGCAGGGAATTGCCCAGGGGGCCATGCAGGAATCTGCACCACCCCCGGGCAGAAAACTGCTCAGCAACAGAATGAGACCAACGGGAAGAGAGAAAAAGAAGAAAGAGACGATGCCGCTGACGCGACATCGGATCCCGGCCGCGAGGGCGGTGGGGGATCTAGCGGGCAGGGCGGGCTGTTCGGCGACGACGAGGTGAAGACCGAGCCGAAGCCCGCCAAGAAGCGGCGCAAGTCGCCGACGACCCCCGCGCCGGAGAAGTTGGAGATCACCCTCCAGATGCGGCAGTGGGCGCGGGAGAAGGGCATCCGGGTCGACCTCGTCTTGGAGACGGAGCAGTTCCTCGACCACCACCGCGCCAGGGGCAACGAGTTCGTCGACTGGGTCGCCGCCTGGCAGACGTGGATGCGGAACACCCTGAAGTGGGGGCCTGGCAGCGGCGGTCACGGCGGTGGCGGCGTGCACGGCAATCACCTGCCGTACAACGCCGACGACGCGGCCAACGAGGAGAACCGGGCGGCCTTCGGATGAGCATCACCGCGATGACCCCAGATGGCCACGACGACCAGGCGCTGCTCGAGCAGGCGGCCGCCCGAAGCCGTGGCGGCGCCGATGTGCCCCCTGCTGATCTCGGGGGCCTCGGCTGGCTGGAGAGCCTGTCGCAGCCGGTGCGGGCGAAGGCGGAGGCCGCGCTGGCGCGCGGCCGCGACAACGTCATCCACCTGCCTGGCCAGCCCGGCAGCGGTTGCACCTGCCCCCGGCCGGGCGAGGACGACTACCTGTTGCACAACCTCGGCAAGTGCCCGGCCTGCCAGCAGACGCGGGCGGAGCACAGGGCCGGAACGCGTCAGCTCCAGCGCGACTTCCGGCAGGCCGCCTGGCAGCGTGTCCTGGAGTCGGACTACGCCGACTACGCCGACGCCAGCCTGGCCGGGCTGAAGCCGAACCAGGACCCGGACGGCAAGGTGTCGGGCTGGCTCGGCACCAGCAGCCGCACGCTGATCCTCGTAGGTGAAAACTCGCGCGGGAAGACGCACGCGGCGTTCGCGGTCGCCAACCACGCCGCCCGCGAGCTCGACCTGTGGGTGGTGGCGTGGAACGCCGCCGACTTCCACGAGGCGCTGCGCCCCGGCGGCAATCCACGCGCGTACGAGTTCGCCGAACGCTGCGATCTGCTGCTGTACGACGACATGGGCGCCGAGAAGGTGTCCGAAGCGGTCCGCAAGGCGACGTACCAGCTCATCGACGCCCGGGTCCGTAACCCGCGCCGCAGAACCATGATCACGACGAACCTGCCGTACGACGAGCGCGGCTTCGCCGACACCCCCGCCGCCAAGCGGCCCGTTCAGCCGAACCTCATGGACCTGTACGGCGGCCGCATCGTGCACCGGATCATGCACGAGGCCACAGTCGTACGGATCCTCGGGGAGTCCTACCGCACGCCGGTGCCGTGGTGATGCGCAACGCCTCGCACAGGCGCGCGAGCGGCCGCCTGTACGAGGTGCCCGTCACCTTCAAGAGCGCCTGCGCGTTCGTTCAGGCGTGGCACCGCCATCACGAGCCGCCCCGCGGGCACAAGTTCTCCATCGGGGCTGCCCGCCACGGCGTGCTCGTCGGGGTCGTCATGGTCGGGCGGCCACTCGCCCGGCATTTCGACAACGGCCAGACCCTCGAGGTGACGCGGCTCGCGTCGGACGGCACGCCGAACGTGCCGTCGTTCCTGTACGCGCGCGCCTGGCAGGCGGCGCGACCCCAGGGGTACACGCGGCTCGTCACCTACATCCACACCCTGCATTACGGCCCCACCTGCGGAAGCCCGTGCGAGCACCCGTCGTGTACGGCAATCCGGATGGGCGAGGCCGGGGCCAGCTTGCGGGGCGCCGGCTGGCAGGTCGTCGCCCACCGCCCAGCCCGGCCGGGCTGGAATCATCCCTCCCGGCCGCGCGAGGGCAGAGCTGGCGAGCTCATCCCGCGAACGCTCCTGGAGCTGGTCGTCGATGAGTGACCTCGCCGCCGGCCCCGTCCCGTACCGGATCACCGTGGCGCTCGACTACCACGGCCTGTACGGGCCCGAAGTGGACATCGCGCTGGGCGGCGTAGAGCCCATGGTCGACGACTGGGAGGCCGGGACGCTGGTACCGACCCGGGAACAGATCGAGCTGCTGGCCAAGCTGACCCAGTTCCCCGTGAAGTTCTTCTACCTGCCTGAGCCCGAGCCGCTGGGCCCGGTCTGGTTGTGCCGGCGGTCCGGCCCGAAGGCGGACCGGTGCCAGCACATCGAGCCGAAACGACCTGCTCCCCCGGCTGCGGCACCGGCTCCGGCCGTGCGGTCGCGGACCGCGGTCTGGCGGTGTCTCGTCACCGGCTGTTCCGACCGCGGCCGCCGCCACCTTGCCGTGTCCCGGCAGGCCGCGGCCGCCGAGTTCGACGCCCACTACCTCGACTTCCACCACCGGCCAACGGTCTGAAGGAGCTGTCATGATCGACATGGACGAGGCCCGCGCGGCGCTCGCGCGTGAGCAGTGCGCCGGCCACGGCCACACCTTCGAGACCATCGTGAACGGCATGGGCGATCCGACGCAGCTGTTCTGCAGCTGCTGCGGCAAGGCGTGGCAGATCAACCCAGCTGAGGAGGTCGTCGGCTACCTGGTGGTCGACATGACGGACAAGGCACCGGACGCGACCCGGTGGATCAGCCCGCGCCCACGACCCAGCATCGAGAACGCCGAGGAAGACCGGACGTTCTGGCGTGCCGCGGACGTGCCTCACGTGCGCCGAGACGGTCTGCGGCTGGCACGCCTGGTCCTCCTTGAGCCGCTGGAGGACGACATCAGTAACACGTCTGGTGACGGCCAGAGCAGGGCTTAACAATGACAGGATGACCTCCGCCCGAAAGCCGAAGACGCTCCGGGAATCGGCGTTGTCGCTCCTTGTGCTCGGTTCCGCCCTGCTAGTTCTGACCGCATTAGGGATAGCCGTCGTCGCCTTGGCGGAACTACTACCTGCATGGCTGAGATGGACGGCCCTGGGGGGTACGCTGGCGCTGGTCTTCTTCTGGGGAGCGCGGGCTCGGTACCAGAGCATGCACTCCGCCTATCTCCAGACGGTTAAGGCGCTGGCGGCAGTGCATGAGAGTCCGGCGCTGAGGCTGAACGTGCTGAATTCCAAGATTCAGGCCTCGATGCAGCTCACCTCTTCGTTGATGGCAGATCTCGATCGAGAGCTGAGAGCACAGCGTGCCGCCAGCGAAGCGCTGGCCGCCAGAACTAGCGAGCAACGGCGGTACTTCGAGATCAACGAGGAACAGGCCAAGAAGGTCAAGGCGATCCTCTCCCAGCAGAGCGAGCAGGCGCAGGCCGACATCAGAGCACACCAGTTGAGACAGCAGTGGTTGTTCTTCGGGCTCGGCGCCGCGATCTCCATCCCGATCGGCATCGCCGTCAACCTGCTCTTCCCGTAGTCCCAGGCCAAGAGTGAAGCTACGGGATGAGGTCGATCTCGATCTCCGGCCACAGCGACACGAGCCGGAACGGGTGCGCCGTGACGACCGGCAGCGCCCGCCGCCTGGCGGCCAGGACGACGGTGGCGGCCGTCAACCACTCCGCGGCGTCGGGGCCTGCCTTGGCCAGGACCTCTGCCACAGCGGGCGCGTTACTCGGGGTGAGGTTGTCCACGATGGTGGTGGCCTCCATCCCGAGCAGCACCTCAAGGAGAGGCACAGCCTTGGCCGGAAGCTGCGCAAGAGCGGCAGTGAGCGCGGCCGACGTGGTGATCAGCGGAGCGACGTACGTGCCGGTGTTCTCGGCCCGCATCCAGACCGTGGCGTCAACGTAGGGCGAGGACCGGAGCCCCCAGTGGATCAGCGCGCTGGTGTCGAGGACGCGACCGTTCACGCGGCGTGGCTACGGCGCGCAGCGAACTCTGCTTCGCGCTTGGCCGCGAGCGCGAGCATGTCAGCCGGCGGCTCGCCACCCATCACGGCGCGGAGTGCGGCCAGGTTCGCCTGCCGCTGCTCCTCGGTGTAGGGCACGCGCTCCTCGCCAACGGTGTCCGGCTGCTCGTCCATGCCCTCAGGGTACCCGCGGCGGGCGGGCGTCATCCAGCAGATCGTCAACGGAGGTTCAAGCGGAGCTTGTACCGGTCGGCGGGGTAGAGCGCCTCCCGCACCGCCATGACCGCGCCAGCGTTGTCCTCCAGGATGGTGAAGACCTCCATGACCGGAGTTCCGGGGCCGAGCCCGAGGTCGCGCATCTCCTGGCGGGTAGGCATGCGCGCCACCACCTCCGCAGTGCGGGCCACCACGGTCAGCCCGGCCCGCTTCATCAGCTCGCGGTCGTCCTCCTGGAGCTCGTTGGGATAGCCGAGCTCGGGCAGCCGCTCGACGAGCCAGCGCGGGTAGTAGGACCTGACGTTGGGCACGCGCGTCGAACTTCGCCGCACCACCAGGTCGGCCTCTCCTCCAAGAAGGAGGTCGGCCACGTGCCGAGGGGCGTGCATGGTGGTGACCTCGGCCGTGTGGATGGGGTGGCCGCTGGTGCCACCGCCGAAGGTCTCGTCGACGACCGCCCGGTCGTAGGAGCGGACGTAGACGCCACGCGCACGCTCGGCCCGGGTCAGGCCGGCGTCATGCAGCACCTGCAGGGCCCGGCGCACGGTGGCGGGACTTGCTCCGCCGAACTGCTCGCGCAGGTCGGCTTCACTCGGAAGCTGGGCGCCGGGCGGGTAGTCGCCGGATTCGATCCCGGATATGAGGGCCGCGGCGATGTCCTCGTACTTGTAGCCCTCTGCCATGCCCACCATTCCCGGTTGCGTTCGCTGTACGACCGGCAGCGCGTCGCGAACGTACGGGCCGGTCGGTACTGAGGTATCGGCAATCACCGTCAACGTCAACAACTCCCCATTGCATGACTACTCCGTATAAGTTAACTTCTACGTATCAGTTAGCCAAGAGGGGGAGCTCATGATCCGGTTCTGGCGGCAGCCGCGGAACGAGGCCGAAACGCCTCGCCCGGAGCGGGTGTGCCTTGACGGGCAGCCCGCCACGGTGCTCTCCCGCACCGACGAATGGGTCACCGTCCAGCTCTCCGATGGCAGCACCCCGAACGTCCTGCCGAGCCGGGTCACCGACTGCACCTGCGGCGGAGGTGACTGCGCATGACCGCGATCTTCTGGACGTCCATCGGCCTGCTCCCGCTGCTGCTGGTGGTCCCGGCCCGACCCGACCGGGACCGCCGGCACGCGAGCGTCGCCGACCTGTGGGCCCGTCATGCGGCCCGGCCCCGCCCGATCACTCCCCGCGCGGTCGCCCTGGCCGCCCTCGCCGCCGCCGCGAACGGCACCTGGTGGGCGTTCCTCCTCGCCTGGCCGTACCTGGTCGGTGCGTGCGTGGCCCTGTGGTGGGCGCTGCGGTTGGTCGGCGCGATCGCCGCCGGTCTCGCCCGCCTGGGCGTCAGGCTCACCCCTCACGCGCTCACGCTGGCCGCGCACGTGATCAAGGCGGCCGTGTGGCTGCTTGCGGCGCTGTGGCTTGCCGTCCACTGGCTGGCCTGGCACATCGACCAGCTCATCACCGACCCCGCCGCCCGCCCCCAGCTCGCCATCCCCTGACAGGAGCACCGCCGTGCACACCCTCGACATCGGCCCGCTGACCGTCCCCGTGATCGTTCTCGTGGTCCTGGCCGTCGTCTTCACCTGGGTCTTCTACCTGGCTGCTCGCAGCCTCCTCTCGTACCGCGCCCAGCTCAACGCGCTCCCCTGCGCCCGCCGCCTCGACGACCAGCCCGGCGACGGCGCCAAGGCCGACAGCACCCCCGCCGCCACCGCCTGAACCCCCAGAAAGGGACGCCCACCTTGTTCGGCACGCAGCAGCCCGCACTCCCCCCGGCCAGCAGCCCGGACGCGCCCCAACCGGCGCAGCCGCCAGCCGCGCCGCGCCGCGGGCTGCTCGCGCTCGCCGCCCACCACCTGATCTGGCGTCCGGCCCGTGCCCTGCTCCTGTGGGAGGCCAAGCGGATGTGGCGGCACCGCGACTACCACGCCCCGTGGTGGACCGCCGCCGCCACCTACGTCACCGCCACCATCGCCCACCTGGCCGAGGTGCCGTGGTGGGCCAGCATGCCCGCTCTCGCGGCCGCCGTCACCGGCGTCCACCTCTACCTGTCCAAGCACGACCTCCTGCCCGTGGCCACGCCGACCGTGACCGGCGCCGCCGCCGCGCTCGCCGCCTGGGCCGCCACCACCATCCAGACCGGCCCCGTCACCGGCCCGGCCGCCATCGCCTGGAGCGTCCTCACCCTCGCCACCACGGCCGCGTGGGGCCTGCACCGCGAAGCCCGCCGCTGGCGCAAGACCCGCGCCCGCGTCCGCGTCGCCGCCAAGACGCTGCCCAAGGTCCTGGCCGAACTCGGCTTCCCGGGCGTCCAGGTGGTCGGCCGCCCCCGCGTATCCGGAACCGGCCGGGTCGAGTATGCGCTGCGGCTACCGGTCAAGGTCACCCGCGCCAAACTGCACAAGGCCACGGCCGACATCGAGTCCGGCATGCACTGGGCCGAGCACTCCCTACGGGAGATCATCCAGGACCCGGACCACAACGACGCCGCACGCGTGCTGCTCGTCCAGCACGAGGGCAAGGTCAAGGCCCGCACCGTCACGTTCGCGCCCCCTACGATCCCCACTTCCGTCCTGGACGCCGCCTGGCTCGGCGTCGACGAAGACGGCCGCGACGTGTACGTCGCCAACTACGTCCCCGACTACGGCATGACCCGCGGCATGTACGTCGGCGAGTCCGGCAGCGCCAAGTCCAACCTGATGCGGCTGATCACGTGGATGCGAGCCCACTGCCCGGATGCGCTGCTGTGGATCATCGACCTGAAGAACGACGGCATGACGTACGCCGAGCTGCTGCCGCGCCTGGACCGGCCCATCGCGACCACGTGGGAGGCCGCCACCCGCCTCCTGCAGGACGCCGACGCCGCCATCCCCCTGCGCGGCCGCCTCCTGCAGCCCGAGGACAACCAAGTCCTGCCCGTCAACCACCAGCGCCCCGCGATCCTGATCATCGGGGACGAGGTGTCCACCCTGCTCGGCAAGGCCCGCGCCAACGCCGCCCCGATCCACGCCGCCAAGCAGGTCGGCAACAAGGGCCGCTCCTCCGGCATCGGCATGGAAGCGACCGGCCAGTACATGTCCCAGGGCAGCATGCACCCCGAACTGGTGCCCGTGTTCAATCGCCGCTACGCCGGCCGTACCGCCGCGAAGGCCGACGCCCAGCAGGTCCTCATGAACTGGAACAAGCTCGAAACGCCGCTCCTGCCGACCGGCGTCTTCTACTGCCAGCAGTCCGGCAAGGGCGGCACCACCCTGCTCTACACCCCGCACGTCACCGACGCGATGCTGGCCGAGGCCGCTGCCCAGACCGCGCGCCTCACCCCCGCGCTGGAAGAGTCCACCGCCGCGAACCTGCCGTACTACCCGACCCGGTGGGCCGACCTGCCCGACCACCTCATGCGCTTCTGCACCGAGGAGCAGCAGCAGCTCGTCCACCAGCACCGCGCCGAACGCCAAAGCGCCGAACTGCAGAAGACCAGCGGCGGCACCAAGGCCGGGATGGCGGCCGCAGCCGCCGACGACGAGCCCCCGCAGCGGCTGACCGTGACCGAGGAGATCGACATCCCGGCCGAAGTCCTCGTCTCCGCGATCCCCAACCCGCACCTGCGCGCCATGGTGCTCGTCCACCTCTCCCCCGGCCTGGTCTCCACCGGCGGCAGCAACGCCGCCGCCATGCCGCGCTCACGCGCGTGGGCGACCGAGCGCCGCGCCGCGTGGGAGCGGCTCGGCCTCGTCGAGACGCCGGCGAAGGGGAAGTGGCGCCGGATCGTGGGGGAGGACGCGATGGTGCGCGGCGCCCTCGCCGCGGAGGACGAAATCCGTGCCCGACGCACCGGCACGGGCGAGAACGAAGAGCCGAACACGGGGGAGACCAAACAAGAGACACCCCCTGTGACCTGTAAAAACGCTTCCGTCCCCATAGCGTCCACCCGGGCCGGACCCCCTGGAGCCCGCGGTAGGGGAGGGGCCGCGCGCACAACCCCGGGGGAGGGGGCCGGCGAGACTCCGCCTCCCGGACACGGGCCGTGACGTACACCGGCGGACCCCGGCCCGCCCCCACCCCCGGCTCCTACACGCGCGTCCGCGCACGCGCGTAGGGGGGGTGGATGTCCAACGACCCCGATTTGGACATCGCCGTGGACATCCTCTTGGACATCCCGTGGACATGCTGAAGGTGACTCACCGTGATTGACATATATGGCTTCGACCCGCTGCGTGACCTGCCGCCGCCCGCATGGGCCGCCGCCGGCGCCGCAGCACTGGCCCTGCTGCTGGCCCTGGTCCGCCTGGCCAAGCACCTGATCTTGCCCAAGTCCAGGGCGCCAGCGCGGCCACGCCGGTCTCTTGCCGACGCCGTGACCTGGGCGTGCGCTTCCGCCGCCTTGGTGTTCGCCGGTGAGGGCATGTTCGAGGTCATCACCCGGGCCGCGCCCGGCGTGTGGTGGCTGCCTTGGCTCGGCATCGGCCTGCTCGAAGGTCCGCTGCTCGCGTTCGCGCTGCGAGCCAAGGAGCTGATCACCGCGCAAAGGCACGAAGAGGCAGTTCAGGCGATAAGCATGACCTGGCTGCTCGCTGCAGCGTCCGCGGTCATCTCCGCCTCCGCCGCCCTTGAGGCCGGCAACCCCAGCGTGCCCCTGCTGCGCGCGGCCGCGCCCATCGTCGGCGTGATCCTCTGGCACCACGCGCTGCGGATCGAGGAGAAGGCCAACGGCGGCCGCCGCCGTGAGTCCCGATGGAAGTGGACGCCGGAGTACATCCTGACGCGGCTCGGCCTGGTGACCGCCCGCGCCACCGAAACCGTCGACGCTGAGATCCACCAGCGGCTCACCCGAGTCGCGGATTGGGTCATCCGGTACGCCCGCAGCGTCAAGCGGAACGCCGACCGGAACGGCCAGCGGGGCACCCGGTGGAACACCTACGTCCGGTGGCGGATGGAACACTGCTACCGGGCGGCGGAACGCGACCTCGACCTCACCCGGAACGCTTCCCGGCGCGCCCTGCTGGAACACATCATCGCGTCCCGCAGCGACGCCGTCCTCCTCGCGACCCTGACGGGCGTCACCCGCGCTGACCTGGGCATGCACGAGCCGGAACAGCTACCGGAACACCCAGCGCGGAACACCCGCATGGTCTTCCACCAGCCGGTGAAACGCCCGGTGCGGAACACCCGAGTCCTGTTCCACCAGAAGGTCGTGGAACGCCCGGTAAGGACCGCCCGGCTGGTGTTCCACAAGCGCGTGGAACACCCCGCCCGGACCGACCGGAACACCCCTCGAAAGGAGGCACACGGCAGCCGCGGCACGGCCGAACGGAACGGCCGGAACAACGGCAGTGGAACGCCTGAACGGAACGGCGGCGGCAAGCCCACCAGAGAGGAGATCGAGGCCGCGATCGCCGACGCCATCGGGCCGAACGGCGAGGTGCCCATCCGGCCCCTGGCCGCCCGGCTCGGCATCCCTCAGGCGACGATGCACCGGTACGTCACCCGGTACCGCGAGGAGCACGGCATCGCCGTCTCCGCGCCGCAGGGGGTGATCCCCCCTCCCCGAGTCAACGGCCACCAGCCCGCCGCTATGGGGAGCGGTGATCCCAACTAGAGCAAGCCCGAGACGGGGCGGCCGCCCTACGGGCGGCCCCCCCCGCACACTTCATACAGCCGAACCAATTTAGCCCACCCGCCGTCGAACAAACCCAGATCGGTGTCTTAAACACAAAAAC
>NZ_JBHYIO010000075.1:0-23572 GCF_042740095.1 Nonomuraea sp. NPDC059023 | reverse complement strand
GAGCTTCTTCGCCTCGCTGGAGTGCGAACTGATCGACCGGCGCGCCTTCCGCACCAGGTCAGAAGCCGAACGAGCCCTCTTCAGCTACATCGAGGTGTTCTACAACCCACGCCGCCGCCACTCCGCCAACAGCCAGCTCAGCCCCGCTGAATACGAGCGTCGACACGCGCTCAAGAACATCCACGACCTCGACTATGCTGCCGCGTAGTCGCAAGCCCTGATGTGTCTACTGAACCGGGGCAACTCCAGTTTCCGAACGGCGCAGGATGATCTACAGGCTGTGGTCGAAAGGTCAGGAGGCCGCGCCTGTCCAGTAGGCGCTCGCCCTGTCCCAGGCGGCCTGGCCGACCTCGGCGCCGAGGGCGCGCCCGCGCAGGTCGCCGTCCCGGAAGTGGATGCCGCCGTAGCGCCTGGACTGGCCGGCCTGATCGGCCGCCTCGGTGAAGGTGTGCCAGCGCAGCGTGACGTCCTGCGCGGGGCTCACCCCCGGCTCGACTGTCGAGGAGCCCTTGGCCACGACCGCGCTCGCGCCGAAGTAGTCACTGCCCGTGAAACGTTTGAGTACACGGGCGGCGGCGGCGCTGAAGGTCGAGTGGCCCGAGACGTGCTCGCCGAACGGCGGTGTGGGGAAGGTCGACGGCTGGTAGGGCGTCCAGGTCGCGCCGTCGATGTCGCGCCCGTCCCAGGCGCGGATCGTGGTGCCCTTGTAGAGGTGGCGGATCGCAGTGATCGGGCGCGCCGAGTCGTTGTCGCGTTTGGTCTCCCACGAGGCGATGCCGGCGTCCATGACGGCGTTGGACAGCGCGAAGTACATCTTCACGTCCTGGTCGAGGGTGTGCCTGTCGCGCTGGGAGACCGTGCGGGCCAGGAGTGACCAGTGCCCTGGCGGCGTCTCACTGCTCGGGCCGTCGCTCCAGTAACCCGAGATCGCCCTGTGCCGGTCGGTGAGCGCCGCCGTGGTTTGGACGATCTCCGCGGCCTGCTGCCGGTACTCGGCGCTACCGTACAGGGCGGCTCTCGGCACGGCGTCGGCGAGATCGCGGGCCTGACCGCTGAAGGAGGCGACGCCGCCCCAATGCGGCGCGAGGAACGGCGGGGTCACCTCTGCTCCTGCCTTGTTGACGTAGGTGAGCGGCTGCCACCTGCTGGGGTCGTTGAGGGCGGCCAGCGGCTGGCTGACCTTCATCGGGGCGTTCACCGGCTGGTAGCCGGTGGCGTCGGCGTAGCCGCCGAGTTGGTTGGAGCCGTCGGCGTGGCGATGGGTGAGTACGGCGGAGCAGGCTCGGGCGCCAATGCCCGCCGGGGTGCTCGAGGTGTCGGCAGGGTCGTAGCCGAGCTCGCGCATCAGGGCGTCGAACGACGCACGGCCTGCCGGATAGAGGTCGACGGCGGCCGCATGGGCGGCATAGCTGATCGCTTCGTTCTTGTTGGCCCGCGTGTGCTCGGCGGGCGGCCTGCGTAAGGAGGCGCCGAGCCTGGTGCCGACGGCGACTGTGTCGTAGGCGGCCCAGGCGTCGTAGGCGCAGGTGTGCATGATGGCAAGCGCCCGGGCTACGTGGGGCGGACCGAGCGTGCCAGTGCGTACGCTCTGCAGGAGCACATCATTCCAGCGCAATGCCATGTTGGGAGGTGGCGGGGTGGCTGCGTGGGTGGGGACGAGCATGGACGCGGCGATCAGTAATGACGGAATCTTCATGATCCCTCCTTGGAATAGGTTCACCAAGATTCCATAATACGTTCGAAATATGGGCTATCTTTAGCGTAAGTGTTTGGTATCTTCGCCGAAGAGCGCCGCATGGGCCCGAATAGTTAGCCACACCCCCCAATCTGCGGATTCACTCCACAGGTCAAGTCCCACGCTCCCATTTGGGTTGTCGCTCAAATGGTTCGAGCATCGCCCAGACCGTGGCACCCAAGATCCTCGGGCCTGAAGATAGTTGCAGGTCACCACGTGAACCGAATATTTGAGCCCCACAGGGGCTGGGCGCACGGCGCCAGGGCCGCTTCCAGGACGCCGAACGCCACCTGCGCCACTGGATCGACTGGTGTCGCCAGGTGGACTGGCAGCCCGGCCTGGCATTGATCCATGCCGAGCTGGGCTTCGTGGCCGAACAACGCGGCGACGCCGAGGCCGCGCACCGCCTGCACCTGGCCGGGCTGGAGGCGGCCCGCATGACGGCTGACCGGCGGGCGGTGGCGCTGGCCCTCGAAGGTCTCGCCGGAGCTCACGCACTGTCAGGGGATCACCGGCGCGCCGCCCGCCTTCTGGGCACCGCTCACATGGCCCGGGAGTCGGCCTGCGCACCGCTGCCGCGGACAGAACGAAGCGACGTCGATCGCATCACCACCGCCGTGCTGGCTGCCTTGGGCGAGAAGACGTTCGAGGAGGAGTTCGGCCGCGGGATAGCGGACTAGGGGTTCAGCTCGCGATGCGGGCCTGGTCGAGGGTGGCGAGGAGCCAAGGCCGACCGTGGCCGACGCCGGTGAAGGACAGGATCCGGAACCGCGGATGGCCAGGAGCCGCGGACACCACCGCGTCGGTGAGCGCCTCGTGCTGTCCGGGGTGGTCCTCGCGTTCGAGTCGCGCAAGCTCGCCGTCACGGGCCCGACCAGGACGACGACGACTACGAACGGCTGATCCGCGGCCTGCCCGCCCACGACGCGTAGGCGGGCAGGATGTCCGCCGGCGCCTAGCCTTCGACCTGGCAGAACCGGATGACGTTGGAGAACGGGTCGGTGACCTCCAGGGTCGGACCGCCCGGCGCGTCCTGGTCGATGCCGGGCCGCAGCCGCGGGTACGGCTTGGCCGTCAGCTCCCGGTGCAGGGCGCCGACGTCGCCGACCGGAGTCCAGACCAAGGAACCGGGTGTGCCGTCACCGTGGTGTTCGGACAGGTCGATGATCATCCGGTCGCGATGTACGCGCATGTACAGCGGCATCCCGGGCTCGAACCGGTGCTCCCACTCGACGGTGAACCCGAGGTAGTCCAGGTAGAACTCTCGTGCCCGGCCCTCGTCCTGGATGCGCAGCACCGCGATCGGACTGCCCAGCCTCGCGCCCGAGGTGTGGCCGAGCGCGGCCGCCGCAGTGTTCCAGTCGCGATGGCCGAGCTGGCGAGCGACGATCTCCAGCGCGCGGCTGTGCGTGATGTCGATCGAGTCCGCCTGGGCGAGGTCGTCGCGCAGGATGGCGGCAGCGCGCTTGGCGTCGGTAAGGGTCATGTCCATGGAACTCACCGCATGTCCCGGTGCCGTGGTCCTTCAGCGCCCGCGTTGCTGACAGGGGCACCGTGTCTCGCAGAGTGAGTGGTGACCACATACCGATGTGTTCACCATGCCGGAATCGGCGCGGGCGGCAGGTCACATCGAACCTGCCTCGCAGCCTACCCCATGCTCGCGAACGGATCGCGCCGGCAGCCGCCGCGGCGCGGTGACCTGCAGGTGTCGGCCTTGACCCTGACACGGTGTCAGCTGTGAGGCTGCGGCCATGTCGATTCCTTACATCGGTTCCGGTCCCTACTGCTACGCCAACTCCCTTGCCATGATCCTCGGCGAGGAGGCTCCCGCACCCGCGGTCATCGAGGTCCTGACCGGCTCGCCGTACGGAGTGCAGCTGATCGGCGGTCAGCTGCCCCTGTTCGATCCCTTCGGCTGGGATCCCGACCAAGGGCTGGACGCCGCGATCGAGCTGCTGGGCTGGTCGTGTGAGTGCAGTGACGGCGGCTCCGCCGCCGAGGCCATGGAGCGCCTTCGCGTGGCGTGCGCGCGGGGTCCTGTTCTGGTCGGGCCGCTGGAGCTGGGGTTGCTGCTGCACCAGCCGGGTGCCGGGCAGGCGGTCGAGGCGGACCACTTCCTGGTGGTGCTGGAGGTGGACGACGACACCGTGCTCATGCACGACCCGCAGGGCTATCCCTATGCCACCCTGCCGATCGCGGCGTTCGTCGAGTCCTGGCGTGGCGAGCTCATCAGTTACCTGAAGCGGCCGTTCGCGATGCGCTCGGCATTCGCGCGGCGTATTCAGGTGAGCCCGGCCGAGGCACTGCGGCGTTCGCTGCCCGGTGCGCTCGCCTGGCTGGCGGGCCGCGCCGACGTGAGCGTCTCCCCCGGCACGCTGGGACAGGCGCAGGCGGCCGAACGCACCGCTGAACTGGTGGAACAAGGGCGACTCGACCCCCAGGTCCGGGACCTCATGCGGGCGTTCGCGGTACGCGTGGGCGCCCGCCGGCTGAACGACCTGGCCTCGTGCCTGCGTTCGCTGAACCTGCGCGAAGGCGCCGCCATCGCCGCTGGACAGGCTCGCATCGTGGGTGGGCTTCAACTGCCGATCGTGACCGGCGACGACACAGCCCTCGCAGCCGGCCTGCGAGAGCTGGCCCCCACCTACGAACGGCTGCGCGCCGTACTGACGTGATCCGCCCGAAACCACCGACACGCGCCGTGCGAGAGCGCGGCGCGCCGGAAAGTCACTCCTCGCGCCGGTCGCCGCGTGCGGCCACCCCCACGCCGACCGCGGCGGCGAGTACCGCGATCATGGCGTACTGAAAGGCGGTCTGGTAGCCGCTCACCTGCGCGGCCAGGTCATCGCCTACAGTGCGAGCTGCGGTGGCGACGGCCGCGCCGACCAGCAGAGCCATGCCCAGAGCCCCGCCGAGCTGGTCGACCGAGCGCTGCACGCCGGAGGCGATCCCGGCGTCGGCGTCAGTGACCCCGTGCAGGGCCGCATTCTGCAGGGCGATCAGCCCCGCCCCCATGCCGACCGCCGTGAACGTCATGGCGGGAATGACATCGATCCACAAGTGGCCGTCGACAGGAAGGCGGGCCAGCCACCCGGTGCCGAGCGCGGTACAGAGCAGGCCCGCGATCGCGGTGTACTTCATGCCGATGGCGCCGATGATCCGGCTCACCTGGGTGACCGTGAGCAGGAGTGCGGCGCAGAACGGAAGGTAGGCCAGTCCGGTCCGCACCGGGCTCAGGCCCAGCACCTGCTGCATGTAGAGCGTGGACAGGAAGAACGTCGTGGACAGCGCCGCGCTGAGCAACACGGTGGCCGCGTTCGCCACCGTACGGGTGCGATTGGCGAAGAACGACAGTGGCACCAGCGGATTTCGTGTCCTGGCCTCGACCAGCACGAACAACAGCATCGCCAGGACACCCCCGGTCACGGGGAGGATGACGGCGAGGTCGGTCCACGGGCGATGGGCGGCCTGCAGGACGCCATAGACCAGAGCGAGCGGTGCGGTGGTGAGCAGCACGGCCCCCGGCAGGTCCAGCCGGCCACCGGAGCGCGGGCCGTCGGCCCGGACCAGTCTCGGCGTCGCCAGCAGCACCGCGGCGGTCAGCGGCAGATTGATGAAGAAGATCCAGCGCCAGTGCAGCAACTCGGTGAGCGCGCCGGACAGCAGCACGCCCCCGGCCAGTCCCAGTCCCGAGATCGCTCCCCAGACGCCGAGCGCCTTGGCGCGTTCGGCGGGCTTGGTGAAGAGCATGGCGATCAGCGACATCGCGGCCGGAGACGCCAGCGCCTCCCCCGCGCCCTGGCCGAACCGCGCGGCGACCAGTGTGGGCAGGTTCGGGGCCAGTCCGGCGACCAGCGATGACACGCAGAACACGGCGGCGCCGAGCAGGAACATCCGCCGCCGGCCCATCAGGTCGGTGATCCGGCCGCCCAGCAGCAGCAGCCCACCGCCGACCAGCGTGTAGCCGGTGACGATCCAGGCCATCCCGGTGGCACCAGCGCGGAACTCCGAGCCGATGGTGGGCAGCGCCACATTGACGACGGTGACGTCGATGGCGATGAGAAACTGCAGAAGCGACAGCAGCGCCAGGGCACGCCAGCGGCGGTCACGTCCGGCGGGTTCCAGGGCAGGGCCGGACGCAGAACGAAAGGTGTTCATGAAAAAGGAACTCCAGACAGAGGCACGCGCCAACAGCGAGAGCCACGAAGAAGGTGGGTGCCTGTGCCGCCGGCACGGCGAGCGAGAACGCTCAAGCCGTCAGCGGCATCTGGAGTTACTTAGTGAATACGCCCATGATGCCTCAGAGAGTATCAGCACTCCCCGGACCAATCCAAAACCCCGATCGCCTGTACACCCATCATGAGCTGGCTACGCGCTGGTGCGGTTCACCGAACGACGGCAACACCTGCCCGTGCGTGACATCAGCCCGAGTGCGCACGAGACAGGCGGCATTGATGACTGCCTGGATCCCGCGCTTGGTGCTGAAACCGGCTGCCACCGGCAACGCCCGAGCATCGTCTCCACTCATGGGCGCACGCTGGAGATCGTCGCGCCCGGCGGTGGGCGCGCAGAGCGGGGGATGCGCAGGGAGAGGAGGACGGGTCTGGCCATCTTGCGTGAGTGCCGGATCCGGGCCGTCCGCGGCGGCGCCCGGACACCCCTCCGAGCCGGGAGCCGCCGCGGCCGGAAGCCCCGGCCGAGCAGGGCGGCAGAATCTCGGCCTGGCCCCTGCCGCCACGGCGTGCGCAGGCGGCGGGAGTTCCCCGCGACCACTACCGTTACATGAAAGGGCTTCGCCATAAGCTCGGACGTGCGGCCCGGGCGGCTTGCGTCGCCTCGCATTTCGTTCAGCGGTGTCTAGCCTGAGGCCATGACGTTGCGGTTCGATGGGGAATGGATCATCAGCGACAGCTGCAAGCAGGTCGCCAAGGCCGAACCCGGCGGCGGCTGGGTGTTGTCCTGGCTGTCGGGCACCTACGACCGGGAACAGGCGATCGCCCTGATGACCCGCGCAGAGAGCGGCGACCTGGACACCGACCCCGAACAGCCACCCCCTCCCCCCGATGACCCACTTTCCCCAACTGCCCGGGCCGAGCGGCAGGAGCCCGAAGGCGAACCGAGGTAGGCAAGGTCCACAGGGTGTGCGACGTCCCGGCAGCCAGAGACGCGTACCCGGGGGAACACGGTTTTCGTCTCCCGCGGACCGTCAAGGGGCTGTCGGGTGGCCGGGAGGAATCTCACCTCCCGGCTCCCGCAGATCCGTACGTGAACCTCTCGGTTCATACGGCTCTTGTCACCTTGATCATCAGAGCGGAGAGGCTGCGGTCACCCACTTCCAGTGCGCGAACATCCGGGGATAGCGCATGGCGATCCCCTGCATGCACGCGGCGGCTTTCCGTCTCCTGCTCAGCCGTCTGTATTTCTCGCGGATCCAGCGCACCAGGTAGGCGTTGATGCGCATCAGGAGGGGATACAGCGCCGACCGGTAGAACCGGCCGTAGTACTGCATCCAGCCCGCCACGATCGGGTTGATCACCTTGGCGAGTTCGGTGAAGGCGGATCCAGTCCGGCGGTGAAGCCGCCAGCGGCGTACTTCCTCGCTGATCTTGTTCAGGGCGTCCTTGCTGATCGCTGGCGAGAACGACAAGAACATCTTGCCGCTCGCGCCGTTGCGAGCCCCGCGCGGGCGGAAGGTGAACCCCAAGAAGGTAAACGACGTGTGCGCGAACGTTCCGCGTCGCCGGCCGTCCTTGCAGTACACGATCTTGGTTTTGTCGGGGTGCAGCCGCAGCCCGACCTCTTCCATCCTGTCTTGCAGCGCCGCCAGGACCTGACGGGCCTGGCGTTCGGTCGCGCAGTGCACGACCGCGTCGTCGGCATAACGCTCGAACTCCACCGTCGGGAACTCGCGGGCCAGCCACACGTCGAACGCGTAGTGCATGAACAGGTTCGCCAGCACGGGCGACACCGAGGATCCCTGCGGGGTCCCCCGGTCTCGCTGTTGCAAGGTCCCGTCGGGCAACTGCAGCGGGGCCCGTAGCCACCGCTGCACATACAACAGCACCCACGCCACGTCGGTGTGCACCTCCACAGCCTTGACGATGAGATCCCACCGGACACTGTCGAAGAACTTCTGGATATCGAGATCGATCACCCAGTCACGTCTCCAGCAGCGCTCCCGGCAGCGCTCCACCGCCTGCACCGCCGACCGGTTTCGCCGATACCCAAAGGAGTCATCGTGGAACACCGGCTCCACGCACTTCATCAGGTGCCGGGCGACCACGGTCTGCGCCACCCTGTCGGCGACGGTGGGGATGCCGAGCATCCTCGCCCCGCCGCCGTGCTGCTTCGGTATCTCCACCGCCCGTACCGCAGGCGGAAAGTAGGTCCCCGACGACATCCGATTCCAGATCTTGTAGAGGTTGTTCTTCAGATCGGCCTCGAAGTCGGCGATGGACTTCCCGTCCACTCCCGGCGCGCCCTTGTTCTTCCGCACTTCCTGATAGGCCTCCCAAACCTCCTGTTTCGAAATATCGAACGGCTTGCTCTGCGATTTCAACTCGTCCATGCAGCTCCTCCCGGACTTCGTCCGGTTGACTTCACAAACATGAGCCACAGATGACCCGGCCCCTTGGCTCGACCCCCATTACAGAGGCTTCTCAGCTACTACGAACCGGTCCGCCAGCGCGCCCCGCGACGGTACTCAATCCCTTACGGTCTCCTCCGCTTGAGACACTCCCTCTCGCCACCCGCACGGGCGACGGTGTCGGGACGCGCCTTCTCCCGTTCCACGCGAAAGCAGCAGATCAGGCTCGCGTCGTCTACATGCCGGACACCGTCTGGCCAGTCAGCGGGCATCCGCCAGACTCATCCCGGGGCACGGTACAAACCCCGGTTTCGATGTCACCTGATTTTGTTACGACACTTCAGCGACGATTCGCTTGCGCTCGCCTTCCTGATCCCCACCTGACGCCTTCAACAGCGCCTTTTCCTCATCGCTCACCACGACGGTCTTCAGCCAACGCAGCATGAGGTGGTTTGAAGCCTCCCCCCGCAGGGCGACTCCGAAGGGCCAACCTTCATCTCCCGCGCAGCACCGCATCAAGAAGCTCTACCTACATCAAGCTCCCTCCACGTTCGGGACACACGTACCGCGTCAAAACTCAGTCGCGATGGTTCTGAGCTGTGGTTTGACTGCGTCCGGCCCTGACGACAAGATCACGCCTTGTGCCTGTTCGCCTGCTCTATCTGATCACGGTTCGGGTGTTCGGCTGGCTGATGTTGCTGGGTCGCAGCCAAGGGTCGAAGAACGTGGAGATCATGGTGTTGCGGCATGAGGTGGCGGTGTTGCGGCGTCAGGTCGCCCGCCCGAAGCCGGACTGGCCCGGTGGTTGCCGGCGGTGCTGCGCGCTCATCGGCTGGTCACCCCGGCGACGTTGCTGGTGTGGCATCGTCGTCTGCTGCGACGGGCCTGGACCTACCCGCATCGACCCGGACGTCCGAGGATGAGTCGGGAGATCCGGGATCTGATCGTTCGCCTGGCGAGGGAAACCCCGCGTGGGGCTATCGACGGGTGCATGGTGAGTTGGTGCGGCTCGGTTACGAGGTTAGCGACGTGACCGTGCGGCGCATTCTGCGCTCGCGCCGCTTTGGCCCGGCGCCTCGACATCTCGACACCTCCTGGCGGTCCTTCCTGCGAGTGCAGGCCAGAGGACTTCTGGCCTGCGATTTCTTCCACGTTGACACGATCTTTCTGAAACGTCTGTACGTGTTGTTCGTGATGGAAGTTCATACGCGGCGCGTGCACATCCTGGGCGTGACCTCCCATCCAACCGGTGCGTGGACCGCTCAGCAGGCCCGCAATCTCCTGCTCGACCTTGGCGAGCGAGCGGCGTCGTTCCGCTTCCTCATCCGCGATCGGGACGCCAAGTTCACCGCCGTCTTCGATGAGATCTTCGCCGCCGTAGGTATCACGGTGCTGAAGACGCCGCCGCGGACGCCGCGGGCGAACTGCTATGCCGAGCGGTGGGTCCGTACGGTGCGAGCCGAGTGCACCGACCGCATGCTGATCTGCAGCGAACGTCACCTTCGTTCGGCCCTGAACGAATATCTCGATCACTACAACGGGCATCGCCCGCATCAGAGTCGTGGGCAACGACCACCCGATCAAGACGAACCGGTGATGGTGCCAACGGTAGGCCGGATCGAACGCCACAAGGTCCTCGGAGGAGTGATCAACGAGTACCGCCGAGCCGCATAGTCGGCCGGAGAAACACCAGCTCAGTCCCTACGCGCGAGTTTTGACGCGGTACAGGGTGCGTTCGGCGCCGCCGTCGCACGATCCACGCTGATCCGGCTGGTCAGAGCCATGCCCGACCCGGAGATCGGCTCGGTGAAGGTGCTGGGCGTCGACGATTGGGCCAAGCGGCGCGGCCACTCCTACGCCAGCGTCCTGGTCGACATGGACGACCATCGCGTCATCGACATCCTGCCCGACCGGGAAGCCGGCGCCTTCGCCGACTGGCTGCGCGCCCACCCCGGAGTTGAGGTGATCTGCCGGGACCGCTCCGGGTCGTATGCGTTAGGCGCCCGCGCGGGGGCGCCTAACGCCCGGCAGGTCGCTGACCGCGTTCTCCCACACCGCCGCATCGCGGCGGATCACCTGGACCGGCTCCGAGTCCAGCAGAACCGGAACACTCCGCAGGTCTGTGCCCATGTCCAGTACCTCGTTGTCTCCATCAATCTCGGGGCGGTTCAACCTAGCTTGGAGCATGGTCTGAGCGCGGGTCGGTCCAGGCGTCCGCGAGTTTGACGAGCCGGTCGAGGGCGGTCTCCACGCGTTTCGTGTCGCCGGTGGTCAGATAGTCGAGTTGCAGACCGGCATAGGCGGCGTTGAGCAGAGTGGCATTGGCGCGGGCATCCTCATCCGAAACGCCGTGGGCGCGTAGCGCCTCGGCCACGAACTCGGCCCGGTCGCTCAGCATCGTGGGCACATACGGCCCAGTGAGCCTGCCCGCCGCGGCCAGGCCCTCGATCTCGTGCAGGAGCCGGATCAGCGGCAGGTTGTCGCCGCTCAGATGCCAGTCCCACGACGCCCGGATGACGGCGCCCAGGCTGCGTCCCTCCTCCCACCCGGGCAGGGCCTGAAGCCGATCGCGTTGCCGCTGGTCCAGGCGGGTGAGGACAGCGGTGATGAGCTCATCCTTGGTGGCGAAGTGGTGGGTGAGCACCGAGGTGCTCTGACCTAGCGCCTTGGCGAGGGGACGCAGGGACAACCCGGCGACGCCGTGGGTGGCCAGGTGGCCGATGATCGCGTCGAGAAGTTCTACACGACGCCTCGGGTCACGAGGTCTAGCCATTGCATCTCCAACCAGGCCGCAGGGCGCGTCCGGCGACATCTTATTAACACAACAGTCGTTATGCAAATGGGCGTAACGACTGTTACGCTAACTCGTCCCACATCCGCCGCGCTCCCGGAGGTCGCTCTGCCCTCGCCCAACCCGCCCGGCAACGGGCACCCGCGTCGATGGCCAATTCTCTACACGCTGTGCTCCGCCCTGCTGGTGATGAGTTCCAGCGTCATGGCGGTGACGATCGCTCTGCCCGCCATCGCGCTGGATCTGCGAGCCTCTACCGGACAACTCCAATGGATCACCGAGACCACCGTGCTGGCTCTGGCGTCCCTGCTGATCACCATGGGCACCCTGGCCGATCGCTGGGGGCGGCGCCGGATGCTGCTCGCCGGTCTGGCCGCATTCGCCGTCGCGTCGCTGCTGGCCGCCGTATCGCGAAGCCCCGCCGAGCTCGTCGCCGCCCGCGCCCTGCTGGGTGTCGGCAACGCGATGATCATGCCGTCCACGTTGTCGATCATTCGCAGCGTGTTCCCTCGCAGTGAGCTGCCTCGGGCGCTGGCCGTCTGGGGCATGGTCGCCAGCATCGGCGTCGTGGTGGGCCCGCTGGCCGGTGGGCTGCTCGTGCAGCACCTCGGCTGGCGGGCGCTGTTCCTGGTCAGCGTGCCCGCTGCGCTGGCCTCGGCTTGCGCGATCACGTTGCTGGTGCCCGCCTTCGCCGGCGGTGCCCGCACTGCGCTGGACCTGCCGGGGATGGTCCTGGTCTCGGCGGGCTTCGTGACTACGATCTACACGATCATCGAGGCGCCGCACCGAGGCTGGTCAGCACCGCCCACTCTGGCCACGGCCGCCCTGGCCGGCACGCTGCTCGCCGGATTCGTTCTGCGCCAGCGACGGACCGCACATCCACTTCTTGACCTGCGGATGGCCGGGGCCCGCTCCTTCTGGCCCGCCGCTCTGGCTGCCGCAGCCGGGTTCTTCTCCCTGATGGGAATCTTGTTCCTGCTCACCCAGTATCTGCAGGACGTTCGAGGCCACACTCCGTCGGAGGCCGCCCTGGTGCTCTTGCCGCTCGCCGCCGGGCAGCTCGGCATGGCGCCGCTCAGCCCGCGCCTGATAGACCGCTGCGGTACGCGGACCTGCACCACAAGTGGGCTGTTGATCTTGGCCGCCGGGCTCGCCCTGCTGCCCTTGGGGCTCGGCGGTGGCTCCCAGTGGCCGCTCATGACCGCCCTCGCCGTTCTGGCCGCGGGTAACGCCTTAACGGTCACCGCCGCCGGCGTCGCCCTCATGGGAACGGCTACCAGACACCGGGCGGGCTCCGCGGCGGCCGTCAACGAGACGGCCTTCAAACTCGGCGGCAGCCTCGGCGTCGCCGTCCTGGGGAGCGTGGCCACCAGCCACCTGACCGGCCGCCTATCCACCCTATCGGCCGTAGACGCCCTTCCAGCGTTCGCCACCGAGTCGATCACCGGCGCGATGACGACGGCGGCCAGGCTAGGCGGACCGACCGGCGACCAACTCGCACTGCTGGCCAGGGACGCGTTCATGACCGGCTTCACCGACGCCGCCCACCTATCCGCCGGGCTGGCCCTGGCTGCGGCGGCAGTCACCGCGGCCTTCCTGACAGATCCAAACATCCACAACCCAGAGGAGGAACGTCCATGACCGCCCTTATCACAAGCCCCGCCGAAAGCTACGCCCAGGTCAACGACCGTCGGCTCGCCTATGTCGACTTCGGCGGTGACGGTGTCCCGGTCTTGGCCATGATCGGGCACTTCGGCCGAGCCAGAATGTTCGCCAAGCTGGCCGCCATACTCGCACCTGCCTACCGGGTGATCTCACTGGAACAACGCGGTCACGGCCGCAGTGACACCGACGGCGACTTCAGCCGGGAAGCCTACGTTGCCGACGCCGCCGCCTTCGTCAGGCACCTCAACCTCGGCCCGATGATCACACTCGGCCACTCCATGGGCGGAGTCACCGCCTACCAACTCGCCGCACGCCAACCAGAGCTGGTGAGCGCCCTGGTCATCGAAGAAGCCGGCGCCTACAACCGGCAACCGCACATCCCCCACCCCGTCCTGGACGTGACAGGGTGGCCCCACCGCGCAGCGACCCTGGACGAACTGCGTCGGCAGGTTGAGGCCTGCGGAATTCCCGACGCGAGCTACTTCATGGAAAGCGCTGTCGAACACGCCGACGGATGGGGCCTTCTGTTCGAGTACGCCGACATGATGACCTCCCAACGGGCACTGGTCGGTGATTGGTGGTCCGACTGGCTCGGCTCTCGATGCCCGGCCCTGCTCGTGCACGGTGCCGACAGCTTCATCCTGCCCACCGCGATGGCCAGGGAAATGGCCGAACGACGGCCCAACACCACGCTGCGCGAGTTGCCCGGCTGTGGCCACTGGGCACACGACGATGACCCCGACGGCTTCGCCACCGCCGTCCGCGACTTCCTCGACCAGTTGTAGCGCGGCACGACCGCCCGCGAACAATCCATAGGCGGAGAGAAGAACACCGGGTACTCACAGGGTCACCGCCCGCCCACGCCGGGCGGCGGCAGCAATCGCCGCCCTTTCCGGCGGGTCGCCGGAGATCAGCTCCTCGGCAGCTCGCCTGTCGGCCTCCTCCGGCCTCACGGCATCGCGGGCCAAGCGCAGCAGACCGGCCATGGTCCGCACAGTCTTGCGCGCCTGCCTGGCCCGGAGCCCGCGCATCTGGTCGGCGGCAGCCGCAAGCGCCTGGGCATCACGCAGCCCGGCCGCGGCCATCAGATCGTCCTTGTCGCTCGTCTCCAGATAGCGGGTCAAGCGCTGCTGCACCGCTTCGAACAGCTCCTGCACCGTGACCGTCATGACGCGATCATCCGCTCATCCGGCGTGAGGCACGATTGCGGCGGCGCAGGAACAGCAAGCTCACCAGCACCAGGCCCGCCGCTGCCAGCAGCAGAGCCCTGGCAGGCGCCGCCAGCCAGCCGGGCCTTTTCGCCCCTGCTGCCGTGTCCCCTCTCGGCCTCCACGCTCAGCGCTCCCCAGCACCACCACCGCCATAGATGCGGCAAACGCGGGGGCGAGTCTGGCCCACTGCGACGTGGCCGGTAACCATGAGCGCGAAGCCACCGGGTTGCGCTCCTGTGAGAGAGGATCCATCAGCCGATAACCACAAGCGGCGGCAGCCCGTGTCCATGTCTTCCGAACCGCCTGTAAGCAAGCCCTAAGGACCCGGGCCATGACCAGCCGAATCCCCCGTCATGGCCCTGCTCGAAGATCATGGGGATAAACCGCCTGACCTGATCGGTGTGGGGCAGCTTGAGCGGCGCGGCGCGTGTCCGCGTCGGCAGAGGTCAGGGCGTTCATCCAACGGTGACGGGCTGGCCCGGTCAAGCGGTGGCGATGAGGAAGGGCGTCAGGACCGCGGCGGTGTAGGCGAGGATGAGTGCCGCCCAGGTCAGGCCGGCCAGGGCCGGGTGGCGGTGGTGCCAAGGCAGGGGTAGCGATGGGCGCTTGTGCAGATGGGTCGGCAGGGATGCGATTTCGGGTCCGGTGCGGGTGAGGCCGAGGTCCTGCCAGAGGTCTTGTAGGTCGAACGGTTTCCAGTCCTGGCGCCACAGCAGTCGCGGGGGCTGGTCGGGTGGGCCTTCGAGCACGGCCCACTGCTTGCGCGGGGAGGCGCCCGGGCGGGTGATGTCGAGGTAGTGGACGCGGTGCAGATCGGCCAGGTCGATCGTCCAGCCCCTGCCGCGCCAATCGCGATAGCGCAGCTGCCGCTCATCCAGGGTGAGGCGCAGGTTGCGGCGACGCAGCACCAGGTAGATCACCAGCAGCAGGCCCGGCACTCCCAGCAGAAGGGCCATGGCGGGTGCGGCCAGCAAGCCGAGCCCATTGCCGCTGCTGCCCACCGCCAAGTTCAGCGTCCCCAGCGCCATGAGCGCCACGAATGCCCCGAACGCGGGAGCGCGCCGGGCCCACTGCGACTTGATCGGTAACAACGAGCGCGCCGCCGCTGGGCCGCGCTCCTGCGATGAAGGATTCACCAGCCGATGATCACAAGGGAGGCAAGCCCGTGTCCATGCCTTCCAGCCCGGCCGTCACAAAGCCCTAAGGGTCCCTGGCCCTGACCTGGCAGCCCGCCCCCGGACGGGGAAGGCCCGCCCCGGCGAAAGCCGAGACGGGCCGCCTCACCCCCCGCGGCGATCCCCCGGGAGGGCCAGCCCGCGCGTCCGAGCACCGCGCGGACCCACCTGCGAGACCCTGCTGCTCGGTGGTGTTCGCAGCGGCGGGCCGCTGGGCGGCGCTATTGCACAGCCCGGGTACAGGCGTGGCGGCGTGCCCGGCCGCTGGCCGCGCCGTGCGGGCGGCCAGCTCGGCGAGGGGCGAGGTCGGCGGGCAGGCGCCGGGTGGCGGGTGTTACCGCAGGTGAGATCCATCCACCAGCGGTGAGTGTCTTGACGATCTTCGGGCTGTGAAAGGACAATCGATGAATTTCATCGAGCAGTGGTCCTCTCGTGGGGCCGGGGAAGGATCGCATGCCGCTCGTCATAGATCACGACCAAGGCCTCACCCTCGCCCACCGGGGGCACACCATCGGCAAGCCGGCCGGGCCCAGCGCTGTTTCCTGGGACTACCAGGGACAGCAGACGCACCAGGTCACCCGCCCCGACGATGGGCGGCCCGCCAGGCGTTGGCAGGTCAGCTGCGGAGCATGCGGCAAGCCGCTTGAGTTCGCCGTGCACAGCGTTCAGGCCACGGTTCGCCGTCAAGCGCGGTGGCGCGCCTTGGCGTGGGCAGGCCTGATTGTCCTGCTCGGCAGTGTGATCGGCAGCTTCGTGATCGGCGGCGACGCACTCCCGACTCTGATCGCAGCCGCCGTCGCCGGAGCCGCCGTCGGCTACCTCGCCGGTGGGATCGCCGCCGATGAGATGGGCATCACCGGGCACGGCGCGGGTATGCCGATCATCGCCAAGCACGCGGTGGCGCTGGTGGAGTCCCGCCCCCAGGACCAGCCCGACCTCAGCTGCGACACGTGTGGCCACCGGGAGGAATCTCCCTGGGGAAGCCACTACCGCAAGAGCTGGGTGGACAAGCAGTACCGCGCGGCCAAGCAACGAATGGACGCCCACATCTGCCGCACGTCCTGAACCCGTGGCCGCCCACCAGCCAGCCGGCCCACCCGCTCCCCGCTTGTCACGAAACCCGTACGGAAAGGCGGTGCCCGGTGGGAATCGTCGACCAAATCCGCGCCAAGGCCGGACAACTGCCCACCAACGGCGATCCAGTGGTGGTGACGGCTGGCCCGCCAAGCAAGCCCAAGTCGGCGACGGTATCTTCACCTAGTCGTATCGGGAGAACCAGGCAATCCAGAGCGCGACCACGGCCGCGCTGGGGATGAAACCGAGCCAGGACCAGCCCCAGCCGATGCCTGTTGCGTGCGCCAGGCCGACAACAACCCCGACAGGTGTTGTGACAACGAGAACGTGCCAGCACCAAAAGGCCTTGTGGTCGACGACGCGATTCCGGATCTCCCGGTACCGGCGGGCAGCCCAACGCCGTTGCCTTATATGGGTGTCTTCCGGATACAGCCGGGCGCCATACCCGTCGGGCCCATAATGCCTGTCTGCTAGGTACCCAAGGGCTACCGTCGTCGCGGTTACTGCTTGGATCGCTGTGCACGTCCATAACAAGATTTCCGGCCCTGATGCCACACGGCCCAGGCTAGCTTGGTGCACCGCGACCGCGACGTTCCAGCCCGGGCTTCGAACGTGGGTGCAGATGTTCGCCTTGCAGATGAACCAGGTGGATCCGTGTGGCGGGGCGATCCGGCAGATCGCGGGGGGCATGCCCGTCTTGCGCGACCCGGTGAGCGCCGCCCGCGTCGTCTGCCCGCTGCTGATCATCGCAGGGTCGCCGGTCTGCGCGTCGTCACCGGGCAGTTCCTGGCGCTCGTGCGCGGAGCGGGGCCGGGCGTCAGGGGCGACGGGACGGGCAGGAGCGCCGAATTGGGCGGCATCCCGGGCGCCCTTGCCCTCCTCCAGGGGAAACCCCGCCGGACCAGGGATGGTGGAGTCGGCGGCGGGATCTCCTCACCAGGGCGTCCTGGGGACCCCCAACCCCAAGGACTGCCCTGGCGTCAAAGGCAGCATCGACCGGCTCACGTGCACCGCGCGATTGCTATCAACGCGACGTCGGCGATGACGAGACCAGCCACAGTGCCGCCATCAACGATTGGTTCATCAGCTCTCGCAGCAGTACCTAGTGCGGGACGGGCCGGTAGGAGAGTACGACGACGCCTGACGTGAGGGCCCTGGTGTTCAGGAGTTCGAACTTGGAGGCGAGACCTTCGGTGAAGAGCATCTCGCTGAGGTTGCCCGTACCAGCCAGGATCGGATGGACGGAAAGATGGATCTCATCGAGCAGGTCGTGCTTGAGCAATTCCTTGACGACTGGCCCGATGCCATAGGTAAGGATGTTCTGCCCCGGTTGCTGTTTGATCTTACGTACCTGGTCGGCGAGGTTGCTGTCGATGATCGAGGTATTCGTCCAGTCGGCCTTGTCCAGCGTGGTGGAGGCGACGTACTTGGTCATGCCGTTGAGCTTGTCGGCGATGGGGCCGGTCTCGGCGGGCCAGGTTTCCGCCCAGCCTTCGTAGGTGCGACGGCCGAGCAGCAGGGCGTCGACGTCGGCCAGTTGCTCGGCGACAAGTGCACTCAGCTCCTCATCGATATAGGCGTAGTGCCAACGCTCCATGGCCTCGATGAGGCCGTCGAGACTGACATTGGTGCTATTGATGATGCGTCGCATGGTTCCTCCGTGAATTTCGAAACAGCCGAGCAGACCCTATGGGCGGGGGACTTCTGCAAAGCCTCCTCTCGCCTTCAGCGGGCCTTCGTCTCGCCATCAGCGTCGAGCAGGCCGCTTGTGACCAAGCATTTCTCGCGACCGGGGTCGTCCACCAGGGCCGATCCGGTCTCACGAGAGTGGTCCGATTCCGCGCGTGCTCGCGGGCTATGACCACGTGTGGACCTGGCTCAATGAGCGGCTCAGCGAGAAATCCGCTGTGTGGCGGAAGTACGTGGATCCTTCGCACTCCTTGGGCGCTGTCGTCGCCTTCCACATGCCCATGGTCAGCGCAGCGCACGGCCGATCGTGGTTGCTGGCGTAGGCTGGAAGCAGTGGCCAGAGTGATAAGTCGACTCCAAGAGAGATGCGACGCACGCACCTGGCCACCTGTCGTTGCAACTGGTTCCAAGCCTCGACAGTGATCGTCTGTTGGCTGTTGTGGCTCGCGATGGCTTGGTGATCAGGGGCGTCGCTAGAGTTCTGTGGCGAGCCGGGACCGCGGGCGGCCAGGCGAGCAGCCGGAATGGCGGAGCTTCCCCGAGGTCGTGCAGGCTTTGTTCGTGGAACATATCGTCGATTTCTCGAACGTCCTACCTGCTGGGCCACGCCCATGCCGTGCTCGATGTGCTGCTGGAGCAGGCGTTGCGCCCCGGAGCCGCAGCGACCGACCCCGACTTTGCCGCGGTACGGCTGGGCGCGCTGTTCCAGCTCGCCTTCGACGGCGGCCTGCTGCGCCTTCCCACCCCCGGCCACGACCCCGGCTCCAGCCCTGGCGCCGGAGCCGGGTAAGAGCCCGAGACGACCGGCGAGCACGGACAGGAGGACGTGCCGGATGAACATGCGCGCATGGTGGCGGCGGAGGTTCCCGCCACGCGGCGACCGGCTGGCCGATCAGCTGCGGCGAGCCGCCCAACACCTGCTGGATGAGCATGCGGCCCGCGTCCAGCAGCGGACGGAGCAGCGGGTGGCCGAGGCCGACCGGCAGATGTCTGCGCAGGTGGCCGACGCGAAGGCGCTGATGAACGAGATGCTGATCCAGCACCCGGCCGTGCAGTCGTTCGCCATCCAGACCCTCTACGACCGCTACGGCGCCCGCGTCTACGCCCGGATGGCCGGTGAGCCGGCGTTCGCGGCGGAGGTCGGCGCTCACGCGTACCGCCTGCGTACGAACGTGTTCGATGCTGCCGCCGCCGCTGGAGACAGCGAGCTGCGGCAGCTGCGCGAGGATCCGACGCTGATGGTGGCCGTCCTGCTGGGTTGCACCTACAGCCTGCTGGTCGAGCTGCTCGATGATGCGGTCGAGGCCGAACTCGACGGCGACCACAGCGGGCCAGGCAGGCCGATGCTTGAGGTCACGCTCCAGCTGGGCGCCCTGTTCCAGCTCGGCTTCGAATACGGCCTGATCAGCATGACCCCGCCCGCGCACCGGTAGGTCACCCCTTTCACCACGCCTCGCACCCTTGGCCGAGCCCCGGCCCTTTCTAGATAGGAAGGCCCGAGGCCGTGCGCCGCGCTCTGGGTGAGCTGCGCAGCCACCGGCAGGCCGGCGGCCGGAACGGACGTCGAGAAGGCACATTCTCTGCCCGGCGTTCCTCAACCCCAGAGAAGCGCCGCGCCGCTGCCGAAGATCCCGCTCGACGATCCGCGCGTGCTGGCCCTGGCCAAGGCCCGCCAGCAGTTCGGCCACGACTGCGCCTCCCTACCCACGTGGGAGGAACTGACCGACGAAGAGCGCGGCACGGACACTGTCACGGATCGGCGAGGGTGAAGTGCCTTGTCCGGAAGCATCCGGCAGATGATGTTGGAGGAGATCACTGCTGGAGGGAGAGAACGGCGGCCGCCATGCGCGCGGCCGGCCCATCCTCGCCTCTCCCCTTTTCCGCACGCCATCACGTCAAGCAGGCAACGGTGTCTTGCCTGAGCCGCCGAAGCGTGGGGCTGGGGTCTGAGAAGACCACGACGAAGGGATCTCGCATGGCAGGCACTGTCATCGACACGACCGACGCGACCTTCGACAGCACAGTCGTCAAGGTTGCCGGGCCGGTCCTGGCCGTCTTCCGCGCCGAGTGGTCTGACGTGTGCCGGGCCCTCGACCCGGTCCTGGTGGAGGTCGCCAAGGAGTACTCGGGCCGTCTGGTCGTCGTCCGCCACGACATCGATCAGCATCCTCAGACGCCGCCCAAGCACGGCGTTGAGGCCATCCCGAATCTGTGTGTGTTCAAAGCCGGGAAGATCGTCGGCAGGTGGATCGGGCCGGCGAACAAGACCCGGGTGGTGAATCTGATCCAACCCCACCTGTGATCCTTGGGCAGCAGCTGATCAGGGCACTGAGCGCCGCCCGGGTAGGAGTGACAATGACGGGCAAGACAGGTCTTTGTGCTGCCCAGAGATCATCTAAGGGAGCTCGCCCGCCTGGGCACCCGAGGCGATCCGGGACCGTCGGCCGGTTGACAAAGATCGCCCACAACAGGTCATGATGCGGACTCCAGGACGCAGGACGTCGTTCGACGAGGTCTATGACCAGCCCGACCCGCGTGCCTTCTTCGCGAGTCTGCGCCGCTTCGGCTACCAGACCCCCCACCACGCACAACCCCTCTTCCGCCGGCTGGCGGCGGCGCGAGCGCGGCCGGAGCCGGTGACGGTGGCCCACCTGTGCTGCTCCTACGGCGTCAACGCCGCGCTGCTCAACCACGACCTGACCCTCGATGACCTCTACACCCGCTACACCTCACCGCGGATCCTCGCCCTGACCACCGCCGAGCTGATCAAACGCGACCAGGACTTCTACCGCGCCCATCGCCGCCAGGATGCCGTACCGGTGCTCGGGCTGGACATCGCCGCCGCGGCGATCGACTACGCGCTGGCCGTCGGCCTGCTCGACACCGGCTTCGCCGAGAACCTGGAGACCGGGACCGCGTCCGCGGCCCTGCTGCGCGCCGCCGCCCCGGTCAGCTTGATCACCGTCACCGGCGGCGTGAGTTTCCTGACCGGCCGCACCTTCCACCAGATGCTGCGCGCCGCCGATCGGCAGGTGTGGGTGGCCGCGTTCGTCCTGCGCACCGGCTCCTACCAGCCGATCGCCGACGCCCTCGCCGAACATGATCTGGTCACCGAGACCGACCCGGAACACACCGCGGCGCAACGCCGCTTCACCGGCCCCGACGAACAACGCTACGCCGTCGCCGCGGCCCGGGCCGCCGGCGCCGACCCTACGGGAAAGGAGAACGCGGGCAGCTACCACACCGTCGTGCACCTGTCCCGCCCATCCCACGACCTGGCCATGCCCTACGCCAGCTTGATCGCGCCCGCGCAACCCGCCCACGAACCCCACTGACAGAGCCTTCACCCACAGGGACGGCGGTCGTGGACACCCGAGCCCGCCCGGCGATCTCAACGAGCTCAACGACGACGAACACCGGTGCGCATCCGGCCGTACCGACCCGAGCGCGTTCGCGTGTACGCAGTCGTCGTCGGGGAGCGTGCGCAGGTGCTGGTCATAGGAGACGACCGGAGCGCCCGTCGCTGCGGCGAAGGCCTTCGCCAGCGTGGACTTCCCCGACCCGCTCGCGCCCATCAACACCACCACCACGCCCCTGCCGTTCAGACCAGCACGCCCATGTCGCAGGTATGTCGCACGCTCGTGGGTGTCAGATGTCGGTGAAGAGCGCTTCGTTGTGTGGCCTTGGGCTGGTCGCGCTGGTCGCTTTGAGAGTGTCGGTCTTGCGCAGGTGCATGGCTCGTGCGAGGAGTTCGTCGCGGATGTGGGTGGTGGCGAACAGTTCGGCCTTGCCCTTGCTGGCCATCGGTGCCCCCTCGCCATGCGGAGCACCCCGATCGTCTCACTGCTCGGACAGCGGTGGTACCAGAACTCACCGACACTGTTTCTCAGCCGAGGAGAGTGGAGCCCTCATCTGACCGACATCTGGTACCAGACCTCACTTACATAGCCAATTGGCCGGCCGTCGAGCACGATCACCTCGATCCCCGCGCCCGGAGGCCGTTCAGGGACTGGTGGAGCGCGGTTGCGGCGGCGTCTGGGCGGCAGCGCTCGCGTGGGCGGCGGCTTCGGCGGCCGCGGGCCGGCCTCAGCCTGGACGGTTTCCGGGCAGGATTTCCAGACGGACATCGTCTTCTTCCTTGAAGACGAAGGTCCGATGATGGCCGTCCGCCCACTCGGCGGGGGTGATGTCGGGTATCAGGTAGTAGGTGTCTGCGCGGGTCATCAGCAGGCGAAGGCCGAGGTATTGGAACTTGTAGGCGCCTGCGCCGAGGGGTTCGCGCTTGACGTTGAGGGCGTTCAGGCCGAGAGAGTCGGCGGTGTACAGGGCAACCTGAGGGCGATCGGCGACCTGGTCGATGGTGGCCCGTGCCGAGCGGGTGCCACGTTGCTGGGCGTAGATCGATGCCGCCCACAGCGAGCAGAAGATGGCGATGGCCACGGCCGCGGCGAACGCCACCCGTCCCAGGGGAGTGTCTCTTGCCGACCAGGTGAGCAGCAGCGGGCCGACGATCACGAGCGTCAGCAGGAGGTAGTTGCTGATGGGGCGGTTCGACAGCGCGGCCAGGGCGAGGAGCATCGCGGTGATGGTGATGACGGTGCCGAGGGCGGTGGGATTGCCCAGAGGGCGGATGAGGCGGTGCGTGCGGGCCGCGGTGAGGAGGGCGCGTGCGCGCGCGGGCAGGCGAGACAGCAGGGTCGCGCGGTGGGTGAGGATGGCCAGCGCAAGCGGGATGGCCGCCATCCAGGGCAGGAACGCCGGGGAGAACAGGTTGAGGCCGTACAGGGCGTACTCGTCGGGGCGGTAGTTCAGGTCGGTCGCCTTCAGCAGGAAGGGTCGCAGGTAGGCGTCGAGGTACGCCCATCCCATGTAGATGAGGATGGCCGCGCCGGTGGCCACCAGCAAGGTGACCAGCCCTACGACGTCGAGCGGGCGGGGTCGCTCACGTGGGGGTGGGTCTGCCGTCACGGCGACGCCGTCGAGTGCGGCTCGGGCGAGGTCTCCTCGGGCTGGCTCACCGAGACAGACGGTGAACTCGTCGGCTCTGTCGTAGGTTGCGGAGCCGTGATGGTCGGCGTCGGGGGCCGCGCGGAGCGCACGGACGGGCAGGGCACCGCGACCGGATCTCCGCCGCCGGTCGGGCACGGCGGCGGTGTGCGTACTGCTGTGGAGCGCCTGGGGCGAGACCGCGGGGCGCTCTCGCTTGCGTCGGGCGGCGACGCGGTGACGGTGACGGTCGCCGCCGGTCCTGCGCCGCACCCGCCGGTCACTACGGCCAAGGCCAGCGCGCAGCCTGCCATGAGCGCCATGCCCTGTAGTCGACTCGCCGGCTCCCTGCCCACGAACGGACATCTGCTCCGACGAACCAGGCGTTACAAGAACACATCACCATGTCACTCTCAGTAAAGTTGATCGCTGGGCGTGAGGGGCTCGGACGCCGGACAGTCTGTTTCATGAGTGGTCATTATCTTGAGCTGATGATGGTCGCGGGGCCTCTGACCTGGACGGCCTCGTTGGAGACGGTGTCCGGAACGAGGCCTCAGGCGATCTGAGAGGACGTTCTGCTTGCTTGAGCGATAGTTCATGGATTGTGCCAGGTTATGGTGCTTTCGCCGGTTGCTCGCTTCGCGAGGTTCGCGATCATCG
>NZ_JBHYIO010000074.1:0-24995 GCF_042740095.1 Nonomuraea sp. NPDC059023 | reverse complement strand
CGCGCCGTTCCCATTCCCAACCCCATCCCGCCGCGCGCTCTCCTCTGCTCCTGCACGCCCCCCACCTCACCGCGCGCTCCCCTCCGCTCCCGCACCCGCGCCGCCGCCCCTGCGCGCCCCTTCCCGCTACCCCCCGCCCTTCCGTTACGGCAAGCCGCCGCCCCCGCCTCCCACCGCTGTGGGCGGGCGCCGATCGCCGGGCGCCGCGCACGTCGGACGGGGTCCCCACCGCCACGACGCCCCGCCGGCCCCCTCCCTCGGCCACGCCGGCCCGCGACGCTCCGGCCCTGCGACCCGGCTCGCTATCCACGCTTCCCCGGGGCCCCCGCCCCGGCGCGGCCTGCTCCCCGGGACTCCCCCAAGCCTCACCCCGGTGTCTGGTGACCGGGGAGGGAGTGGGCGGGTTAGGGTGACGGTGATCACGTTTGGAGGGGTCATGGGATGGACCGCAGCGGACATCGGCGACCTGTCAGGCCTGGCGGCCGTGGTGACGGGAGCCAACAGCGGCATCGGGATGATCGCCGCGGGTGAGCTGGCCAGGCGCGGCGCCGCCACCGTGCTGGCCTGCCGGGACGTCGCCAAGGGCGAGGCCGCCGCCCAGCTGATGAAGAAGGCGGCTCCCCACGCCTCGATCGAGGTCAGGCAACTTGACCTGGCCGATTTGGCTTCGGTCCGCGCGTTCGCCGCCGCGTACACCGGCGGGCTCGACGTGCTGGTCAACAACGCGGGCGTGATGGCGCTGCCGTACCGGCAGACCGTGGACGGGTTCGAGATGCAGTTCGGGACCAACCACCTCGGGCACTTCGCGCTCACCGGCCTCTTGCTGCCCCGGCTGCTTGAGCGTCCCGACCCCCGCGTGGTGACCGTCAGCAGCGGCCTGCACAAGGGGGGCCACATCGACTTCGACGACCTCCAGGGCGAACGCTCCTACCGCAAGTGGGCCGCCTACGGGCAGTCCAAGCTGGCCAACCTGCTGTTCGCCTACGAGTTGCAGCGCCGCGCCGCCGGCGCCCTCACCAGTGTCGCCGCCCACCCCGGCTACGCCGCCACCAACCTCCAGGCCGTCGGCCCGCGCATGGAGGGCAACCCGATCCTGGAGTTCGGCTCCCGGCTGGGGAACGTGCTGTTCGCCCAGAGCGCCGAACGCGGCGCCCTGCCGCTTCTGTACGCCGCCACCGAACGCGGCCTGGCCGGCGGCACCTACGTCGGCCCCGACGGCCGCTTCGGCTCACGCGGCTACCCGACCCCCGTCGACTCCTCCCCCGCCTCCAAGGACCGCGCCGTCGCCGCCCGCCTGTGGTCCGTCTCAGAAGCCCTCACCGGCGTCCATTACGACTTTCCCGCCGATACGGCTCCCGCCAAATAGATCTCCCTTTCTCCTCAAATAGATCTCCCATCCCGTTATTTCTTCGTGATAAGCATCTGCTTAATCACACAAACACCACCAACCCCAATAGCCACAACCGCCATCACATTTCCCTCCCCTTGGCAGCACACGCCCGCACAACAACCGGATCGCTGACCACCCAGCCACGCGGTATGCCGGGCTAACTAGCCAAGCCGCCTGGCCTACCGGCTGCCTGGCCACCCACGAGGCGAGCCGCGCACCCAATCGGCCGGCCCGGTTACCTGGCTGCCTTCAGCCGGGACCGGCCAGCCCGAGCCAGCGCACTGACGCGCCCCCGCCCGAATCGGCCAGCCCTGGCTACACGCAGACCGGGGCACCTTGGACCACCCGATCACCCCAGGCCATCTGGGCGCCTCAGGCCAGTCAGCCACCTCGGGGGCCATCCGGGCATCCCGGGCGCCACCACGCAGTGGGGCCGATCGGGCGGTGGGGTCGATCGGGGGTGGCGAGGGTTGCTCCGGTCGCATGAGAGAGAGCTACGGGAGCGCTCCCAGGAAGGCTTATGGGCGGTTCATGGCCTGAAGTCCGATAAAGGGCCCGCAGGACAAGCGGAATGTAACGGTTGCGCGTCGCCTCGTTGACGGGGCCAGCGCCCTGATGCACTCTGCATGGGAGCGCTCCCAGAGTGCTCCCACATCCCCCCACCCCACCACCAAGGGGCACAAATGAAGCACACGCGTCTGGCCACCGCCGCGGTCATGACCGCCGCTCTGGCCGCCTGCGGAACCACCTCCACCCCCCAGCCCCAGTCCTCGGCCCAAGCCAAGGCGGAACCCGTCACGATCACCGTCCACACCTTCGGCGGCGGTGAGAACTTCGGCTACGACAAGGCGGTCGAAGCCTGGAACGCCGCCCACCCGGACATCCAGGTCAAGTACCAGAACCTGACCGACCGCTTCGAGGACGTCTACCTCCCCCAGCTCCTCCAGCGCCTCCAGGCGGGCAGCGGTGCCGCGGACGTGGTGGGGATCGACGAGGGCGCCATGGGCCTCATGGCCGCCCGGCCCCAGTTCTTCACCGACCTCGGCCAGTACGGCATGCAGAACCGCAAGGCCGACTTCCCCGCGGCCAAGTGGGCGGCGGGCGTCAACGCCGACGGCAAGCTGTTCGCCCTCGGCACCGACATCGGCGGGATGACGATGTGCTACCGCAAGGACCTGTTCAAGAAGGCCGGCCTGCCCACCGGCCGGGAGGACGTGGCCAAGCTCTGGCCCGACTGGAACGCGTTCCTGGAAACCGGCAGGAAGTTCGAGGCCGCCAAGACCGGGGCGAAGTTCATGGACGGCCCCAACACCATCTACAACGTCATCCTCTCCCAGGAGGCCCCGAAGAACGGCAACGTCGCCTACTTCGACAAGGGCAACCAGCTCGTCATCGAGTCCAACCCGGCGATCAAGACGTCGTTCGACTGGGTGCAGACGTTCAGCAAGGCCGGGATGACCGCGAAGCTGCAGGCCTGGAGCCCGGCGTGGGACAAGGCGATCAAGGGCGGCGGGTTCGCGACGATGGGCTGCCCGTCGTGGATGCTCGGCGTCATCGAGGGCAAGGCCGGTGAGGGCAACAAGGGCAACTGGGACGTCGCGGCAGTGCCGGGCGGGTCGGGCAACTGGGGCGGTTCCTGGCTGGCCCTGCCCAAGCAGAGCAAGCACCCCAAGGAGGCCGCCGAGGTCCTGAACTACCTGACCGGCAAGGACGGCCACGTCATGGCGTTCGAGGAGGCGGGCGCGTTCCCGAGCTCGCTGCCGGCGCAGCAGGACGCGAAGGTCACCGGCCTGAAGAACGCCTACTTCAGCGACGCCCCGACCGGTCAGATCTTCTCCGCCTCGGTCAAGGATCTGCTGCCGATGTTCCTGGGCGAGAAGCACGCCCAGGTCAAGACGGCCGTCGAGAAGGTCATCGAGGGCATGGACCAGGGCGCGGTGCCGTATGAGGAGGCGTGGGCCAGGTTCGTGGCCGCCGGCGTGAAGGCCGCGGGCTGAGCATGTCCATGGACTTCGCACCACCCCAGCCGCCGCGGTCACCGGACCCGCGGACGGAAGAGCCAAAGGCGGAGGAGGCACCAAGGGCGGAGGAGGCGCCGCGATCGAACGAGGCGCCTCGGGCGCAGGTACGGCGCGCATCCCGGCGAAACGGGCGCCGGGGCGGCCGGTGGTCCCGGTTCGATCTTCGCGGCACCCCGTATCTCCTGGTCTCGCCGTACTATCTGCTGTTCGCCGTCTTCGGGGTCTTCCCGCTCGGGTACACGCTGTGGATCTCGCTGCACGACTGGGAGCTGGCCGGGGACAAGAGCTGGCTGGGCCTCGGCAACTACGCCGAACTGGTCGCCGACGCCGAGTTCTGGAACGCGGTGGGCAACACGCTCGGCATGTTCGCGCTGGCCACGGTGCCACAGCTGCTGCTGGCCCTGATGCTGGCCAACGCGCTCAACAAGCGGCTCAAGGGCCGCCTGATCCTGCGCCTGGGCGTGCTGCTGCCGCTGGTCACCTCGGTGGTGGCGGTCGCGGTCATCTTCAGCCAGCTCTTCTCCCGCGACTACGGCCTGGTCAACTGGCTGCTGGGGACCCCGATCACGTGGCAGAACGAGAAGTGGTCGTCCTGGATCGCCATCGCCGTGATGATCGACTGGCGCTGGACCGGCTACAACGCGATCATCCTGCTGGCCGCGATGCAGACGATCCCCCGCGACCTCTACGAGGCGGCGGCGATCGACGGCGCCTCGCCGCGCCGGCAGTTCTGGCGGATCACGGTGCCGATGCTCCGGCCGACGCTGGTGTTCGTGGTGTTCGTGTCCACGATCGGCGGGCTGACGCTGTTCGCCGAGCCGGTCATGTTCGAGGGCAACCCGATGATGACCGGCGGCACCACGGGCCAGTATCAGACGGTGGCGATGTTCGTGGTCAAGGAGGGCTTCCGCGACTTCGACATGGGGTACGCCGCTGCCGCCGCCTGGCTGCTGTTCGTGCTGATCCTGCTCGGCACCCTGGTCAACTACCTGTTCACGAGGCAGATCCGATGAACCGGGCCACGATCACGACGAGGATCGGGCTGGCGGTGGCGCTCGTGCTGTCCGCCTTCCCGATCTACTACATGTTCATCATGGCCACGCGCTCCAACGAGGACGCGCTGGACACCCCGCCGCCCCTGCTGCCCGGCGGCCTGCTCGGCGAGAACGTCGAGCGGCTGCTGGCCACCGAGGACGCCCACTTCCTGACCGGCCTGCTGAACTCGGCGGTCGTGGCGGGCACGGTGACGCTGTCGGTGGTGGCGATCTCGACGCTGGCCGGGTTCGCCTTCGCCAAGCTGCGCTTTCCCGGCGCGCGGCTGCTGCTCGGGCTGATCCTGGTGACGATGATGGTGCCGCTGCAGCAGATGGGCGTGGTGCCGCTGTATGAGCTGATGGTCTCGCTGGGCTGGACCGGTCAGTTGAAGGCGGTGATCCTGCCGTTCCTGGTCAACGGGTTCGGCGTGTTCATGATGACGCAGTACGTGGCGCAGGCCGTACCCGATGAGCTGGTCGAGGCGGCGCGGGTGGACGGCGCGGCCACGATCGGCATCTACTGGCGGGTCGTGCTCCCGGCGCTGCGGCCGGGCATGGCGGTGCTGGCGCTGCTGGTGTTCATGCAGACGTGGAACGAGTTCCTGTGGCCGCTCATCGTGCTGAACCCGGACAACCCGGTGGTGCAGACGTCGATCGCGGCGCTCAACTCGGCGCACGGCACCGACTACGTGATGTTGTTCACCGGCACGGCCGCCTCGGTGCTGCCGCTGTTCGTGGTGTTCGTCCTGTTCGGCCGTCAGATCGTGGGCGGGCTCATGGAAGGCGCGGTCAAGGCATGACGACCCAGGAAGATCAGGTACGGCACGCGCCCGGGCGTTTCCCCGCGGGGTTCGCCTGGGGCGCGGCCACCTCGGCCTACCAGATCGAGGGCGCCGCCGACCGGCGCGGCCGATCGATCTGGGACACCTTCACCCGCGTGCCCGGCCGGGTGGTCGGCGGCGACCACGGGGACGTGGCCATCGACCACTACCACCGCTACCGCGACGACGTGAAGCTCATGGCCGCCCTGGGCCTGACCGCCTACCGGTTCTCGGTCTCGTGGCCGCGCGTGCAGCCGGACGGCTCGGGCGAGGTCAGCCAGAAGGGCCTCGACTTCTACCGCCGCCTCACCGACGAGCTGCTGGAGCACGGCATCCAGCCGTGGCTGACGCTCTACCACTGGGATCTGCCGCAGGCACTGGAGGACAGAGGCGGCTGGCCGGAGCGGGAGACCGCCTACCGCTTCGCCGACTACGCCGCCGCCGTGCACGAGGCGCTGGGCGATCGGGTGCACACGTGGGCGACGGTCAACGAGCCGTGGTGCGCGGCCTTCCTGGGGTACGCCTCGGGTGAGCACGCGCCGGGGCGGCGGGACCCGGTCGCCGCGATCCGGGCGGCGCACCATCTCAACCTGGCGCACGGGCTAGCCGTACAGGCGCTGCGGCCTTCGCGCGTGGGCGGCTGCGTGAACCTCTACGCGATCACGCCCGCCACCGCGGAGGACCACGACGCGGCCCGCCGCATCGACGGCCTGCAGAACCGCTTCTTCCTGGACGCTCTTCTCAAGGGTTCCTATCCACCCGACGTCCTGGAGGACCTCGGCATAGACCTGGATTTCATGAAAAATCGGGATCTTGCGGTCATCAGCCAGCCGATCGACCTGCTCCTCGTCAACTACTACAGCCGCTTCACCGTCTCCTCCCGCCCCGGACCCGCCTCGGCCGCCGCGGCGCCGACCGGCGCGGGCTCGCCGTGGGTCGGCAGCGAGCACGTCTCGTTCGTCTCGGGCGGGCGGCCGGTCACCGCGATGGGCTGGGAGATCGACGCCGGCGGCCTGCTGGAGGTGCTGACGCGGGTGCGCGAGGAGTACCCGGCCGTGCCGATGGTGGTCTCGGAGAACGGCGCCGCCTTCGACGACCACCTGGACGGAGAGCGCGTCCACGACCCCGGCCGGGTGGCCTACCTGCGCGAACACCTGTCCGCCTGCCTGGAGGCCACCCGCCGCGGCATCCCGCTTGAAGGCTATTTCGCCTGGTCCCTCATGGACAACTTCGAATGGGCCTGGGGCTACGGCAAGCGCTTCGGCCTCGTCCACGTCGACTTCGCCACCCAGCGCCGCCTCCTCAAAGACAGCGCTCTCTGGTACGCGGAGATCATCCGGCAGAATGGTGGCCATGAACCGACCGACTCTTGAAGCAGTCGCCGCCCGCGCCGGGGTCGGGCGCGGCACGGTGTCGAGGGTCATCAACGGCTCGCCCAACGTCAGCGCGAAGGCCCGCGCCGCCGTACGCCAGGCCATCGACGAACTCGGCTACGTCCCCAACCGCGCCGCCCGCACGCTCGTCACCCGCCGCACCGACACGGTGGCGCTGGTGGTGTCGGAGTCGGAGCTGCGCGTCTTCGACGAGCCGTACTTCGCCGGCACGATCAGGGGCATCGGCTCCGCGCTGGCCGAGACCGGCCTGCAGCTCATACTGGCGATGGCCCAGTCGCCGGAGGAGCACGAGCGGCTGGAGCACTTCCTGACCGGCCAGCACGTCGACGGCGTCCTGCTGCTGTCGCTGCACGGCGCCGACCCGCTGCCGGGACGGCTGGAGGAGATGGGCGTGCCGACCGTGCTCGGCGGCCGCCCGGTCGGCCTCGACCCCTTCAGCTACGTCGACATGGACAACCGCGGCGGCGCCCGCCAGGCGATCAAGCACTTGGTGGGCATCGGCCGTACCCGCATCGCCACCATCGCCGGCCCGCAGGACATGGGCGTCGGCGTGGACCGCCTGGCCGGCTACCGTGACGCGCTGGCGGCCTCGAACGCCCCCGACCTGGTGGCCTACGGCGACTTCTCCGAGGAGAGCGGCGCCGCGGCGATGCGCGCGCTGCTGGCCGATCATCCGGACCTCGACGCCGTGTTCGCCGCCTCCGATCTGATGGCGGTGGGCGCGCTGCGCGAGCTGAAGGCGGCCGGCCGCCGCGTGCCCGAGGACGTCGCGCTGGTCGGCTTCGAGGACTCCAAGGCGGCGCTGCACACCGACCCGCCGCTGACGACCGTCCACCAGCCGACCGAGCAGATGGGCCGCCAGATGGCGCACCTGCTGGTGGCCCGCATCAACGGCGAGGAGCTGAGCCAGCCGGTCGTCATACTCGACACGCATCTGGTACGGCGAGCCTCCGCTTGACCAGCGGATATCCTTGAGCGACCCCAGCGTTGGCGAAAGGACTCCCCCGTGCCCTCTCTGTCCGGCGGCGGCTACACCGCCGAGATCAGCCAGCGCGGCGCCGCCCTGCGCGTGCTCAGGCACGGCGGGCGCGACCTCGTGACCTCGTGGCCGGAGGGCTGCCCGATCCCGTTCTACGCCGGGACGATCCTGGCCCCGTGGCCCAACCGGGTCGCGGGCGGCCGCTACTCCTTCGACGGCGACGGTCACCAGTTGGAGCTGACCGAGCCGGAGCGCGGCAACGCCCTGCACGGGCTGGTCTCCACCGCCGAGTGGCGGGTCGCGGAGTGGCTGGCCGCCGAGGACGACCACGCCTTCGTCCGCCTGGTCCACACGATCACGCCGGCGCCCGGCTACCCGTTCACGCTGGAACTGCAGGTGCTCCACCGGCTCGACGCCGCCGGGCTGAGCACGACCGTCACCGCCCGCAACACCGGCGAGCGCCCGGCGCCCTACGGGTGCGCGCCGCATCCGTGGCTGCTGAGCGACTCCGACGTGCTCCACGTGCCGGCCGCCAAGGTGGTGCTGAACGACGAGCGGCTGCTGCCCCGGGCGCTTGAGGAGGTGTCCGGCACGCCGTACGACTTCCGTGCGCCGCGCCCGCTCGGCGGCCAGGACGTCGACAACGCCTTCACCGCGCTGACGGCGGGCGAGGTGCGGGTCGGCGGCACGCGCGTGACGTGGGATCCGGCCGTGCTGCCGTGGGTGCAGGTGTGCACCGGCGGGCAGCTCGGTTACGAGGGTGTGGCGGTGGAGCCGATGACGTGCCCGCCGGACGCGTTCAACTCGGGGACCGACCTGGTGGTGCTGAAGCCGGGCGAGCGCCACGAGGCGAGCTGGACGATCGGCGCCGTCTAGCTTTCCGGACGCACTGGACGATCACCTCCGGAAGCGGACAGAATCTCGCTCTGTGGAGAGCAGAACCAAGCGCCGCCTGTCCCCCGAGCAGCTCGACGCGTTGCTCCGGCGGGCGATGGGCACGGGCGTCGCCGAGGCGAGCGAGCTGACCGACGGCTTCGCCAACGCCGTGTGGCGGGTGCGGCTGGACGACGGCCGTGAGGTGGTGCTCAAGCTCTCCCCGCCGCCCGACCTCGACCAGCTCACCTACGAGCGCAACCTGCTGCGCATGGAGGCGCGCGCGATCGAGCTGGCCGGCGCGGCCGGGGTGCCGGTGGCCGGGCTGCTGCGGGCGGGCTTCGACGATCCGGTGCTCGGCGGCGACTACCTGGTGCTGCGCGCGCTCGACGGCACGCCGTGGAACCGTACCCGGCCGGACTCCCCCGACGACGTACGCCGCGAGCTGGGCCGGCACCTGGCCACGCTGGCCTCGGTGACCGGCGGGGTGTTCGGCTATCCGCACAACGGCATCACCGGCCCGACGTGGCGGGCGGCGTACCTGAGGATGCTCGGGGCGCTGCTGGACGACACCCTGCGCTATCCGACGCCGCTGCCGCTGCCCGCGGAGGAGATCCGGCGGGTGGCCGGGTCCGCCGCGCACGTGCTGGACGAGGTGCGCACGCCGAGCCTGGTCCACTTCGACGTGTGGCCGGGCAACGTCTTCCTCACGCCCGACGGGCGGATCCAGGCGATCATCGACCATGAGCGGGCGTTCTGGGGCGATCCGCTGGCCGAACTGATCACGCCGACGATCTTCGGCGAGGTCGGCGAGAACGATCCGCTGCTGGCCGGGTACCGGGAGGTGCGCCCGCTGGAGCTCACGCCGGCCGCGCTGGCCCGTCTCGACCTCTACCGCACCTACCTCTATCTGATCCTGCTGGTGGAGAACGGTCCGCGGCAGTACCCGGAGGAGGAGTACGCGCCGCTGCGCGACCTGGCCACGACCTCGCTGGTGAAGGCCGTGGAGGCGCTGCGCTGACCCGATGGTGGCCCCTGGAGACCCCGTGCCCAGGGACCGCCTCCCGATCCTCGGCCGTACCGGCCGGGTGACCGGCGTCGTCGCCCGCCTGCTCCGGTTCCCCCGCTCAGGCCGCGGCGGGGCTCTTGCCCTCGGCCAGGCTGAGCGCCTCGACCAGGCTCGCGTAGAGCTCGTCGGTCTCCAGGAGCGCCGCGTGGGAGCCCTGGGCGCGTACCTTGCCGTCCTGGAGGACGACGATCGTGTCGGCGTCGATCACGGTGGACAGCCGGTGCGCGATCGTCACCACGGCGCCCTTGCTCGCCCGGTCGCCGATGCAGTCGTGCACGGCCGCCTCGGTGAGGCCGTCGAGCTGGGCGGTGGCCTCGTCGAGCAGCAGCACGTCGGGGGTGCGCAGCAGTGCCCTGGCCAGGGCGATCCGCTGGCGCTGGCCGCCGGAGACCGACGTCGGCGACAGCTCCTGGTCGAGGCTCCCGGCCATCTCGGCCAGCCGTACGTCGTGCAGGACCTTCAGCAGTTCCTCCTCACTGGCCCCGGGGTGCGACAGGAGCAGGTTGTCGCGGATCGTGCCGGGCACGACGGGGGTGTCCTGCTCGACGTAGGCGAGCCGGGCGCGCACCTGGTCGTGCGTGAGATCCCGGTACGGCACGCCGTCCAGCAGGATCTCGCCCTCCTGAGGCTGCAGGAAGCGCAGGATCAGGGAGAACAGCGTGGTCTTGCCCGCCCCCGAGGGCCCGACGATCGCGACGTGCCCGCGGCGCGGGATGACCAGGTCCACGCCCTTGACGGCGGGTTCCGAGTCGGCCGAGTAGGCGGCCCGCACACCCCTCAGTTCCAGGATCGCCGGCGCCGGCGCGCCCGCGCTCGTGACGCCCGCCGCGGCGGGAACGGAGCTCTCCTGCTCCAGGTCGTCGACGCTGCGGATGCGCTCGGCGGCGGCGATGCCGGCCTGCAGGGCGGTGACGTTCTGGCTGAGCTCGGTGATCGGCTCCATCAGCGCGAACGCGTAGAGCAGGAACGCGATCAGGCTGGAGACCTCCAGCAGTCCCAGGCTCACCCGCCAGGCGCCGACGCCGAGGATCAGGATGATGGCCAGCTGGATGCCGGACCAGGCCAGCGTCCAGGCGATCGCCTCCCTGCGCACCGCGCGGATGCTGTACTTGGTCGACACACGGGCGTCGTCGATGATCCGCTCGGCGGTGCGGTCCTCCGCGCGGCTCACCTTGATGGTCCTGATCGCGCGCAGCGCGCCTTCGAGCCGGCCGCCGACGCGGCCCACGTGTTCCTGCGCCCGCTCCTGCGCCTTGGCGATGGCCGGCATCAGCGTGGCGAACAGCAGGCCCACCACGACGACCGCGGCGACCGTGGTGCCGAGCAGCACCAGGTCCAGCACGCCCATGAGCACGAGCGTGCCGACCAGCATGATCGCGCCGTTGATCAATCCGATGACGCTGGAGGACGCGGCCTCGCGCAGGAGCACGGTGTCGGAGGTGACCCGGGTGACGAGCTCACCGCTCTGGCGCCTGGTCACGGCCGGGATGGTGGCGCGCAGCAGGCGGCGCACCATCGACTCGCGCGCCTCCAGCACGACCCGCTCGCCGAGCGCGCCGAGCATGATCCACTGCCAGGTCAGGATCACGATGCCGACCAGCAGCAGGCCGATCAGCGCGGTGATGGGCCCGGACAGCGACAGCGAGGCGCCGAGCGAGTCGAGTACCCACTTGGTCACCATCGGCGTGGCCAGGCTCATTCCCGAGCCGAGCAGCGCGAGGAACAACCCGAGAACGAGCTTGCCCCGGTGGGGCCGGGCGAAGCTCCACAAGATACGGAGCCGTGGGAACTTTTTTGGAGCAGTCATGGATGACAGTGGAACATACTTGTTCCAAGAAAGGCAAATGAGTTTCTTAGTGGTACGGTGACTGCATGACCGTTGCTGAGACAGGACTGCGCGCACGGACCCGTCGCGCCATCCTCGATGCCGCCTTCTCCACGCTGACCGGCAACTCGGGCGCCTCACTCAGCGATGTCGCCGCGGCCGCCGGGGTCGGCCGCACCACGATCCACCGCTACTTCCCCGAGCGCACCGACCTGATCACCGCGATGTCCGAGGACCTGCTGGAGAAGATCGCCCTGGCCACCAGCCGGGCCAGGCTCACCGACGGACCGGCCATCCAGGTGCTCGACCGCCTCCTGCAGGAGTACTTCGAGCTCGGCGACTACCTCATGCTCGCCTTCACCGAACCGCACCTCATCGACTCGGCCGACTGGGAGAGCGAGACCCCCAGCGACCGCGAGCTGATCGTCATGATCGAGCGCGGTCACGAAGAGGGCTCGGTCGACACGCGAATGCCGGCGAGCTGGGTGCAGCAGGTGATGTGGGCGCTGCTGTATGCCGCGTGGCAGCAGATCCGCGACGAGGAGACCTCCAAGCACGACGCGCTCGGGATGTGCCTGCTCGCCTTCCACAAGGCCGTGGCCGCCTCAGCCTGAGGGCAGCTCGGCCAGCATGATCGGCATCGTGGTGGGCCGCCGCGACCCGCCCGCCGGCTCGACCGTCAGCGCCACCCGCGCCTCCCCTTTCTCCGGTACGGCCCGCAGCATCCCGTCACCGTCGTCCAGCAGCCCCGCCGGGCGGGCTCCCTCCGGCCCCATCAGCCACAACGCGTAGTCCTCTTCCTCCTTCAGGCGCGGCAGCCCGGTCGCGGCGAACACCATCCGGCCCCGCTCCCTGGAGACCACGATGGTGGCCTCGCCCCCGGCGGTGACCGGCCGGCGCAGGATCCGGACGTCGGGGGCGGCCATGACGTCCAGCAGGTCCTCCTGCCGTTCGAGCGCCTCCTGCCGATCAGCGGTCACCGTCTCCAGCCGCTGCTGGCCCTGTACCGCGAGCACCCCGAGGGCGACGGCCGCCGCCGCGGACACGGCCGCCAGCCCCGCCGCCACCCGCCCCCGCCACCCGGGCGCCCCGGACCCCGCCCGGCCGTGCCTTCCGGGCCGGGGGCCGCCCGCTTCCGGCGGCGCGCCGGGTGCGCCCGGCGCCGGCGAGGACCCGGCCCCCGTGGCGCCGGTCCGCTGAGGTCCGGGCCGGTCGGGTCCTGCAGCGCCGGTCGCGAACGGGAGGGTGCCCGTCGGCTCCGCCCTGGGGTACCAGACGGTGGCGCCCGACTCGGCCAGCGGCCAGGGGTGGACGGTGGCGGGGGTGTGGGCCTGCCGTACCTGGGCGGCGGAGGCGAGCACGCGGCGGCGCAAAGCGGCGGGCGGCGGGAGGGCCACGGGGAGCGCGAGGCGGGCGGCCGTCTCACGCAGGCGGCGCACCTCGCCCTGGCAGGCCACGCACCGGACCAGGTGCCGTTCGAACAACTCGCCTTCCAGTTCGGGCAGGGCGTGCACGGCGTAGGCGCCGGACAGGGCGTGGAGGTCTTCGTTCATGGGGTCGCTCCCAGCCGGTACGGCCCGTCGCGCGGTGAGCGCCGCGAACGGGGTGGCGCGTCGCGGCCGTGGCGGGGCGGTCGCGATGCTCACGTCTGTACTTCGGCCCCTCGGGCCCGCCGGATGCCGGGCCTTGCGCTTTTCCCATGTCGTGCGACAATTTCATTGGGTGATGAATTATGAGCTGTGTAATCGCGGGAGGCGGTCCGGCGGGCGCGATGCTCGCCCTGCAGCTCGCCAGGTCCGGCGTCGAGGTGACGCTGCTGGAGAAGCACGCCGACTTCCTCAGGGACTTCCGGGGTGACACGATCCACCCCTCCACCATGGAGGTGCTCGACGAACTCGAGCTCATCGACGACTTCCTCAAGATGCCCCACCGCAAGACCTACCAGGTCCACGCGCTGACCGATGAGGGCCTCCGGCCGGTGGTCAGCCTCAGGGAGCTGCGCACGCCGTACAACTACATCGCGATGGTCCCGCAGTGGGACTTCCTCGACCTGATCACCGGGGCGGCCAAGGAGTACCCGTCGTTCCGGCTGATCATGAACGCCGAGGCGACCGGCCTGATCCGCGAGGACGGCGTCGTGCGCGGGCTGCGCTACCGGGACGCCTCGGGCGAGCACGAGATCAGGGCCGCGCTCACCGTGGCCGCCGACGGCCGGCGCTCCACGCTGCGCGCGGCGGCGGGGCTCGTGCCGAAGGAGTTCGGGGCGCCCATGGACGTGCTCTGGTTCCGCATGCCGAGGGAGGCCGGCGACCTCGACCAGACGTTCCTGCGCCTGGCGCCCGGCCGGCTCATGGTCGCCATCAACCGGGAGACCTACTGGCAGATGGCCTACGTGATCCCCAAGGGCGGCTTCGACCGGCTGCGCGCCCAGGGCATCGACGCCCTCAGGGAGCCGGTACGGCGGCTGCTGCCGTTCCTCGGCGACCGGGTCGGCCTCGTCCGGGACTACGACGACCTCAGCATGCTGACCGTGGCGGTCAACCGGCTGGAACGCTGGCACCTGCCCGGTTTCCTGTGCATCGGGGACGCGGCGCACGCGATGTCGCCGGTGTTCGGCGTCGGCATCAACCTGGCCGTCCAGGACGCGGTGGCCACGGCCAACCTGCTGGCCGGGTCGCTGCGCTCGGGGGCGCCGATCCCGGAGCCGGCGCTTCATTTGGTGCAGCGGCGGCGGCTGTTCCCGGCGCGGGTCACGCAGACCGCGCAGCGGCTGTTCCAGGACCGCGTCATCAGCGTCGTCCTGGAGGACCGGCGCGAGCCGCCCCGCATCCCCGCCAACGTGACCGGCGTCCCGATCCTGGGCCCGGCGCTGCGGCGGTTCGTGGGCTTCGGCGTCCGGCCCGAGCACGTGCGCACGAAGGCCCTGATCCGCGCCTAGTCCGGCACGGGCAGGTGGTAGAGGGCGAGCGGAGCGGGCGGTGGCAGGGGCGCTGCCGGTCCGGTGTGGAAGGAGCGCAGCATCAGCCCGGCCAGGCGGCGGGCGGCGGCCACCGCGGTCTCGGCGGAGGCGGCGGTGATGCCGTCGGTGGCCATGAGGATGAGCGAGAGGTCGCTGCGGTCGAACTCGGCGCGTAGCTGGCCCGCCGCCTTGGCCCGCCGGACCAGCTCGGCGAAGCCCCGCTCGGCCCGTTCCCGCTCGCGCCCGAAGTCGACCGCGCCCGGGAACTCCGTCAGGAAGGCCGCCGCGAGGCCGCGGTCGACGGCGTTCATCGCGCACAGCTTCTCGATGAACGTGCGGAATCCACGCCAGGGGTCGGGATCCTCCAGAGCCTCGTCGATCGTCCCCACGCAGGTGCCGAGATGTTCGCGGAACACCTCCGACATCAGGGCCTCGCGGGTGGGGAAGCGCCGGTACAGCGTGGCCACGCCGACGCCCGCGCGCCGCGCGATCGCGGCCATGGGCACGTCGAGGCCGCGCGCGGCGAACAGGTCGCCGGCCGCTTCGAGGATGCGCTCGCGGTTGTGCCGCGCGTCCGCGCGCATCTCGATCCGAGAGGATTCCACTGGCATGTTTCTCACATTAGCTCAAATGGAGGGGTCTCTCCGTTTAGCGGGCTAGCGTGATGGCATGAGCGAGATGCGCGCGGCCCTTTACGACCGCTACGGCCCCCCTGAAGTGCTGTACGAGGGCACGCTGCCCAAGCCCGTCCCGGGCCCCGGCGAGGTCCTGGTACGCGTCCACGCCGCCACCGTCAACGGCGGCGAACTCATGGGCCGGGCCGGAAAGGTACGGCCGGTCACCGCGCTCGCCGGACCGGGCTGGCCCAAGCGCACCGGGATCGACTTCGCCGGCGAGGTCGCCGGCCTGGGCTCACCGATGTCCGGACTGAAGCCCGGCGACCGGGTCTGGGGCGTTATGGCGAGATCCCAGGGCTTCGGCAGCGCCGCCGAGTACGTGGTCGTGCGGCCCCGGCAGCTCGCCTTCGCCCCCGCCGGGCTCGACCTGGTCCAGGCCGCGGCCCTGCCCGTGGGCACGACCGCGATCACCGCGCTGCGCGACAAGGCCCGCCTCGCCCCTGGCGAGCGCCTCCTGGTGCGCGGCGGCGCGGGCGGCGTCGGCAGCCTCGCCGTCCAGCTCGGCCGCGCCTACGGCGCCCACGTCACCGCCCTCGCCGGCGCCGCGAACCTGGACCTCGTCCGCGACCTCGGCGCCCACGAGGCGCACGACTACGCGACGACCGGCCCGGCCGACCTCGGCCGGTTCGACGTGGTCCTCGACACCGTGGGCAGGGACCTGCCCACGTGGCGCCGCCTGCTGACGCCGCGGGGCCGTATGGTGGCGATCGCGTTCGACACCTCGCGCGTGGTCACCTCGATCGGCTACATCCTCGCCTCCACCGTGTACGGCGAGCAGCGCGTACGGGCCTTCAGCGGCAACCCCACCCACGAACTGTTCGCCGAGCTGACCCGGCTGACGGAGTCCGGGGCGCTCCGGCCGGTCGTGGACACGATCCACCCGCTGTCCGGCATCGCGAAGGCGCACCGGGCGCTGGAGGCGGGCGGTGTCCGCGGGAAGCACGTTATCCAAGTGATATGACCGGTTTACCGGGTTTGACGGGTCGCCAGGTGAGAACCCGTTCTCAGAATGCGGAATCCGGGGTCGGAGAGGAAGGCGGAGTGGAATACCCTCGTTTGTCGTGAGCGCACTGAGCAACCTCGATTCCTGGCGGGCGCTTCCCGCCGCCCAGCAGCCTGACTGGCCCGACCCCGCCGAGCTCGGCAAGGTCGTGGACGAGCTGCGTTCTCTTCCTCCCCTGGTGTTCGCCGGCGAGTGCGACCAGCTCAAGGCTCAGCTGGCCGACGTGGCCCGCGGCCAGGCGTTCGTGCTGCAGGGCGGCGACTGCGCCGAGACGTTCGCCGGGGCCACCGCCGACAACGTGCGCAACAAGCTCAAGACGCTGCTGCAGATGGCCATCGTCCTCACCTACGCGGCCAAGGTGCCCGTCGTGAAGATCGGCCGGGTCGCCGGGCAGTTCGCCAAGCCGCGCTCCAAGGGCACCGAGACCCGCGACGGCGTCACCCTGCCCGCCTACCGGGGCGACATGGTCAACGGGTTCGACTTCACCGAGGCCTCCCGGGTGCCCGACCCGTGGCGGCTGCTGAAGGCGTACCACTCCTCGGCGGTCACGCTCAACCTCGCCCGCGCCTTCACCAAGGGCGGCTACGCCGACCTGCGCCAGGTGCACGCCTGGAACCAGGACTTCGTGCTCGAGTCGCCCGCCGGGCGCCGCTACGAGCAGCTGGCCAGGGAGATCGACCAGGCGCTCGCGTTCATGCGGGCCTGCGGGGCCGACCCGGAGGAGTTCCACACCGTGGAGTTCTACTCCTCCCACGAGGCCCTGATCCTCGACTACGACCAGGCGCTCACCCGCATCGACTCACGCACCGGCCTGCCGTACGACGTCTCCGCTCATATGGTGTGGATCGGCGAGCGCACCCGTCAGCTCGACGGCGCGCACGTGGAGTTCTTCTCCCGCATCCGCAACCCGATCGGCGTCAAGCTCGGCCCGACGACGACGGCCGACGAGGCGCTCACGCTGATCGAGAAGCTCAACCCCGCCAACGAGCCCGGCCGCCTGACGTTCATCACCCGCATGGGCGCGCCGAAGATCCGCGAACTGCTGCCGCCGCTGGTCAAGGAGGTCACCGCGTCGGGCGCGCAGGTGGCGTGGATCTGCGACCCGATGCACGGCAACACGTTCGAGGCCCCGAGCGGCCACAAGACGCGCCGCCTGGACGCCGTGCTGGACGAGGTGGCCGGCTTCTTCGAGGTGCACCGCGCGCTCGGCACGCACCCGGGCGGCATCCACATCGAGTTCACGGGCGACGACGTGACGGAGTGCGTGGGCGGCGGCCAGGAGATCGTCGAAGACGACCTCGCCCTCCGCTACGAAACCGCCTGCGACCCGAGGCTCAACCGCTCCCAGTCCCTGGACCTGGCCTTCCGCGTCGCCGAGCTCTACCGCTCCGTCTAGCGACGCATCTGTCGCGCGCGTCTGTTTCAAGCGCCTTTTCCGTTACGGCGGGGCCGGCTTGCCCGCCCCGCCGTACCTCCTTTCCCTCTGTCGAGCGATGGTCGTGAGGGCTCACGGAGTCGCTCGCCGTAACAACTCCGCTCTTGACCGGCGCCACGCCCCCGGTTCGGCGGGTTTTGGGGTGTCAGGGGAGGTGGATGGAGGGGTCGGGGTGGGTGGGGACGGGGCGGCGGGTGGCCTGGCTGGTGGAGGTCCAGAAGACGCCGGCCGTGATCGCCATCAGGATGACCAGCCAGAGTGCCGCTCGGCCCATCCGCAGGCCGTAGCCGCACAGCAGCCACGACAGGGCCAGCCACCATCGCCGTGACGCCCCGGCCTTGCGGCGCATCTCCATGGCGCCGAAGGCGAAGTCGCTGGCTATGGACTCGTCGTCCAGGCCCGCCTGCAGGCCGGTGTAGAGGATGGCGAGGCGTTCCGCGCTGGCGGCGGTCTCGCCGGGGGCGGTCCAGCCTCTTAACAGGTGTTCGTCGGCCAGCGAGCGGCGGCGGGAGAACCAGCGCATCGGCGGCCAGCGCAGCCCGAAGCGGACGCCGCTGGGCGTGAACGCGAAGGCGCAGTCCTTCAGGCGCAGGCCCGCCGGGTCGCTGTAGCCGGCGAAGCGGCAGGTGGACAGGTCCAGGCCGGTCAGGTTGAGTGCGGGGGCGTTCACCTCGCGAAGGGACGTGAGGGCGGCACGGCCCCGGCCGGAGATGGCGGACGGGTGGTGCAGCACCGCGGATTCCAGGTCGGCCTGGGCGTCGGTGAGGCGCAGCAGCAGCGGGCCGGTGATCTCGGCGTGGCGCAGATCGGCGCCCGAGCCGGTGACGCACAGGTCGAGTCCCGACTCGGCGTGCACGTGGGCGGCAGAGAGACGGCCGGTGACCGAGACGTAGACGTTGCCCAGGAAGTGGGCGGCGTCGAAGGCCACCGGGCCGACGATCTTGCGGCAGGAGAGCGTACGGCCGAAGCGCGCGCCGCGGAAACCGGCGCCGTCACCGACGATCGCGGCGTCGAAGGTGGCGAACCCGTCGAACCGGGTTCGCTCGCAGGACAGGCCGCGGCCGCAGGCGGTCTGGCTGAACAGGGCGTCGCGCGCCAGGACGGCCCCGTCCAGCGACAGGTGGCCGCGGACCCTGACCCCGTGAAAGGACAGTTCGCGGGCGAAACGGGCGCCGGCCAGAGAGACGTTGCCCTCGAAGCGAGCGCCGAAGAAGGACGCCAAGCGGTCGAACGTGGCCCCGTCGAGGGAGACGTCGCCGAGGAAGGAGACTCCGGCGAAGCGCGTCTCGCAGGTGAAGTGGGCGCGGTCGAGGCGGGTTCTGCCGGGTCTGCGTCCGGTGGCCTCCAGGACCTGGTCCAGGAGTTCGGCGTCGATGGTGGTGCCGCGGAGGTCCACGAGGCGGCCGGGGGTTAAGGTGCGGAGCACCTCCGCGCGCGCCTCGGGCGTGGCGTGGAGCAGGCAGGTGCCGTGAGGCTGGTGTGCGAAGCCTGTGCAGGCGCCGGAATGCGCGCAGGTGACCCAGTCCATGCAGTGGTCATACCCGGGGACCGCGCCGGTCAAGGTTAGCCGTATCAACGGTCTATCCACCTTCATGCGGATATTTACGACACCAACTGCCCTTAATGCGCTGGTCATCCGTGTTTTATCCCCAGACAACGACCCACGCCCACCTCCGCTTCCGGCGCCACTCCCACGCCAGCCCTCACCACGGCCAGCGCCCCGGCCACACTCGCCCTCGCCATGGTCGGCCGCCCCGCCCAAGCCGCCCTCGCCACCACGGCGGCAGCGCTCTCGAACAGCGGACTGGAGGCGGTCGCGACAGTACCCTGACGGCCTGCCAGCAGCCGGTGACCGGCAGCGGCCACGGCAATCTGGGCGGCTACGGCGAGGTCACTGGAACCCGGCGCGCGTGGAGCCTGGTGTGCGGGCCCGGCGGGACATGGAATGCTGGAAAGCGGTGAGTGGTTGACACCGTTGCAACTTCAACGACGATACGAGGAGCCACTTGTGGCGACTATCGAAGTAACAGAGAAGAACTTCAACGACATCGCCGACAAGGGGATCGTCCTGCTCGACTTCTGGGCTGCGTGGTGCGGGCCTTGCCGTACCTTCGGGCCGATCTTCGAGAAGGCGTCCACGAAGCACGACGACATCACCTTCGGCAAGATCGACACCGAGGCCCAGCAGGCGCTGGCCCAGGGCTTCGAGATCACCTCGATCCCGACGATCATGGCCATCCGCGATGGCATCGTCGTTTACGCCCAGCCCGGCGCGCTTCCGGCTCCGGCCCTGGAAGACCTGATCGGACAGGTGCGGGCGCTGGACATGGACTCCATCCGGTCCGAGCTGGCCGAGGAGCTCAAGAAGGCGGACCAGACCTGACGGCTTGACCCTCCGGACCTCGCCCTTTCGTCGACGGCGAGGTCCTTCTCACGTCCCCGGCCAGAAGCGGTCACCGCCCAGAGCCCGCCTCCGGTGACGCCGACCCTCAAGACGTGGCAAAGGCGGCCAAGGTTCTCCAACCGTAGCCGCCTCACCACGCTCTGAGCGCCGCGTCGGCGAGCAGCCCGGCGATGGAGACCGGCGCAACGCGCAGGACCGCCTGGTGAGGCGATGCGCGCGACGCACCAGGCCCGTCGCGCCGGGGATACCTGCCAGGCCCGGCGACCGGGGGCTCTCCAGCTGTGGCCACCTCGCCGCGCTTGGGCGCCGCGTCGGCGAGCAGCCCGGCGGTGGAGATCGGCGCAACGCGCACGGCCGCCCGCTGGACGGGTCCGTGGTCGGCGCGGTGCGCCGGGCCGGGGGTGGGTTAGGGCAGGGTGGTGAGGAGTTCGGCGATCTTGGTGAAGTGGTGGGTGCGCCAGCCGCCGCCCATGATCTTGCGGCTGAACTGCTGGGCCGGGTCGTCCGGGTCGAAGCCCTCGTGGTCGAGGAAGACGCGGGTCCCCCTGCCCTCGCCCTCCAGGCGCCAGCTCACCGTCCAGTCCGCCTTCTTGCGGTCGCTCCAGCTGATCTTCAGGAGCTTTCCCGGCTCGATCTCCAGCACCCGGCAGTACACGATGCCGTCGAAGCCCACGTTCGGGCGTGGCTCGGTGGTGAAGGTGAACTCGTGGCCGATCTCCAGCCGGAAGCTGTTGGGCATCAGCCACCTGGCCATCAGTTCGGGGTCGGTGAGGGCGCGCCAGACCTTGGCGGGCGGGTGGGCGTAGAAGTGGTCGACGCGAATCGCGGTCAGGTCGTCAGTCATCATCCTGCTCATTCATCGTCTCGGGCATCTCGTCGAGGACCGTGCCGAGTGCGGCCAGCCTCTCCCGCCAGAACCGCTCGTACGGGCTGAGCCAGTCGCGCAATTGCATCAGCGGCTCGGCCTCCAACCGGTAATGGCGCTCGCGTCCCCTGCGGGCCTCGGCCACCAGGCCGGCGTCCCTGAGGACCTTCAGGTGCTCGGACACACTGGGGCGGCTCATGTCGAACCGTTCGGCCAGCCGCCCGGCCGGCTGGCCCCCCTCACGCAGCAGTAGCTCCAGCAGCCGCCGCCGCGCGGGACTGGCCAGTGCGGCGAACAGGGCGTCGGAGGACATCAGCTCTGGCTGACGACGTAGCCGTTGCCGAACGGGTCCTGGAAGAGCAACTGGCGCCCCCAGGGCTCGTCGGACGGGCCGTCGGCGGTGGTTCCCGCCGACCTCAGGCGTCCGGCCAGGTCGTCGAGGTCGGGCGCGGTCAGGATGAGGCCGCCGATCGGGGCCATCTCGGGGAACCACGAGGCGAGCAGCAACGTCGTCGTACTGCCCTCCGGCGCGACGGTGAGCCAGCGGCCCATCGGGAACGGGTTGTCGGTCCTGATCCCCATGCCGAGGGGGCCGGTGTAGAAGGCCAGGGCCGTCTCCTGGTCGGCGACGGGGATGGTCACGGTGGAGATTTCCATGTCGGCCACTATACGTAGGAAATATCCTACATATCAATATCGGGGGAATCCCTGATGAGTCCCCGAGGCCGTCGTCCGTAGAATCGAGGCATGCTCATCGACGACTACGTGGCCGATCTGAGCCGGGCCCTGTACGGGCCGACGGGACCCAGGCGCGACATGGTCGTCGAGGCCCGCGACAGCCTGATCGACACGGCCGACGCCTACGAGGCGGACGGGCTGGCGCGCGAGGAGGCCGAGCGGCTGGCCGTACAGGAGTTCGGGAGTGTCGAGGAGATCGCGCCCGAGTACCAGAGCGAGCTGACGGCGTGCGCGGGGCGCAGGCTGGGCGGGCTGCTGTTCGTGAGCGTGCCGCTGACGGCGCTGGCGTGGGCGATGCTCTGGCGGGTGTTTCCGCTGGATCCGGCCATCTGGGCGCAGAAGCCGGCCTGGTTCGGCGCGATCTCGCTGGCGCTGGATCTGCTGCAGGTCGCGGTGGGCGTGAGCGGCGGGCTGTCGCTGCTGGCTCTCGGGCGCGGCGCCCGGCTGCTGCCCAAGGCGCGGCTGGTGACCCGGTCGCTGGGCGGGCTGGTGCTGGCCATGCTGGCGATCACCACGATCTTGGGCATGATCCTGACGATCGGGGTGAAGGGGCCGATCGGCTTCGCGGCCTATCCCCCGGGCGTCATGGTGACGGCGGTGAGCTACGTGCTGGCCGGGGTGCAGTTCTACTGCGCGGTGCGGTGCCTGCGCATCACGAGGACGGCCGTAGCACACCACTGATCGTGGCGGTGAACTCCCGCCAGGCGGATCGCTCGCCTTCGAGCTGCCGCCTGCCGGAGCCGGTGAGCCGGTATGTGCGGCGTTTGCGGCCGCCGACCGTCGCCCATTCGCTGGCCAGGTAACCCACGCGCTCCAGCTTGCGCAACGCCGGATAGACCGTGCCCGTGGGCACGCTGAGCGCGCCGCCGCTGCGTTCCTGCAGGGCTTCGATGATCGCGTAGCCGTGGAGTGGCTCGTGCTCCAGCACGGAGAGCAGCAAGGCGTCCAGATGGCCGCGGAGCGCGTCCGGGTTCATGGCGACAATCCTAGGTTCCCGTTCGTCATATAGACAGTCTACATGTAGGCTCCCTATATGTAGACAGACACAACAACGGGGACGGAGTCCATGGAGGCACTGGATCTGGCGCGCACGCAGTTCGCGCTGACGGGCAGCCTGCACTTCCTGTTCGTGGTGCTCACGCTGGGACTGGCCCCGCTGGTGGCCATCCTCAACACGCGCTGGGTGCTGTCGGGCAAGCGGCTTTATGAGGGAATGACCCGCTTCTGGGGCCAGATCTACGTGATCAACTACGCCCTGGGCATCGTGACCGGGCTGGTGATGGAGTTCCAGTTCGGGCTCTCGTGGAGCGGGCTGTCGCACTACGCCGGCGACGTCTTCGGGGCGCCGCTGGCCATGGAGACGCTGGTGGCGTTCTTCCTGGAGTCGACGTTCCTCGGGCTGTGGATCTTCGGGTGGCACCGGCTGCCCAAGAAACTCCACCTGGCCTGCATCTGGATCGTCACGCTCACCGCCTACGCCAGCGCGTTCTACATCATGGTCGCCAACTCCTTTTTGCAGAACCCGGTCGGCTCCGTCGTCAAGGGCGACCACATGGAGCTGGTCGACTTCGGGGCGCTGGTGACCAATCCCGCGCTGGTCCTGGCCTTCCCGCACATCATCGGGGCGGCGTTGTTCACCGGCGGCATGGTCTTCGTCGGCGCCAGCGCGTACCAGCTGAGGCGCCGCACCCACGAGGGAGAGTTCTTCACCAAGTCGCTGCGCACGGGCGTGGCGACCGCCGCGATCGGCATCACGCTGGCGGTCGTCGCCGGTTACGCGCAGTTCGCCGTCATCGAGACCGACAAGTTCGAGAACAACGTCGGCGCCGCCGTCGGGCTCGGCTTCATGATCGAGCTGGGGCAGCTGCTCTGGTTCGTGGTGATGCTGGTGATGCTGCCGCTGGTCCGCTGGCTGCCCACCTGGCGCTGGACCTACCCGATCCTCATCATCATGACGCCGCTGCCGTTCGTGCTGTCCATCCTCGGCTGGATGGCCAGGGAGATCGGGCGCCAGCCCTGGATGATCTGGGAGAAGCTCACCGTCGCCGACGCCATGTCCCCCGGGCTCACGTCCGGGATGATCACCGCCTCTCTGATCGGGTTCGTCTCCGTGCTCGGCCTGCTGGCCGTCGTCGACTACGTCCTCATCGTCCGCGTGGTACGGCGCGGCCCCGCCGACCTCGCCCTCGGCGCCCCCGCCGAGGACCGCCGGCCGGCGATGAGCCTCTAGGAGCCTTCACATGGAACTGATCTGGTTCGTCATCTTCGCCGTGCTGCTGGCCGGCTACTTCGCCCTGGAGGGCTTCGACCTGGGCGTCGGCCTGCTGATGCTGGGCCGCCCCCAGGAGCGCAGGGACCGGATGGTGGCCGCCATGGCGCCGTACGTGCTGGCCAACGAGGTGTGGCTGGTCGCGGTGGCCGGGGCGCTGTTCGGGGTCTACCCGATGCTGGAGGGGCCCGTGCTGTTCGGGCTCTATCCGATCGTCGTGGCGATGCTGCTGTCGTGGGTGCTGCGCGACGCGGGGCTGTGGTTCCGCCGCCGCATGGACGGGGCCGGATGGCGCTCGTTCTGGGATCTCATGATCACGCTGGGCTCGCTCGGGCTGTCGGTCGGGTGGGGTGTGGCGCTGTACGCCGCGGCCACCGGGTTCACCGCCTCGTTGCTGCACCCGCTCGGGCTGGGACTCGGCGCGCTGCTGGCCGTGGTGTTCGCGGTGCACGGGCAGGCGTTCCTGAACTGGCGCGAGGGCGGGAAGGCGGCGCGGCTCCTGCTCACCGGCCTGGCCGCGGCGGCGCCCGTGATCGCCCTGCTCATCGGGTCGGCCGGCTTCCTCATCGCCTCGTCGGCGGCCGGTTCCAGCCTGAATGTGCTCAGTTTCATGGTGTTGCCGTTCGCGCCCATCATGGTCGGCGCGCAAGTATGGGTCTGGCGGACCTTCCGGGGCGCCATCCGTACTCCGTCGTTCTTCTGAGGACTCGTGCACAAAGATCTCCTGCGGCTCATGCGGGCCGAGCAGTCGGTGCGCAGGCATCTGGCCGTCACCCTGGCCGCCGCCACGCTGGCGGGACTGCTCGTGCTCGTCCAGGCCGAGCTTCTGGCCGGGGTGCTGTCCGGCAGGTTCACGCTGGCGGCGCTGGGCGTGCTGGCGCTGGTCGTCGGGTTGCGGGCGCTGCTCGGGTGGAGCCAGGGCGTGTTCGCCGGCCGTACCGCGACCGGGGTGAAGTCGGCGCTGCGCGAGCGATTGCTCGGCCGCCTGCGGGAGATGGGACCGGCGCGCCTGGCCGGCCACCGCTCCGGTGAGCTCGTCACGCTGGCCGGGCGCGGGCTCGACCGGCTCGACCCGTACCTGACCGGCTACCTTCCCGCCATGGCGGTCGCCGGGGTGGTGCCGCTCGCGGTGCTCATCCGGTTGTTCGCCGCGGACCTGGCCAGCGCGGTCATCGTGCTGGTCACGCTGCCGCTCATCCCCATCTTCGGCGCGCTGGTCGGCATGCACACCAAGGCGAC
>NZ_JBHYIO010000073.1:0-25836 GCF_042740095.1 Nonomuraea sp. NPDC059023 | reverse complement strand
CACATCCACTACTCCACCCTGGCCGGCTCCGGACCGGGCCCCCTCCTCGGCCTCACCCTCGTGACCACCGGCCTCGTAGCAGCGGGCCTGTACGGACTCCGCCGCCGCGACCTGGCCCTGTAACCACCAGCCGCACCCCGCCCATGGTGCACCCGCAAGTTCTCCCAGCCGGGGATGCCGCCGAACACGAAGCCATCTACTACGTTCGACACCAGCCCCAACTGACGGCTGGAACCAGCCAATAGAGTCTCCATCGATCCCGGTGCGATTCAGTCGCACCTGGGTAAACATCTCGAGCCTAAAGATCATTCGCATCGTGGCATCGGTGGACGCGCCCCGCCAATCTCGCGATCATGCTGTGCTCGGCAGTCCGTCTCAGGATAAAAGGCTCAATATGCTCGGCGAAGTTGATAGGAGGCCACATTGAAGGCGGGCTCTGTTCTCATGGGCAGCTAAGCGCGAAAGTCGCGTCAAGCCCTGGCCTTCGTGTAAAGGACTCCTGCCATGGTAGGTTTCCCCGCCGCACCTGTCGCGTCTCTAGTACGGCAGCCGCCATTCGTTAGCTGAGCTGGGTATATGCGGTGGCCAGGCGGGTGTGTTGGTGGAACCAGCGGGCGCGTGCTTGATGCCGGCAGGTGCGGTCCGGGCGGGACAAGACGCCGTTCACGCTCCATGGGTAGGGCTGGCACTACCAAGAACCAGGGTGCCGCCAGCAATGCCGCTCTTTGCGGCTGTATTTAGGGTTTCGGCATGACCTTTTCTCGTGCCACAGTGACCGCCGGGCTCGCCCTGGGCTGCCTTGCCACCGCGTTCCCCGCCGAAGCCTCAGTAGCACAAACCGTGGCACGCGGCGCCTTGGTCTCCTCGACCCTCGTGGAGAAGCTGGACAAGGGCCAGGTCGCCGAGCGGCTCAAGGCGACCGGCATCGATGCGGCGCAGGTGAAGTACGGGGTCAGCGCCTATCGCGTGGTCTATCGCACTGTGGACGCCAAGGGCCGGTCCACCACCGCCAGCCAGTTGGTTGCCCTGCCTGACAACAGCCGGCGCAACCTGCGGGTCGTCTCCTGGTTGCACGGCACTACCGTGTACCGGGGTGATGTGGCCTCGGTGAACGAGAAATCCACCGACCGCGCCACGGCGCTGCTGTTCGCGGGGGCCGGGCATGCGGTATCCGCCCCTGACTATCTCGGCCTGGGCACGGGGCCCGGCCACCACACCTACGGAGACCCGCGGACCACGGTCTCCGCCCCGGTGGACGCCCTGCGCGCGACCCGCGCCTTCGCCAGAGGCCACGAGCGGCGGCTCGACTCGCGCGTGCTGGTCAGCGGCTTCTCACAAGGCGGTCCCGCGACCATGATGGTGGGGCGCTTCCTGCAACAGGGCCGCGACCCGTACTTCCGGCTGGGCGGCCTCGCCCCTATCGCCGGCCCGTTCGACCTGAGTTCTTTCGAGGCCGCCGCTGCGAACGACAAGATCCGGATGGCCTCGCTCTACCTGGCCTACTTCGTGATCTCGGCTGACCGTTATACCGACGTCTACCGCACACCGAGTGAGGCCTTCCGCGCCCCGTACGACGAGCAGGTGGAGAAGCTCTTCGACGGAAACCATCAGGCTGCGGAGATTGCCCAGGCGTTGCCGCCGACGTCCGAGAAGTTGTTCACCGCGCAGTTCCTGGACAGGGTGCGCAAGCCGACCGGCAAACTGAAGGAGCTGCTGACCGCGCTCGACTCCACCTGCAACTGGAAGCCGGACGTTCCGGTCCGCCTGCATCATGCCCAGGGCGACACGGACGTCGCCTACGACAACGCGCTGTACTGCCAGCGTCAACTACGTTCCCGCGGCGCCACGCAGACTCTCACCGACGCGGGCAACGTGGATCATAACCAGACCGTCCGTAAGGCGCTGCCGCTGGTGGTCGCCGGCTTCACGGGCAACCGGGCCTGATCCGTCCGGCATCGAGAACGCCGGTACGGCCGAATCTCTCAGATATGAACATGACGAAGATGCAGAGAACCATGATGATCGCGGGCCCCGGCTCGGGCGATGTGAACCTGGCCTTCGCCGGGCCGCCTGACCAGGTCACAACCACCACGGATTCGGGCAAGACCGTGATCCAGGTGCCTCAGGGGTCGTACAACATCGTGGCCAAGACGGACTCCGGCCACAAGAGCATCAAGTCCGCGAGCGTCCCCTCGGCCCAGCGCACGATCGCGCTGTCCAGCGATTCCGGGGACCTGGAGGTCAGGACACCCTGATGGGCGCCTCCCAGCGACAGCTGGCATTCGTTAGCTGAGCTGGATATATGCGGTGGCCAGGCGGGCGCGGCGATGGAACCAGCGGGCGCGTGCTTGATGACGGCGTCGCCAGGCTGACCAGTGAGCAACGTGTTCCAGGGTTGGTGTGTGGCCAGTGACGGCGTTGAACAGGCGCTTGACCTCTGCGATCGTCAGCGGGATCAGACCAGGGTCGGCGGGCGGTGCCTCGTCGGGACGGGTGGGGCGCGTGGCCTGGGTGTCGGTGCGTTGCCGGGTCGCGGCGGCGCTGGCCGCGCAGACGGCCAAGGCGGCCATGACCAGCACAAGGTGCCGCAACAGCGCCTGGTGGAGGCGGATCTGGGACTCGTCCAGGCCGAATAGGTTCTTGCCGGCCTGGAAGCTCTCCTCCACCGGCCATCGCAGCCCGGCCGCGGTGATCAGGCGAGCCAGGGGTGGCTGGCTGACCGGCGGGCACAAGCAGTAGTGAAAGGCCAGTTCGCCACTCTTGCGGTGCTTGCGCACCAGCAGATAGTGGGCGGGGCTGGCAGTGGCGATCCAAGCCCAGGCGTAGGTGCGCTCGCCCTTGGAGCCGTTCCCGGCCGAGCGGATGACCCACCGGCGTTTCTGCCTCAGATATTTGGCCACGGCTTGTTCGCAGCTCAGGCAGGTGCCGCCGCCGAGGGTGAGGGTGAAGGTGGCACGGATACGCAAGACGTAGGCCTGGCCGTGTTCTTCCAGAAAAGTCCTCAGCTTGGTGCAGGCGCCGTAGACCTCGTCACCGGCCACGAAGTCCAGGCGCACGTCGTCGGCGTAGGCCTCGCGCAGCAGGTCGATGGCCAGTTCGCCCTTGGTGGCGAAGGTCAGATGCAGCGGCAGGCCGGTGGTGATCGCGGTGACGGGGTCGCTGATCTGCTCGGCGGGGATCCATTGCCGTGCGCCGAGCAGCGCGTGCCCGGTGGCGGCGCGCGCGTAGGCGAGGTAGACGGTGTTGATGCCGTTGTCGATGCCCCCGGCGCAGCCCATGTGCTGGCGCTTGACGCCCGCCGTGGCCAGGCCCTTCTTCTCCTGGCCGGACTCGTCCAGCACGCCGATGGTCAGGCTGCCCGGCCGGGCGGCGGCATCGAGCCGGGTGACGGCGAAGCGGCGGATGGTGCTCATTGCGCCCGCGGTGTCCCACCGAGCCCGGTTCAGCAGGCGCTGGGTGGCATCCGGGCGGCGGTCGCCAATCCATTCGGCGATCGTCCAGCCGTTGCGTCTGGGCAGCTCGGACATGACGGCTCGGACGTACTTGGCCTGGCTTTGTCTACTGGTCAACGGCGAGCCACTCGCGACTGCCCGTCTGGGGCAGGTGAGCCTCTCCGGCCGCGGTTGAGGTAGGGGTCAGGGTTTCTCGCACGTGGTTTTCAGTCCTTGTTCGCTCGCTCTGGGAACTGGTGAGGGCGATCCGGCGCTGGGATGGAGGGGATCTGTGGCTGGGGGTCGCAACACTGGTGGCGCACTCAGACAGGAGACCCACATGATCACTCAATCTCCCTCAACCGGACTCACCTTCCTTAGACGCGTCCTCGCGCTCGACGCGGCCGTCACCGCCGTCAACGGGCTCGCCTACGTGGCGATGGGCGAGTTGATCGGCAAGGTCCTGGGTCCTCACGCGGCGACGCTGCGCTGGCCCGGTGTCTTCCTGGTGGTCTACGGCGCGGCGGTGGCCTATTTGGCGGCGCGTCCCAGGGCGGCGGGCGTGGTCACGGTGGTGGCTGTCAACGGGGTGTGGGCTGTGGGCAGCGTCGTCATCGTCCTGACGGGGCTGCTGAACCTTACGGCCCTCGGGGTCGCATGGGTGCTGGCACAGGCCGCGGTCGTCGCGGCGTTCGCGGTCCTGCAGCTCGCAGGGTTGCGCAGGGTCAGCTGACGGATCTTCATCGAAGGAGGAACGATGCGCACTATGTTCAGGAAAGCGGCAGCCGCGACGGCGGGTCTGGCGCTCGCCGGTGGCGTCCTGTTCGGCGTGGCCTCGGCCGCGCGAGCCGATGTCGTGCCTTTGGGCTGGGAACTCTACAAGGCCTACGGCGACTCTTCGGAGGCCTCGCGCAAGCTGTGTTTCGCAGAGGGGCGCCGGTTGTTCGGCAACCAGTTCAAGTGCTCCCCTGGAGCGTTGGGCTGGGCGCTCTATTTCTGGTCCTGACGTGGAGGGTGGGCCCGGGCCACCCGGGCCACCCTCTGGTGTCAGGTCGGAATCCATCGGTCGCGAGCGTATCCGCGGCGCTGGCCAGGTTCTCAGTGCTGTACCGCTGCTCCTCGATGGAAGGCGGCAGCGCGGCTCAGCGCCTGTCCCGCTTCCGGAAGGAAGGACCAGAACATGTGGAAGACATGCGCGTCGACCGGATAGAGGTCGAGCTCGACCTCCACCCCGTACTTGGCGGCTCGGGCGGCGAGTAGCCGGGCTTCGTGTACGAGGGCGTCGCCGGTGCCGACCTGTACGAGCATCGGCGGGTAGCCGGTCAGGTCCGCCGCGAGCGGGTCGAGGAGAGGGTCGCTCGCCGGACGGCCCTGAAGGTAGTCGCGTACGGCGTCGCGACTGAGCGTCAGCAGTGGTGCCGAGGCGGTCTTGACCATCAGCTCGCAGGTCAGATCGACCCACGGGCAGAGCAGGATCGCCCGGCCCGGCATGGGCAGCCGACGCTGCTTGAGCGCGCCCAGCAGCGACAGCGCCAGCCCGCCGCCGGAAGAGTCGCCCGCCACGGCCAGAGCGCCGGGGTCGTCGGTCCGGTCGAGCAGCCACTGGTAGGCGCGCAGTACGTCGTCGAGCGCCGCCGGGTAGGGATGCTCGGGGGCCAGCCGGTACTCCGGCAACAACACCGACGTCCCTGCCGCCACGCAGAACGCGCCGACGACGGAGCGGTAGCCGTACGCCGAGCCCATGGTGTAGCTGCCACCGTGCAGGTAGAGCACGGTGGGTGGGCGCTCCGCGCCCGGCGTCAGCACGAACGACGGCACCCCGCCCGCGCTCACCGGGCGAGTGTCGATCTCCGTGGGGACGGGGAACTCGGCCAGCAGCGACTCGAAGGCCTCCCGCAACTCCTGCCGGTGCGCGGTCCCGACGATCGCGTGCCGGGGGTCCATCAGGCGGGCGATCCGGCCGGCCGTATCATCGCCGGCCGCGCGAGTGGCGGCCACGGCGCTGTCCACGTCGGCGAGGATGACGCGGGCGCGCTCCTGCAGCGCTCGTCCGGAGGGCGTCAATTCGACCCGGTGGGTGGTACGGCGGAGCAGTTCGTAGCCGATCAGCCGTTCCAGCGCCCGGATCTGGCGGCTCAGCGCCGGCTGTGACAGATACAGCCGGCTGGCGGCCCGGCCGAAGTTGAGCTCGTCGGCCACCGCGGTGAACGCGCGCAGGTGGCGCAACTCGATCGCGTCAGGCGCTGGGGGCAACGGCAGGGTGTCGCTCACCCTGTCATTGTGGGCCATGCGTTGGGCGTATTGCGGTCATGCGTGTTCGGCCTTTCCTTTGGTGTGAACGGCCGTGTCAGTCTGGCCGTGTCGCAAGGAACACCATCAAGTCTCTGTGAAGCGGACTCGAATTCCCGATCGGCATCGGACTTGTGACGGTGCCCGGATCCTCCCCTGACAACCCAACCAAGAACCAAGGAGTGAAACATGCGCGAAGTTGTGCTGTACCACCTGATGTCGCTGGACGGCGTCGCCTATGAGGAGCCCGGTGACTGGCTCGCCGACGAGGGGGATCACCTGATCGACTATCTCCGCCAGGTCATCGCCACACAGGACGACGTCCTGATGGGACGAGGCAACTACGACTACTGGGTTAAACACTGGCCCACATCGGACTTCGAGCCCTTCGCCACGTTCATCAACAGCGTGCGCAAGCACGTCGTCACCTCGAGCGCGCTCACCTCGGAGTGGACGAACACCGTCGTGGCCGGCACCCCCGCGATCGACTACGTCACCGACCTGAAACAGCGACCGGGCGGAGACATCGGCGTGCACGGCAGCCTCGAGCTGGCGCGCTCGCTCATGCACGCCGGGCTCATCGACCGGCTACGGCTGGTCGTCGCGCCCGCCATCGTGGGACGGGGAAGGAGAGTCTTCGGCGCTGAAGAGGTCGTGCGCTCATGGGCACTGACCGGACTCGAGCAGGGGCGGAGCGGCACGCTGTTCCTCGACTACACCAAGAAGTAGGGGGTCTTCAGCTCACGTTGGTGCTGCTCGAGGTGGAGTGAGGACCTGGGCGATCAATTGGGTGTCGGTGTACTCGGTGATCTCGGCGACCTTGCCGTCGCGTATGACGAAGATCCAGCAATAGCGGTTCGGGTAGGGGCGCCCGGATGTGGTGATGCTGTGATTGCGGCCTTCGACGACGACCACATCATCATCGGCCACGAAGCGCTCGGCGCTGACCACATTGCGCCCGCCGAGCTGTTCCGCGAGCGGGCGGAGCAGGTCCTCCAGTACGGCACGCTTTCCGTCATAGGTGCCTGACCACGCGGTCTGGCCGATGATCGTCCAGCGGACGTCATCGGCCAGAGCGTCGATGAAGGGTCGCCCATTACCCTTCGCGGTTTCGGCGAAAACTCCCTGCAGAAATGCCCGGTTATCGGCCTTGGACACCCGGCAGACCTCCCAGTAATCCGTCCTGCCGCTCCTATCTCCGTGATTCCGGCGACGCGGCGGCCGCGCGGGTGGCGTTGGCGGTGATCGCCGCCTGCAGCCACTCGGCCGCGCCGGGGCGGGTGTTGTCCTCGATGCCTGCACGGTAGCGCGGATCGTCCACGTAAAGCTGGCTCTTGAGCACGTGGAACTCGTGGCTCATATCGTAGAACCAGCGGCTGACGTGCGTTCGTTGCGCCTCGGCGACATCCATGGCGGCCTCGCCCTCGGGGTCGGCGCCCGCGTCCATGAGGTCGCGGATGCGTGCCTCGATGACCGCGTTGTCGTCGTTGATCTGTTCCCACTCGCGCTTACCGTAGCGGGCGACTCGCTTGGCCGTCTGGCTGTAGGCGTCCGAGTCGCCCCAGCGTTGTTCCACCTCTCGAAGATGCTGGTCTTCCTTCTCCGCCCATTCGCCCCACACCTCGCGCTTGTCGGCGTCGGTCAGGGGAGACTGGATCTTCTTGTCGCTCATGACGATGACCATAAAGTCTCACGTAGCGTGAGGCTCAAGCCGAAAGTCCTACGTCGCGGCGAATCAGGGTGTGATGTTGTGGTTGTGGCGGAAGATGTTGTCGGGGTCCCACTCCCGCTTCAGTGCCCGCAGCCGGTCGAGGCGAGGCTGGTCGTAGACGCGGCCGAGGCCGTTGTCGTCGTCGGACAGGACGTTCACGTAGGCGCCGGCGGCGTGCGGTGTCAGGTTCGCCGCAAGCAGCCTGGCGTCGGCCATCCGGGTCTCGTCCTCGGCGGGGTCGTTCCATTTGGCCGCCGCGACATACTCGAACGCGGCCGATCGGTGGGCGAAGGCCGAGTCGCCTGCCTCGGCGATGGCGCCGCCGTACTGCTGGATGCTGGCGGCGACGCCGTGGTGGCCGACTCCGTGCAGCAAGATGCCCTTGATCGCCTCGTCGCTCAGCTCGGTGAAGTAGTGGCCCTTCCAGTAGCGGCGGAAGGTGTGCCCTTCCGCGCTGTCATCGCGCCGCTGCAGGTCGAGATAGCTGATCTCGTGCGCGCGGACGGCCAGGGGCTTACCTAGTGTTTCCAGGGCGGCGACGTGGAGACGTGCCTGCTCCGGATCGCCGACCCAGACCCATCCGAGCGTCACGACCCCGTCGGCGACGGTGGCGTTGAAAGTGGCCTCGCGCGGAGCCTCGGCGCTGAGGTCGCGCCAGGCGCGCATCGCGTCGAACGCCGTGTCGGCGGCGAAGTCGTGCTCGGCGACGAAGGCACGCGTGCCCACCTTGTGCAGGACGAACTCGAACTCGGTGACCACGCCGAAGTTCCCGCCGCCGCCACGCAGGCCCCAGAACAGCTCCGCGTTGACCTCCGGCGTCGCCCTGACCAGCTCGCCGTCCGCGGTGACCAGCTCGAATCTGGCGACGTTGTCGCAGGTCAGGCCGTAGCGGCGGGCCAGCCAGCCCATCCCTCCGCCGAGGGTGAGCCCGCCCACCCCGGTGTGCGAGACGTTCCCGGCCGTGGTGGCCAGGCCGTACACCTGGGCGGCGTCGTCCAGCGCGCCCAGAAGCGCGCCGCCCTGCACCACGGCGCGGCGGGCGGCCGGGTCGATCCGCACGGACGCCAGCGGCGACAGGTCGATCATCAGGCCGCCCTCGGGGACGGCGTGCCCCACGATGCTGTGCCCGCCGCACCGCACGCCGACCGTCAGGTCCCTCTCACGAGCAGCCCGTACGGCCGCGCGCACGTCGGCCACGCTCGCGCACCGCATGATGACGCTGGGCCGCCGATCCACCATGGCGTTCCAGACCGACCGGGCGGTGTCGTAGCCCTCGTCTCCTGGCAGGAGCACCTGCCCGTCCAACCGGGTATCCATTGGCTTTGTCCTTTCCTCGGGTGATAACGGCTCAGCCGTCGCGTGCGCGCGGACCAGCCGCGGCAGGCGGTAGCGCTCCGGAGCGGTCTGTTCGACCAGGTGGTCGGCGTTCAGCCGGTCCAGGTGCCGCCGGATCCGGTCGGGCGGCACCTGGACGAGCGCGGCGAGTGGCTCCGGCTCCAGCACGTCGCCGGGGTAGAGGGAGGCGGCCAGGCGCAGAGTCCGCCGGGCCGCCGGGTCGAGGCGCTCGTACGACCAGGCCAGCGCTCGCCGGACATCTTGGTCGCCGTCGCCCGCCTGGAAGGCGGCCAGGACGTCGCGCTCGATCTCGCGTGCGAGCGCTCCGGCGGACAGTCCGGGCACGCGGGCGAGCCGCTCCCCGACGATCCGTAATGGCAAGGGCAGGTGCTCGCAGAGCTCGGCCAGGGTCCTCGTCTGCTCGGGTTCGCGGCGCAGCCGGTCGTGGCCTGCCTGTCCGGCCAGCAGTTCCAGGGACTCCTCCGGTGGCAGGGGGCGCAGGGCGATCCGCGCCGCGGTGCCGCTGGTGACCAGGCCGCGCAGCTGGTTGCGGCTGGTGATGATGACCGTCGGGCCGTTGCCGGGCAGCAGGGGCCGCACGTGGCGGGTGTCGCGAGCGTTGTCCAGGAGGATCAGCATCCTGCGGCCGGCCGTACGAGATCGGAACATCGAGGTTGCCGCGTCGCGATCCGCGGGAACGTCAGCCGGGCGCACGCCGAGACCGCGCAGCAGGATGCGCAGGGCCTGGCCGGGGGAGAGGGACGGTAGAGCGTCGAACCCGCGCAGGTCGAGGTAGAGCTGGCCGTCGGGGAAGGCGCCGGCGGCGGCAGCGGCCCAGTGGATGGCCAGCGCGGTCTTGCCGACGCCCGCCCGGCCCACGATGACGGTGGCGCCCGGATGCTTCGCGGCCCGGTCCAGGGTTTCGAGCTCGCCCGCGCGTCCCACGAAGCCGCTGACATCGGCGGGCGTTTCGCGCGGTGGGTGCGCCTCGGCGGCGCCCGTCGTGGGCTCCGGCACCCCGGCGAGGATCGCCTGGTGAAGGTCACGCAGTTCGGCTCCGGGCTCGACGCCCAGTTCCTCGCGCAGATGGCCGAAGGCCTCGCGGTAGGCGTCCAGCGACTCCGCCCGCCGTCCGGCCTGGAGCAGGGCGCGCATCAACTGCGCCCAGTGCCGCTCGCGCAACGGATGCTCCAGAGTCAGCGTCCGCAACTCGGGGATGAGGTCACGGGAGGGGCTGCCGGAGGACAGGTCCAGGTCGATACGGCGTTCGACGGCGCGCCTGCGCTCCTCTTCCAGGACGGCGACGTCGCGCTGTTGCAGGATCTCGGAGGCCGCGTCCGCGCAGGCGCCGCCGCGCCACAGGCCGACCGCCCTGCGCAGCAGCGCGATCTCCTGCCCGGGTGAGTCGGCCTGGCAGGCCCGGTTCAGCAGGTGGCGGAACTCCAGCATGTCCAGCCGGTCGGGGCCGAGCCGGATCTCGTAGCCGCCCGGCCAGGTCCGGACGGTCGTGCCGTCCCCCAGCCACTGCCTCAGCCGTGCGACGTACGTCTGCACGACGCGCCGTTCGTCCTGGGGCGGCTGGTTGCCCCACAGTCGCTGTGACAGGCTCTCGATCGAGACGACCTGGTTGGCGTGCAGGAGAAGGCAGGCCAGTAGCGTGCGCGTTTTGGCTCCCGGCACCGGCCGCCACGCGCCGTCGCCGAGGCTGACGGTGAGGGGTCCAAGAACGGAGAAGCGCGGCGAGAGCGCACGCTCCCGCGCCGAGCCGGAGGTCTCAAGGACCTCTCCAACCACCATGAACCGCCCGCCTTTGAAGCCCCGATGCCGTCCCGTCGGGACCAGCCTTGGATCGTGCCGCGGCCCGGAGCAACCCTTTCGAAGGGTCTCGAAACGTCCGGCGCCGCTCACAGAGCCGCAGCGCGCAGTTCCGCCGCGAGCCCGGCCGCGCTGTGACCGGGCGAGACCCCCTCCACGAGAACGGCGACGCCGTCGATGTGCCCGGTGCGCAGCGGCAGAATCGCCTGGTAGGCCGCCGACTCGTACCAGCGCATGACACGGTCCATGTCGGGGAACTCGATGACCACGACGGTGCCGGGCCACTGGCCTTCACGGACGTCGACCGGGGGGCCGTGGACCAGGAACCGCCCCTGGAAGGGGTCCATCGTGGCCTGGACGCGCTCCATGTACTCCAGGACGTCGGGGTGCATCGACGGCGTCTTGAGATGGGCGATCGCGTAAGCGGTCATGGGACGGGCCTTTCGTCAATGAGGCGGTGTTCCGGCTCAACGAGGCCAGGCTGGCACGACCGCTCACGCCGAAGGAAAGGCCGAACACGCATGACCGCGATGCGTGGAACGCATGAGCCGCCGGCGTTCCTCAGCCCTGGGCGGGACGGAAGGCGGCGGCGTGTGACAAAGCCTTGGCCGCTTCCGGCAGGAACGACCAGTACATGTGGAAGACGTGCGCGTCGACCGGATAGAGGTCGAGTTCCACTTCCACCCCGTGCTCTGCGGCTCGCTCGGCGAGTAGCCGGGCTTCGTGTACGAGGGCGTCGCCGGTGCCGACCTGCACGAGCATCGGCGGGTAGCCGGTCAGGTCCGCCGCGAACGGGTGGAGCAACGGGTCACTCGCCGGATGGCCCTGAAGGTAGTCGCGTACGGCGTCGCGGGCCAGCCTCAGCAGCGCCGCCGGCGCCGTCGTGGCCAGATGTTCGCAGGTCAGGTCCACCCACGGGCTCAGCAACAGGACTCGTCCCGGCATCGGCAGCCGGCGCTGTTTGAGCGTGGCCAGCAGCGACAGGGCCAGCCCGCCGCCGGAGGAGTCGCCCGCCACGGTCAGCGCGCCGGGGTCGTCGGTCCGGTCCAGCAGCCACTGGTAGGTGCGTACGGCGTCGTCGAGGGCCGCCGGGTAGGGATGTTCGGGGGCCAGCCGGTACTCCGGCAGCAGGACCGGCGTCTCGGCCGCCACGCAGAACGCGCCCACGATGGAGCGGTAGCCGTACGCGGAGCCCATGGTGTAACCCCCGCCGTGCAGGTACAGCACCGTGGGCGCGCCCTCCACACCCGGCGTGAGCACGAACGACGGCACCCCGCCCGCGCTCACCGGGCGCGTGTCGATGTCGGCGGGCACGGGGAACTCGCCCAGCAGCGCCTCGTTGGCGTCGCGCAGTTCCTGCAGGTGCGCGGTGCCGGCGATGGTGTTGAGCGGCTCCATCAGCCGGGCGATCCGCCCGGCCGTCTCGTCACCGGCCGCGCGGGCTGCGGCCACGGCGTTGTCGACCTCGGACAGGATGGCGCGCGTGCGCTCCAGCAGCGCCTGCCCGGCCAGCGTCACCTCGACCCTGTGGGTGGTACGGCGCAGCAGTTCGTAGCCGATCAGCCTCTCCAGCGCGCGGATCTGGCGGCTGAGCGCGGGCTGCGACAGGTAGAGCCGGTTGGCGGCCCGGCCGAAGTTGAGCTCGTCGGCCACCGCGGCGAACGCGCGCAGGTGGCGCAACTCGATCGCGTCAGGCGCTGGGGGCAACGGCAGGTTGTCGCTCACCCTGTCATTGTGGGCCATACGTTGTGCGTATTGCGGTCATCCACGTATGGCCCTTCCCAACGGGCCCTGTCCACCGTCGCCGGTGGCTCAGGAGGTGCAGGTCCCACCGTCGAGGACTGTCATTCCGCCCCCCTTGATATAGCCGTTCCATGCGGGAACGCGTACCCGGTCCGTTCTGGTGTAATAGAAATAGACAATCGTTCCTCGCTTGATCGAACCCTTCGGGGTCCAGCCTCGCGGGGTGCGATAAAGCGTTTTGTGGACGTTGAGTCGCGCTTTGTTCCAACTGCAGTCGGAGGACGCGGACGTGGTGGCCGACGCGACGCCACTCGCCGCACTGGCTACTGCCAGGCCTGTCGTCAGTAGGACGCAGACGAATATCCGGCGCATGTCAGTGCGCTCCCTTCGTTGTCGATTGCGGGACTGTAATGTCGTCTCGACACCTCCACCCCATCAACGGGGGTGGATGCCAGGATGACTCTCTTCACGTATGAACTGCCCTGCCCGGCCTCGGGCTACGGCAAGGCGTAACCGGAGGCCAGGCAGGGCACGTCCCGGGTTCCACGTGCACCCGAACCTGCCGACGATGTCGGCAGGTTCGCATCAGATGCGGCAGGAGCCCGGCACGACCCTCATCTTTCCGACCTGCCCCCACGCCAGACCAAGTGGCTCCATCTGCCGGTGAAGGACGCCATTGATCTTGGCGGTCAGATCCCGGTACCCCGCGAAGCGCTGACCCAGCCGCACCGGGAAGGCCTGATCGCCGCTCGACGTCACGAAGTGGTGTGGGGCGGTGATCTGGTACGTACAGACCATGTAGCGCGACGCCGTGGAGCTGGAGACGCTGGAGTCGGCCGCCTGTGCCACGGCCGGCAGGGCCAGGACGCTCGCCAGCGCCGCGGCGGCAACCGGGATTCGGACGAAGTTTCGCATGTCTGCCTTCCAGTCGGATAGGGGAGCGCGCCGCTGTTCAGGGCGGTCGCGCCTCCGAGGGAGATATGGCCCGGCCCCGTGAAGTCACGGATTACCTGGCCGTGCTTCGTGGAGTCGATGACGATGGAGCCCTCAAACCTGGGCCGTTCCCTGCCCGCCGGGGCAGACGACGCGCCTGCGACGTGCACGAAGACTCACTAGAAACTAACGACGCCCGCCATCAAGCCACCCTCGACGGGACATCAGCTTGTCGAGGGACCGAGCGCATCGACCGGCGGGAGCGGGAAGCGCGCGATGCCCGTCATCACAGCGTAAGAATTGAGTGACAGGTTGACGTCTACGCTGGCCGCATGGTCGCAGTTCGAACGACGGTCGCCGTCATGGCTGTGGTCCTGCTGCTCGCCGCACGCGGTTCCGGACAGATGGCCACCAGCCAGGCGCCCGCGGCGACGTCCACACCGAGCGGCACCGCTTCGTCGGCCGCGCGCTCCATCCCCGGAGCCTTGAGATTCACCGCAAAGACCCTGGACGGCCAGGCGTTCAGCGGTGAGACGCTGGCCGGCAAGCCGGTGGTGTTCTGGTTCTGGGCGCCCTGGTGCCCCAAGTGCAGGGCCGAAGCGCCGCATGTCAAGGCCGCCGCCGCGTACAGGGACGTGGCTTTTGTCGGCGTCGCGAGCCTGGACACCGAAGCGGCCATGAAGGAGTTCGTCCAGCGGACCGGTACCGGTGGCATCCCCCACTTGTCGGATGAGAAGGGCGCGGTCTGGGCCACGTTCGGCATCGCCTCGCAGTCCACCTTCCTGTTCATGAAGGCGGACGGCTCCACCAGCAAGGCCACCGGGCCGCTGGGTGCCGAGGAGGTCAACGCGCAGGTCGAGAAGCTGCGCGCGGGATGAACGATCTGCCGCTGGCGCTGGCCGTGACTGCGGGCAGCGTGGCCGCGTTCAATCCGTGTGGTTTCGCCCTGTTGCCCGCCTACCTGAGCATGCTCCTGGGTGACGAGCGTGGCGGCGCGCGTCGGGCCTTGGGTTGTTCGGCGGCGATGACCGCGGGATTCGTCACTGTCTTCGGCCTGTTCGGCCTGGTGGTCACCCTGTTGTCCCTGGCGGTCGCGCTGGCCCGTGGCGCCGCGGTGTCCAGGATGCGGCGCATCCTGCCCTACATCCCCCGCATCAGCGGCGCGCTCCTGATCCTGGCCGGACTCTACGTCGCCTACTACGGCTGGTACGAGCTGCGCGTCTTCGCCGGGGAGGCCGCCGACGACCCGATCATCGGCATGGTCACCAGACTGCAGGGCGCCCTTACCGGCTGGCTGGAGGCGCTCGGCCCGGCCTGGATCGCCTTCGCGCTCGCCATGCTCCTGCTCATCGCGATCGGCATCCGCCGCGTCTTCCGCCGATGACTCTCCTATCGTGGAATGGTCGTTCCACGATAAGAAGTGGGCTGTACCCCCACATCAAGCTTTTCGATCTCGATGCGGTGCTGGACCAGGTCGTGCGCGTGACCGGGCTGAGCAGGTCCCTGGCCGCCCAGGCGTAGCCGTGTCCGTCGACGCGGTGTTCGGCGCACTGGCCGATCCGACCAGGCGCACCATCATGAACGTGATCGCCAGCGAAGGCGGCGCCAGCGCCAGCGCGCTGGCTCGGCACCTGCCGATCACCAGACAGGGCATCGCCAAGCATCTGGCGGTACTCGAAGAAGCCGGGCTCATCACCGCCCGGCGAGCCGGCCGCGAGGTGAAGTACGACGCCCGCCCCGAACTGATCAACGAGGCGATGACCTGGATGGCAGGCATCGCCGCCGAATGGGACGACCGTCTGGCCGCCCTGGCCAGACTCGCACAACAGGAGGACCCTCCATGAACATCACCGGCACGATCGTCGGCCTGGACCTGACCGTCCCCGACGCACCCGAGATCAGAGACTTCTACGCCGCGGTCATCGGCTGGCAGCCACAAACCCTGCAGGGCACGCTGGCCACCGATGACGACGACTTTGTCATAGCATCCCCCGGTGGCGACTGGGTGGCCGGCGTATGCCACCGCCGCGGCGAGAACGCCGACCTACCACCCCCGCGGCTCGCCTACATCGCCGTCGACAACCTGGAAAACCAGCCTGAAGACCTGCACCGAACGCGGCGGCACCCAGCTCACCCCGATCAAGGGCGCGCCCGGATCGAACCGCTACTGCGTCATTCAGGACCCGGCCGGCGCGATGCTAGCGCTCACTGAAAACGCAGCAACCGCAGGCTGAATGACCGGCCTCGGCGACATGGGGCTGCTCGACGAGGGCTTGGTGAGGCGTTATCCGATGAGGAGCCCTATCAGCATCAGAGCCGCGCTGCCTCCCAGAACACCCAGCCAGGCGAAGCGGGAGGACGTCGCGGATCGGCGCTGGTAGGACAGCGCCGCGAGCCCGAACAAGACGGCCGGAACGCCGAAGACGACCCAGGCGGCGGCGAAGTTGAACCAGCCTGTCGCGGACATGTTGCTGATGCCCTTGTCGAGTGCGATGGGGACACCCGCCAGGATGAGCAGCTTGACGATGAGCTCCAGCGCCGGATAGACGAACTGGGCGGCGGCCGAGCCCCAGAGCCCGCCCAGGACGAGCCAGCCGGGCAGGCGTCCGCCCCAGGGGCGGACGCTGGCTAGCGCGAGCATGACCGTGAGGATTCTGAGCCCGACTGCTCCGAGCGCGATCAGGCCGTCTCCTTCTGGCCACGCGCTTTCGACGACCGCGTTGACGGCTGCCAGGATGAGCACGATCGCACAGAAAAGGCCGACGAAGCCGGCGGCGCCGTACGCGGGCCATAGAGGAGCCCATGACCGGTCTTTCTGATGAGTGCGGGGCAACGTGAGGGCCTTTCGGCAAGGTGGTCAGGTCAGGAGGGTGAGGAGTTCTGCTCCCCGAGGGGTGATCTTGATGTGGACCTGGCGGCCGTGGCGTTGGCGGCTGAGCAGGTCGGCGGACTGGAGCTGGTCACAGTGGTAGCTGGCTGTGGAAGGCGAGCAGTTCAGAAGGGCGGCGAGTTGCCCGATGGGGATGGAGGCCCCGGCGAGCCGCAGGATGGCGGCGCGGGTGTGACCGAGAGCGAGGCCGAGCTTGTCGGTGTCGTTGCGTACGGGCTGGCGGGATGGGCTGGACCACAACAGGCCGACGGCAGGTAGGGGATAGCCGATCCACGCCGGGCCGGGCTGGTCGAAGGAGAACAGGCAGGCGCCCTGACCGGAGATGACGGGCACGAAGGTGAGCCGCCGGCCGGCGAGGTCGAAGGACCTGCCCTGCTGGTCCGGCAGCCGGATGGAGCCGCCGTCGTAGGCCAGACGTTCGCTCAGGCCGGGTAGCAGGGTATGCAGGCTGCGCGTCACGGCGGCCAGGCCGATGCGCTCCTGTTCCTGGCGCAGGAGGGTGTCGGCGTTCTTCCAGATGACGCGGAACTCCTCCCACAATCGGTTCATGAGCCGCGCGTAGGCGCGTATCCATGTTCCCGGACGGTCCGCCACCGGTTGCCAGTGCCGGGGGAGAGCCGGGCCGAACTCGGCTTCCAGTTCCCGGATGAGGATGAAGTCGTCGAGTTCGGCCAGGGCGGCGAGATAGGTGCCCATGTCCGCCTCCGCGATCGTGGAGGTGGCGGTCAGGCAGTCGGGGATGACCGAGAAATGGGGGTCGAACAGTGGGCGCAGGATGACGGCGTCGTCGCCGATGGCCGCGGCGACGGCGCGCTGCCAGTGGCGGGGGACACCGTGCGGCCGTCCGCCGAGCGTGCCCGCGATCAGCGACAGGAGCGTCGCGCCGGGGTGCAGGGACACGGTGGCGTTGACGTCGTCGAGGGCGCCGATCCGTAACTGTGAGTATCCCTGCATGTCTCTCCTGTCGTGTGCGTCACGACCGTTCAGCGGATGGGGTCCTTGAGGAGCTTCATGACGGCGATCGCGGTGGCGGCCAAGACGACGGCGCTGATCGCGGCGACGGTGTGAAGAGACCCGGTGAACGCCTCACGCGCCGCCGCCAGCAGCGCGGAGGCCTGCTCTTCGGGAAGCGCCGCGGCCAGCGCGCCCGCCGCGGTGGCGGAGTCGGACGCCGCGTCCGTGATGCCGCCGGGGAACTGCTGAGCCGAGGTGTTCATGTGCGTGCGGTAGACGAAGGCACCGACGCTGCCAAGGATGGCGATGCCCAGGGCATAGCCGCACTCGTTGCCGGTCTGGGTGAGTCCCGCGGCCGACCCGGCCCGTTCGGGTGGTGCGGAGCCGACGACCACGTTGGTGCCCAGGCCCACGAGGGGGCCGCCGCCGATCGAGGTCAGGCAGAAGCCGGTGATCACAAGAGCCGGTCCTGCAGACGTTCCGGCCTGAGTCAGCACCACCAGTCCGGCGGAGGCGACGAGGAGCCCGCCGCCGAAGAGGTAGGCGGTGGAGACGTGCCGCGCCAGCAGGGGAGCCACCTGGAAGCCGAGGATCGCGGCCACCATGCCGGGCACCATCGCCAGGCCGGTGTGCAGGGGCGACAGCCCGTGGTTGAGCTGCAGGTACTGGGCGACGAAGACCATCGTGCCGCCGGAGAGCATGGTGTACAGCAGCATGGCGGCCAGTGTCGAGGTGAACCTGCGCCCGGCGAACAGGCGCAGGTCCAGCAGGGGGTCGGCCAGCCGGTTCTGGCGGCGGACGAAGGCCACCGCCACCGCCAGGCCGAGCACGAGGCTGATGACGGCCTCGGGCCGCCAGCCGTGGGCGGCGGTCTCCTTCAGGCCGTAGACGATCGGCAGGATGGCCGCCAGCGACAGTAGGACGCTGGGCAGGTCCAGCCGGCCGCGCTCCGCCGTACCGCGGAATTCCGGCAGGAGGAGAGGGCCGAGCACGAGGAGAAGGGCCATCGCCGGAACGCCGAGGAGCAGGACCGAGCCCCACCAGAAGCGCTCCAGCATGACGCCTCCGACCAGCGGGCCGACGATGGCGCCCGTGGTGAAGCAACCCGCCCAGATGCCGACCGCCGTGGCCCGCTGACCGGGATCATGGAACATATTCATGATCAACGCGAGCGTCGAGGGAGTCAGCGTGGCACCGGCGACGCCGAGCAGGGCCCGGGCCGCGATGAGCATCTCCGGGCTCGTGGAGTACGCGGCCGCGATCGAGGCGAGGCCGAAGGCCGCCGCACCGATGAGCAGCAGCCGCCGGCGCCCCAGCCGGTCGCCCAGGGCGCCCGCGGTGATCAGCAGGCCGGCCACCAGGAACCCGTAGATGTCCATGATCCACAGTTGCTGGGTCCCGCTGGCTCCGAGGTCGGCGCTGACGTGCGGGATCGCCAGCAGCATCACGAACGTGTCGAGCGAGACGAGCAGGGTCGGCAGCGCCAGTACGGCCAGGCCGATCCACTCCCGCCGGGTCGCCCGGACGGCGGCCTGGGGCGCGCTCATCACGCGCCCGCCACCTGGTAGGAGAGGATCACCACTCCCGAGCCGAGGGTGCGCGTGCCCATCAGCGACAGGGCGGTGTTGTCGCCCTGGCTGAGCAGCATGTCGCCGGGGCCGCCGACGCCGGCGAAACGTGGATGCACCCAAAGATGCAGTTCGTCCAGCATGCCGTGCCGTATGAGGGTTCGCGCGACGGGGCCGAAGCCGTGCATGAGGATGTCGCCGCCGTCGTCCTGGCGCTTCAGTTTCTCGGCCGCCGGAATGAGGTCCGTGATGATCGTGGTGTTGTGCCAGTCGGCCTTGTCCAGGGTGGTGGAGGCGACGTACTTGCGCATGTTGTTGATCGTGTCCGGATAGTCGCCGCCGCGTCCCGGCCAGGCGCCGGCGTAGACGTCGTAGGTGTGGCGACCCATCAGCAGCGCCGTGGCAGCCGAGAGTTGCTCAAGGGCGATCTGGCTGGACTCGTCGTCGATGTAGGCGAAGTGCCAGGCGTCCATGTGGTTGACGACGCCGTCCACACTAACGAACGTGGAGTTGATGATCTTGTTCATTCTTGCCTGCTCTGATGGAGTGTCCGGTGGACACTTGATGGCATGGGTGGTGAGCATAAAACCTCACGTAACGTGAGGCTCAAGTGGTCAATTGCCGTGCGGTCAGCCGGTCGGCCGGTACGTCAGCACCACGAGGCCTGAAGGCAGGACCCTGGTGTCGGCGAGGGCGAAGCTCGCGGTGAGACCCTTGCGGTGAAGCAGGTCGCCGCTTCCAATGAGGAAGGGGTGCAGCCACAGGCGAACCTCGTCGATGAGGCCGTGTTCCAGGAGGGCGCGGGAGAACGAGCCGAAGCCGTACTGGACCAGCCGGGCGCCGCCGTCCTTGAGGGCGGCGACGCGTTCGGCCGCCCGCTCGGCCAGGACGCCGGTGCCCGTCCAGGTGGGGGCAGTGAGGGTGGTGGAGGCGACGTACTTGGGCATGGCGTTGATGTGGTCGCTGTAGGTGTCGCCGGAGCGTTCGGGCCAGGTGGCGGCGAACACCTCGTAGGTGCGCCGGCCCATGAGCAGGGCGTCGGACGCAAGGAGCAGATCGGTCTGGATCTTCTCGGAGGCGCCGCCGTCGTCACCCGTTGAGGGCCAGTCCTGCGGGTCGCCGATGACCCCGTCGAGCGTGATGTACGTGGAGTTGACCAGGTAACCCATGGTGGTGTTCCTTTCGACGCGGCCAGACTGGCACGGCCGTTCACGCCGAGGGAAAGGCCGAACGCGCATGACCGTGATACGCGCAACGCATGGCCCGCTCAGCGTTGAAGAATTGCCTCTACCTCCACGATCAGCTGAATCGTCTCCCCGACGGCGACTCCGCCTCCGCTGACGCCGAAGTCCTTGCGGTTGATCTCTCCGGTGGCGCTGAAGCTCCGCACGCGTACCGCCCGCGAACCCGTTGACTTCGAGGGCCAGTGGCACCTGACGCCGGACTCCCCGTAGGGTGAGCTCTCCCTCGAGAATTAGACCGTCTCGAACGCAGGTCGAGCGGTACTCCATGGTGGGATGGGTGGCGCCGACGCAGCCATTATCGCTGCTTATGCGAGGTTGTCGGCGACCTACTGGGGCTGGATGTGGGGACGCTGCGACGGCCCCTGCTGGCATACGGCCTGGCCGTGGCGTACGTGATGGTGCGCTCGACTGGTTGGGCCGTTATGGCGCTGGTGACCGTCAACGGCGTGCAGGTCGTGGGCGGCTTGGTCGCTGTGTTCGCCGTTTTGCAGGCCTCCGTCGGAGATCACGCTCAGATAGGTTATCGTCGCCATCGCATGGCCCCGTGGTTGTGCGGCGTCGTTCTCCTGGTGCCCGCAGTTGTCCGGAAGTGCCTGCGGGCCAGGCGACCTGCCCTTTCCAGGGGTTGGAATCAGGTCGTTCGCCGAGCGGAAGCCATCTTCCAGTACGTAGCCAACCGTTCAGAAGCTACTGCCGCCTCTCGGTCGCGTCTCAATAGGACGAGACCGAGGGGCGCGCCGCCTTGGTGACATCGGAGGCTAATGTCCGGCGTAAGCGCGCACTCTGAATAGGCCTAGTCGACTCTACGCCGACAGGTCGATCCAGGCCGTTACATCGCAGTCCGTGTGGGTTACGTCAGCGTCGATGATGGCGAGGAGTCGTTGTGCAGGCGCGTTGTCAGCCGTCGTGCTCGCGAACAAGCGCCGTGCACCGGCGTTACGGGCCAAGGCGGCGAGTTTCTTGATTACGACCGTGCCAGTTCCCTCGCCTCGGTGCGAGCGTCCGAGCCAGATGCCTGCTTCCACAACGTGCTCAGCATCGTCGAGCCGAGCCAATCGGGCGGCTCCCACCACCGTTCCATCCACGACGATGGCGTAGGTTGTCTCCACGGGATTGCTCGACAGTGATCGTGTCCGGTGGAATCGCACGAACGCCGCTCGCCGCTCCGAAGTCCAACCTGCGGGACCCTCCAGCGGAGGCATCACCTCGACAGGATCAGCGTCCTTAACCGCGGCGTCGAGAAGCCGGGACAATAGTTCTTCATCGAGCGCATGCAGCTCAATCTCGGGCATCTCTTCCTCATTGAATCGTTCAGAGGCCAGCCCGTGGCGACTGCACCCCGAAAGGATCGAACGTACGCCGAGACCCTCTTGGATGTCATCCCATTATTACGCCCGAGCAACACGATGAGCGTTGGCCGCGTCCATGATCACCACTCTGCGCCCTAAATCCTATTTAGGCAGCAGTGGCATCATTGGTCACATTGGCATCAGCCTCTTCGTTTGCCTTTCTGGACACCCGCGCGAATCCTGCAAGTCAGAGCACGGTTGAGACGATGCTGTTCAAGCGGCTGTAGGTGGTGGTCTTTATCGAGCATGGCACTCGGCGGCCGCGTCTGGGGGGAGCGGCCGGGCATCCGATCGGCGCATGGACGGTGCAGCAGGCCTGCTACTTGGTCATGGATCTGGGGAGAGCATCGCCGGGCTGCGGTTCGTGATCCACGATCGGGTCCCGCTCTTCACCGTCGCCTTTCGAGAGGCTTTCACAGCCGATGGGCTGCGGATCATCACCATGCCGCCGCGGGCGCCGAGGATGAACGCCATCTGCGAGCGAGTGATCGGCACTCTGCGCCGCGAACTCCTGGACCGGATGCTGATCCTCAGTGAACGCCATCTGGCCCTGGTGCTTCGCGAGTGCCTGATCCACTACAACGGGCACAGCCCGCACCAGTCCGGCACCAACGGCCCCCAGGCACCGCGACGCAGTCCGCCCGCGACGTGACCGAACTCAACGACCTGCGATCCATCCGCCGAAGACCCGTCGTCGCAGGCATGATCAGCGAATACCACCACGCCGCTTAACCGCAGCTCAGCCCACAAAACTCAAACAGTCGAGCGGCACACGATCGGCTCGGAGGAATCCTCCACGAATACTCACATGCCGCTTGAACTGCACGGACGCAATTTTCGCAGGCGTAGTGTCGGCGTACTGAGGGGCCCAGCGGATCGGTTCACCTCCGCGCCCGCAAGGCGCGCAGCAGGAAGGGCGTGAACTTCACCAACTTCCTGCCCGCGATCAGCAAGGACGCCCTGAAGAAGATCAGCGGGGAGGTCCGCTCATGATGGCTTCACCTGCGTACTCGCCACACCCTCGGGGAGTTGGCCCGCAAGATCAACCTAATCGTGAGGGGCTGGCTGCAGTGCTACGGAGCGTTCTACCGCTCGGCGCTGCAGCCCTTCCTGGAGCGCATCAACGCCTACCTGGTGCGCTGGATCCGCAAGCAATAAAGGCGGTTACGGTCCTTCTAGAAAGCCGACCAAGCCTGGCGGCGCATCACCCGCCAGTACCCCGACTGTTTGCCCGTTGGGTATAGACCGTTTGTTACTGGTGATCAGGACGACGGGAGCGGAGCGACGGGAGACTGTCACGCTCCGTTCTGTGGGAGCTCGAGGGTGCGATTCCCTCGGGCGACCCGACCTAAGAGCGGTCATTTAAGCAAGAACCACAGGGTGCCTGCCTGGATCGCGCCGCAGCCGATCAGAAAGGCCGTCAGCGCTCCTGCCTCCAGCGCATCGAGTGGAGGCACAAACACGACGAGAGAAGACGGCAGCGTAGCCACGAAGAGCGCAATACCTGGACCGATCGGCGCGCCGTGCATGACGGAGACGTAGTGGGTTACGCCAGCCGTGATCAGCACGACCCCAACATAGGCACCGGAGATGATAGGTGCCCTGCTCATAGTTCTCCCCTTCGGGCAGTGGCAGGCCCTCGAAGGGCCTGCCACTGGTTGGCTCAACGGGTCGCGTCCGCGCCGTTCTTCGGATTGCCGAAGCGCACAGCCGCGCGATAGACCCAGGCGACCCTCCCGCAGTAGGCCCTGCGCTGTCCGTACGCGGGACAGGTCCAGTCGCGCAAGGTCACATGGAACACGTCGTCCACGCTCCTCTTGTGCCAGCTGTCGAGGTAGTAGCGGTAGAGCTTGTATCTGTTACCGATCAGGCCGTAACCGTAGTCGTGCATGTCACAAGCCGCTACGAAGTTGAACCCGGAAGGCCGGTCGGGCGCCCTGGTGCAGTGGTCGTACACCACGCCCACGACCCGCCGGCGGGTGGGCAACTCCCGCCAGTACGGCTTGCGCCAGCCGTAGTGCGCCGCCCACGCCGAACAGCCACCTTTAGTGTAGTAGAGCCAGGTCGTGGCGGTCGAGCAGTAGCTGGGGTAGGCCAGGACCGAGACGTCGTCCGCAGGCCGGAACTCGGCTGCGGGTGGAGCCGTGGCGTCGGGATCGGCGAGGCTCGGCGCACCGGCGGGCGGGCTGTCGGGCGAGTCAGGGACGTTAGGAAGGCCGCCATCGCCGGTAGAGGTGGCGGTCGGAGCAGCCGAGCCGCCGACGTAGCGCAGGTCCCAGGCCCCCTTGCTGACGGACGAAAGCGTGGACACGCGGCCCATGGCGTCGTAGGCGTAAGTGGCCTGGGCGCTGACGCCGGGGTCGGTGACGGTGCGGAGGTATCCGGCGGTGTCGAAGGTGTACTTCGCGACCACCTGCGTTGCGCCGGAGCCGGTCGCGAGCGAGATCTGCTTGACGCGTCCGGCGTAGTCGCCGAAGCCCGCCGCCGTGGCGGTGGTCGCGGCGGCGTAGCTAAAGGTCAGCACGCTTTTCGGTGTTTGCCCGGCGGCCGGTTCCGTCACGGTGGCGACACGGCCATGGCCGTCGTAACCGACGGTAGCGGTGCCGTGTGTCTTGTTGCCAACTCCGGTCACCCGCCAGGAGGCGGCGTCCGACGTCACCTGAGCCCAAGTAAAGGTAAGATTGAGGTCGGCAGCGTCGGCCACGGTACCGTCGGGCTTGGCGAAGGAGTCATCCCCGTGTGCGCGCGCGCCGAGATCCATCGCGGGTGTCTCGATGATCGTGGTGCGCAAGGCTCCGAGCGCGTCGTCCCAGCGCGTGCCCTCGCTGAGCTTGGCACCATCGACGGCTTCGAATTCGCGGACGCCGCCCCCCATTGGCAAGGCGGCACTGCTCTTGAGGTCGTACCGAGTGGAGCCGGGCAGGCCAACCTCGCTGACAACAATGAAGTCGCCGTGGACGCTGAGCGAGCGGCTGGTCGTGCCGCCGAGGAACTCCGCCGCCCAGCCAGGTCCAAAGACCGCCAGGTCAGTCCGTGTGAACGGCACAGACTCCGGTTTCGCCAGAGTCCCGTCCACAGCTGTCACTGTGTGCCTGCGTCCGATTGCCCCCGCAGAGACGTCGGATTCTGAAAATTCGAAGCTCTGACCCTCGGGCAGGAACTGGCCCGGACCGATCGGCTGGACAGCGCCAGCCTGATCGGCGGCTACCGGCAAGGCTATGGTGAGGGGGAGAACGACTACCGTGGCCGCCAGGCCAAGCGTTGACAGACGTAATCTCTTAATGGGCATTCGTGTGCCGCCTCCTAAATTGATGGTGTGAGACGACGTCATCTTCACAGGCGCTGCCTTTAACGCGCCTTCAGCACACCTCCATCGCGCCTTCATCAATTTCAGAACCGTTTGAGATCTGCTGCTGGTGACAGCCCGTTGGCAGTACCCGTGAGTAGCTCTTCTGGAAGGCTCCAGTGGGCCCGACGCATTGTTCGGGTGACCGCGGCCATGGAATGCGGTTCTGATCCTGCGCCTGCCGAAAATTAAGTCCACCAAGCTCGTGGCCACGTTGGCCTTGCCTGGGGTGCGTGAGCTCCGGACGGTTGCGTCCGCGGAAGTGGTGTACGAGTTTGACCTGGTCACAAGCGTGGCAGCCGTGAAATGAGTACGGCCATCGCGTGATCCTTCGAGTGCGAACAAGAAGGAGATCAAGGCGATGGCCGTAAACAACAGTGTGACGCCCGCTGCGTGGCTGGCGAAGCAGATCGAGACCACCGAGCCGGATCTGTTGCGATCCATGGTGAAGACCATGGCCGAGGCGTTGATGTCAGCCGAAGCCGACACCCGCTGCGGCGCCGACTACGGGCAACGTAGCGACGAGCGCACCAACTCCCGCAACGGCTACCGAGTCCGCGAGTGGGATACCCGCGCAGGGACGATCGAGCTGGCGATCCCGAAGCTGCGCTCCGGCTCCTACTTCCCCGACTGGCTGCTGGAACGCCGCCGCCGGGCCGAACAGGCCCTGATCAGCGTGGTGGCCACCAGCTACCTGCTCGGGGTCTCCACCCGCCGTGTCGACCGGCTGGTCGAGCAACTCGGCATCACCGGCATCTCCAAGAGTCAGGTCTCCACGATGGCCAAGACGTTGGATGCGCAGGTCGAGGCGTTCCGGACCCGGGCGTTGGACGGCGGTCCCTACACCTTCGTCTGGCTCGATGCCCTCACCCAGAAGGTGCGCGAGGGCGGCCGGATCATCAACGTCCACGCCCTGGTGGCCACCGCGGTCAACGCCAACGGCCAGCGCGAGATCCTCGGCCTGGAGGTCACCAGCCGCGAAGACGGCGCCGGCCGGCTGGCCTTCCTGCGCAGTCTCGTAGCACGCGGCCTGTCCGGTGTCCACCTGGTCATCTCCGACGCCCACGCCGGACTGGTCGATGCCGTGGGCGCAATGCCTGCCCGGCGCGTCCTGGCAACGCTGCCGCACCCACTGGAGCCGTAAAGAATCAAGGTGTCGATTCTGTGACACGTGGGATGTCGTGGTGCGGGGTGATGCCGTTCAGGAGCGCGTCGGCGCTGGAGTATC
>NZ_JBHYIO010000072.1:21132-26121 GCF_042740095.1 Nonomuraea sp. NPDC059023 | reverse complement strand
GGGTAGCGCAGCAGGCCGGTCGCCGTCCTGCCGTACAGGCGGGCCCGCCACCAGTCCCGCCCGGACGCCCGGGCCAGCCGGGGAGCCTCGGCGTCGAGGTAGCCGGTCAGGTCGCCGGCGAGCAGGCGCAGCCGTACCGCGTCGTCGGAACGCCCGATCGAGCGCGCGGGGTTCATCATCGCGTCCAGGTTGTCCCAGCGCTCGTCGGCCCCGAACAGCCCCGCGAAGTCCGCGACGTTCCACGGCAGCGGCAGGTGGGCGGCGAGCGCCGCGTGCAGCCGCAGGAGCGCGTCGCGGGGACTGGCCGCGCCGCTCAGCTCCATCGGCGCGTCGAACCCGTGGAAGCGCAGCCGGTCCTCCTCGCCCCGGCCGCGGTTGTACTCCCGCATCCAGACCACGAGTTCCCGCTCCGCGGCCGACCCGCCGAGCCCGTGGCTGAACCCCTCGCGCATGACCACGTCGAGGTCGCCGTCGCCGCCCGCCACGTAGTCGTCCACGACCAGCCCCTTCAGGCAGTCGCTCTCGACGGTGACCGAGCGGTACCCGGCGTGCCCGACCAGATACCGGAAGAGCTCGTTGCGCAGCCGGGGGAAGACCTCGACGCCGTGCGTGGGCTCCCCCAGGCCCAGCAGCCGCGTGCGCGCCCCGGCCAGCTTCAGCACGGCCGCGCCCAGGTCCCGCGCGTCCGCCCATGTGACGTCAACCATGCTTCAACGGTATCGTTGAACATTCTGTTGAAGCTCTGGAGATTTCATCCGGTACGGCGAGGCCGTAACCTTCAACTCATGAGGCAGCTCCGCCCGATCGACCTGGCCCGCGAGCACGGCATTTCCTCGCAGGCCGTACGCAATTATGAAGAGGCGGGAATCCTCCCGCGGGCCGCGCGCACGCCGAGCGGGTACCGGGCCTATACCCCGCTGCACGCGCAGGCACTGCGCGCCTTCGTCGCCCTGACTCCCGCGCACGGGCACCACACGGCCACCGCGGTCCTTCGCGCGATCAACGAGGACGCGCTGGAGGAGGCCCTGCGGCTCATCGACGAGAGCCACGCCCAGCTCATGGAGGACCGCCGCACGCTGACCGCCGTCGAGAACGCGCTGCGCGACCTGGCACCCACCCCGGCCGAGCACGGCGTCACCCACATCGGCCCGCTGGCCCGCAGGCTGGGCGTGCGCCCCGCCACGCTCCGCAAATGGGAACAGGCCGGCATCCTGCGCCCCGGCCGCGACCCGCGCACCGGCTACCGCGTCTACGCCTCCGCCGACGTGCGCGACGCCCAGCTCGCCCACCAGCTCAGACGCGGCGGCTACCTGCTGGAGCAGATCGCCCCCCTGCTCGCCCAGGTCCGCGCGGCCGGCGGCATCGCGCCGCTGGAGGCCGCGCTGTCGGGCTGGCGCGAGCGGCTGTCGGCCCGCGGCCTGGCCATGCTCGGCGGCGCCGCCGCCCTGGACGCCTACCTGTCCGCCCGCGGCTGAGCCTCCTCGATCCAGCCGCGGTCGATGCCGGGGTTGTCGTCGTGCACGACGAACTCACGTTCTGCCTCCAGTACGGCGAAGCCGCCCGCACCCAGCGCCCGTACCAGCGCGTCGAGCCGGTGCCCCGCCACGGACAGGCCGACGCCCCGGCACCGCTGGGTCACATATCGCTCGGCTGAGCCGTCCGGGCGTACCCGCCGGGCGTTGCGCGACAGGTGCGCGGAGTGCCGCTGCGCGATCTCGGCCAGCTTCTCCGTGCGCGCGGGGTCGGTCACCGTGACGTGGTGCTCGAAGTAGCATCCGTCGAGCTTCGCGGCCGCGGCGGCGGTCCAGGGCACGTCCCGGTTCCACGGCGCCGCCTCGATCTTCACCCTGACCACGCGGAACCCCGCCTCCCGCAGTCCCGCCGCGCACGTCGCGGCGGCGGCCCGCTGCTCGGGCAGGGTGCCGCGGCCGGCGAGCGTCAGCGTCGGCTGGCAGGTGACGGCGCCGCGCTCCAGCACGACGTGGGTCAGCGTGGCCTGGTTGCCCGCCGCCCAGGCGTCCAGCCGTTCCACGTCGCCACCTGGCGCAACGGTCAGATGAATGTCGAATACCCCCGCGAAGTCCACGAAGGCCATGATCCACCACATCGCGGGTTTCTCCGCTTTCTAGGAAACCTCGTCGTAGTCGCCCCACCCGGCCATCTCACGCCACGTGGGCCAGGTCTGGCCGGTGGCCTGCCGTACCAGCTCACCGGGAACACTGAACGGCGGCGCCTTGCGCGGGTCGGCGAGCGCCTGGGCGAGGATCTCGTCGTGCAGGACGGCGGCGGCGCGCAGCCGCGGCAGCACCGCGTGGACGCGCTCGGCGTAGCCGGCGGGCAGCGGGGGCCCGTCCCCGCCGATGTCGTACCCGGCGCCGGCGGTCACCAGCGCGATCTCCGGGCGCTTGCGCAGGGCGATCGCGGGGCTGAGGTGCAGGGCGACGGCGTCCCAGACCACCTCGGCCCCGTCTCGCGGCAGGCCGCGCTCGACGAGCCAGTTCGCGGCCAGGTCCGCGCCGTCGATCTCGAAGCTGCTCTGCCCGTTGCCCGGCTCGCTGAGCCCCACGTCGTGCAGCACGCAGGCCAGGAAGAACAGCTCGTCGTCGTAGTCGCGGCCCGGCAGCACGCCCTGCGTCTCGCCGGTGAAGCGGCCGTACAGGTAGGTGCGCATGCTGTGGTTGAAGATCGCCGGGCTCTCGATGGCGCGGGCGTGGCGCACGGCCTCGATCGCGAGGGCGGTCCTGGGGAACGGCAGGCCGTCATACGCTTCCATGCCCGGTCCTTTCCGCCCTTTCCGCACGCAGGTGGCGCAGGGCGAGCAGGCCGCCGACGCCGGGGACGAAGGCGCGCCACATGGTCCCCCGCAGGCCCGTGGACGGAGCGAGGGAGGCGGCGGCGATGACGGTCACGTAGGAGATGCCGTGCAGCGGGCCGCCGAACGTCGTGATGACCTTGGCGTGCACCGTGAACAGGTTCGTGAGCAGGACCGCCAGCGAGAGCAGTTCGGCGGCCGAGGCGATCCGCAGCAGGCGCATCCGGCTCACGCCGCCTGTCCGGAGCCGGGCCGTACGATCATCAGGACCACGACGATCGCCCACGCCAGGTTGTAGACGCCGGCGAACATCGACAGCTGCCGCAGCCGCGCCGGGTCGCCTTCGCCCTGGTCGGCCAGGGCGTCGCGCTGGCGCGGGTAGATCTGGGTGATGAGCAGCAGGGCCGCGGCGGCGGTCAGGACCATCGACACGATGATCCAGATCTCGCCCATCCGGCCCTGGACTCCGGCCAGGATCATCCCGGCGAGCGGGACCACGAGGCCGAAGGCGGCGTACCCGCGGGTGACGCGGTGCAGCGCGACGGCCACCGACCGGCTGCGGCCCTCCCCTGCCGGGGCGGGCGCGTAACGGGGGAACAGGCTCGTCGCCACGGCCGAGCCGCCGACGAACACGATGGCGGCCAGCACGTGGACCGACAGCAGGACATGTTCCAGCATGTCTCCTCCTCCAACCTTCAGGGTGGCTGAAGCTTAGGGCATACTTCAGCCGCCCTGAAGGTTGGGGTACTTCACCGCGGATCGGCCGCCTCAGCGTGAGAGGCCGGGAACCTCAGCGCGGGTCGGGTGCCTGAGCCGGGAAGCCGGGCGCCGCGGCCAGGAAGGCGGCGAGGACGGCCTGGCCGACGCGGTGCTGGACCGGGTCGGCGTCCGGGCCGAACAGGCGCTCGTCCGCCTCGGCCACCGCCTTCCTGGCCGCCCGCAGCAGGTCCACACCGTCCGGCGTCACCTCGATCGCGGAGGCCGAGCCCGCGCGCGCCGTGTGGTCCCGCACCAGCCCCGCCGCCTCCAGCGACTTCACCGCCGCGTGCACACTCTGCACGGTGACCCCCTGCATACGCGCCAGATCACTGAACGACGCCCCGGGCACCCCCGAGATATGCCCCAGCAGCCCGAGCCTCCTGACCGTCAGATCAAGCGGCGCCAGCGCGGCCGTCAGCTCATTCTCAACCCGCCGCGCCAGAGTCAGCACGATGATGGAGGCGCTGGTCACGGGCGGGCCGAGGCGGTCGTCGTCACTCACCCCGCCAGTTTCCCACCGACTCTCACCGCACCGGCAACCCCGTGACGGCCCGGCCGATGATCAGGCGCTGGATCTCCGAGGTGCCCTCGAAGATGGTGTAGATCTTGGCGTCGCGGTGGAAGCGCTCCACTGGGTGGTCGCGGGTGTACCCGGCTCCGCCCAGGATCTGGATGGCCTGCTCGGTCACCCACACCGCCGTCTCGCCCGCCACCAGCTTCGACATCGACCCCTCCGCCTGCTCGAACTGCCGCCCGTTGCGCGCCATCCACGCCGCCCGCCAGGTGAGCAATCTGGCCATGTCCACCCGGGTCGCCATATCGGCAAGGAGGAAGGCGATCGCCTGGTTCTCGCCGATCTTGCGGCCGAACTGCTCGCGTTCCGTGGCGTAGTCGCGGGCGTACTCGTAGCCCGCGCGGGCGATGCCCACCGCCATCGCGGCCACGGACGGACGGGTGGTCTCGAAGGTGCGCATGGCGGCCTGTTCGCCCGAGCGCTCGCCGTTGCGGACGCGGGCCAGGCGGGACTCCAGCTTCTCCTGCCCGCCGAGCAGGCAGGCGGCGGGCAGGCGTACCTGATCGAGGACGACCTCGGCGGTGTGCGAGGCGCGGATGCCGTGTTTCCTGAACTTCTGGCCCATGGACAGGCCGGGCGTTCCGGGCGGGATGACGAACGAGGCCTGGCCGCGGGTCCCCAGCGCCGGGTCCACGGAGGCGACGACGACGTGGACGTTGGCGATGCCGCCGTTGGTGGCCCAGGTTTTGACGCCGTTCAGGATCCAGTCGCCGGAAGGGTCGCGTTCGGCGCGGGTGCGGATGGCGCCGACGTCGGAGCCGGCGTCGGGCTCCGAGGCGCAGAAGGCGCCCAGCTTGACGTCGTTCTCGGTGCCGAACATCTGGGGCAGCCACTCCCCCATCTG
>NZ_JBHYIO010000072.1:0-21122 GCF_042740095.1 Nonomuraea sp. NPDC059023 | reverse complement strand
GGCGTGCCGTTCGCGGAGAGCGCGGCGGCGGCCAGCCCGGTCCCGACGATCGACAGGCCGATCCCGGCGTCACCCCAGAAGATCTCCTCGAACGCGACCGGCAGCGCCAGCCCGCTCTCCTCGAACCATTGGGTGGCGAAGAAGTCCAGCGAGTACAGCCCGATCTTGGCGGCTTCCTGGATGACGGGCCAGGGGGTTTCCTCGCGTTCGTCCCATTCGGCGCCGGCGGGGCGGATGACGTCGCGGGCGAAGGTCCGCACCCACTCCCGCACTTCGCGCACATCACCACTGAGCTCCGGACAAAAGCCGCTCATCTCGCTGCTCCCTGAGATTTCCTGGTACGGCGTAGCCGCATGGATGCCGAATGCCCGCATGTCCGGAACAGGCATGCGCACCCGCCCACGGATCCCCCAGGCCGAAAAGTTACCGCCGGTAACACCCTACCGGCCGGTAGTCAGCGCCGCCAGGCCGGAAAGCCCCCGCGAATGTCAGTCACCCTCGGTAGCCTTTCGCTCACCATCCCACCCCCGTCGAAAGCCCCCCATGAACCGCTGGCTCGCCGCCCTCCTGGCCGCCCTCCTGGGCGCGGCCGGCTTCCTGCTGCTCCGGCCCGCGTCCACCGTGCGGGCGAGCGTGCACTTCGAGCGGGTCGTGGGCCTGTATCCCGGTTCCGACGTGCGGATCCTGGGCGTGAAGGTGGGCGAGGTGACGGCCGTGACGCCGGTCGGCGACCGGGTGCGGGTGGATCTGGCCTACGACGCCGGCCGCAAGGTGCCCGCGGACGCGCGGGCCGTCATCGTGGCCAGGTCGGTGGTGGCCGATCGGTATGTCCAGTTGGCTCCGCCGTACACGGGAGGTGCGGTTCTGCGGGACGGCGCGACCCTCGCCGCGGGACGGACACCCGTCGAGATCGACGAGGCGCTGCGCAGCTTCAACACGCTGACCAGGGCACTCGGCCCCGACGGCGCGAACGCCGACGGCTCGCTGTCGCGCCTGCTGAAGGCCTCCGCCGACACCTTCGGCGGCCAGGGCGCGACCGTCGGGGCGAGCGTGCGCAGCCTGTCCGACGCCGCCGCGGCGCTGGCGGGCAACCGGGATGAGTTCTCCCAGACCATCCGCAACCTCGCGCTGATCACCGGCACCATGGCCGAGGACGACGCGCATGTGCGCGCGTTCATGCGCGACCTGGCCACGGCCTCGGGCCGGCTCAACGCCGAACGCGACGAGCTGCGCGCCGTCTTCAAGGGCCTGTCCCGCACGCTCACCCAGGTCGCCGGCTTCGTCGACGACAACCGCGCCGAGATCACCGCGAACACCCGCGACCTCGCCCACATCACCAGGCTTCTGGTACGGCAGCGCGCCTCGATCGAGACGTTCCTCCAGACCGCCCCACTGGCCGTGAACAACGCCGCCAACGCCTACGACCCGCGTTCGGGGACGTTCCGCGCCCGCATCGACCTCAACGGCCAGAGCGACGACCTGGCGATGTGGTTGTGCTCGCTGGCGTACTCGATGGGCACGCCCCCGGCCCAGTGCGAACCCCTCCTGAAACCCCTGAACCCACTCGGCCGAGCCCTGAACCACGCCGGTCTGGACGCCTCCGCCCTGTTACCGGACGCCCGCGTCGAGCGCCCGGACGTCACCGTGGGCGGCCTGCTCCCCCGCCGTCGTTAGGCCGCGGGGGCGCTCGGTCCGGCGTTCGTGGTGGTACGGCCGCGCTGCCACAGGCTGTCGAGGGCGAGCGCGCCGCCACCGGTGAAGCCGACGGCCAGGACGCCGGCGGCCAGGGCCAGGACGAACTCGAAGCCGCCCTTGTCGATGAAGAAACCATTGGCGAAGTGCACGAACACCGCCGCGCCGAGCATGTCGAGCGCGAGGAGAACGCTCACGATCGGCAGTCCGGCGCCGAGGATCAGCGCGGCGCCGCCCAGTACCTCCACGACGGCGACCACGGGCGCGGCCAGTCCTGGCAGAGGTATGCCGATCTGTTCGAAGAAGGCGGTGGTGCCGCCTATGCCGCCGGTGAACTTGACCAACCCGTGGACGAGGAAGATCGCACCTATGGCTATGCGGGCGAGCAAGAGAACGATGGGACGGACCTGGTCGACCATGACTCCTCCTTCCCTCCTCTCTTGACAGTAGTTGTCCAATCACAAGCGCACAATGTTGGGGCCCTCGGAGTCGACCTTCCCGAATTTGTGGGGATCGCCGGTCATGGGAAGCGCGCTGGCCCGAGGTCGGTCTCCCGCGGGATGGCCAGCTCAGAGCTGCCGGTTTCGCGATGCGCGAGGCCGCCGGGCCGCCTCAGAGTCGAGAGAGCCCTTGGGGAGCGCCGGGGCGGGTGGGGCAGGGCGGGCCGGGCCGCGGCGGGGCAAGGCGCGGGGGCGCGGCGGTGGTTCGAGGGCGGTTGGCTTCGCGGGGCGCGGGGGCGCGGGGCGCGGGGGCGCGGGGCGCGGGGGCGAGGGGTGCGGCACCGGCAGCCCGGGGGTGCGGGGGTGCAGGGGGCTTTGGGCGATGTGGGAGGTGTCCGGGCGGGGTGCCGAGGTTTGGGTCGGGGGCGGGCGCGGAGGTCGGAGTGACGGGTTAGCTGGGGCGGGTGGTGCGGGTGGAGGCCACCACGGCCAGGGCGGCGAGGGTCATGGTGGCGGCCACGCCGTACAGGAGAGGGGTGAAGGAAGGGAAGGCGGCGGCCATCTGGGGGCCGATGGCGCCGCCGACCGCCAGCGAGAAGGAGAACAGGGCCAGGGCGCTGCCGCGGGCGGGGCCGGCGGTGGCGGAGATGGCTTCGTTCAGGCCGGGGAGGGCGCCGGCTATCGCGGCCACGTATAGGGCCAGCAGGATGGCGAGCCACGTGGAGGAGGGGGTGGTGACGGCTACCGCGGCCACCGATAGGGCGGCTGTCACCAGGAACGCGGCGGCTCTGGCCGGAGCGGGCATGCGGCTCAGCCAGGGCATGAGGATTGGGATCAGGACGATCGCGGGCAGGCCGGCGGCGCGCAGGGCAAGGAGTTCGGAGGGGGAGGTGGTGACGCCGTAGAGCTGGAGGGCGGTGTAGACGGCGACGAAGCCGATCATGAGGATGAGGGTGGCCAGGTAGCGCGGGAGCAGGGCGCGGTGGAACAGGAGGCCGGGCAGCGCCCGGTAGGCGCCCAGGATGGAGGCCGCGGCGGGGCGCGGGGCGTCGGGGAGCATGATCGCGCGGATGACCGGCATGGACAGGGCCAGTCCGGCGGCGGAGACGAGGAAGGGGGCGCGCCAGCCGGTCAGGGGGACGAGGAGCTGGGCGCCGACCTGCAGGAGTACGGCGGAGACCAGGAAGGCGGCGGTCACCGCGGAGATCGCGATGGCCCGGCGCCTCGGGTCCACGCGTTCGGCCAGGTAGGCCAGGGCAGCCGGGGGGAAGGTGGCCACGGCGACGCCCTGGACGAGGCGCAGCGCTATGGCCGCCTCCGGGGTGGGGCTCAGGGTGACGGCGGCGGTGGCCAGGGCGGCGATCGGCAGGCCGTACAGGAGAAGCCTGCGACGGCCGAGGCGGTCGGACAGCGGGCCGAACAGCAGGAAGCCGATGCCGTAGCCGATGGCGAAGGCGGTCACCAGCCAGGCCAGGGAGGCGGTGGTGGTCGTCCAGGCGGTGGCCATGTCGTGGAGCAGGGGGATGACGATGTAGAGCTGGCCGCTGACCAGGATGGCGGCGAGGGTGAAGGCGGTCACGGTAGGGGCGAAGGGGGCGTAACGCCGGGGTGCGGGCTCGGCCGCCGCCTCCGGTGAGATGCCGAGGAGAGTCATGAGATCGGACCGTAGCCAACCAACTAGTTGGATGTCAACCAACCAGTTGGATGCTGTAGGATGCCGGGCATGGCACCCAACGTCTCCACCGCCGCCACCCGGGCCGCCCTGCTGGACGCGGCGCGGGAGGAGTTCGCCGCGTACGGCATCGCGGGGGCGCGCGTCGATCGCATCGCCGAGCGGGCGGGGGTCAACAAAGAGCGGATCTACGGGCATTTCGGGAACAAGGAGAAGCTCTTCGACGCCGTCATCACCGAGGCGCTGGACGAGCTGACCGCCCAGATCGCCCTGCCCGGCGCCGACCCGGCCGCGTACGTGGACCGGCTGTCGGCCTACTACGCCGAACACCCCCAGCTCGTGCGGCTGCTGATGTGGGAGGCGCTCAACTACCGGGGGCAGGAGCTGCTGCCCGGCCAGGAGGTCAGGGTCGAGCGGTGCGCGCGCAAGAACGCCTCCCTGGCCGAGGGCCTCGGACAGGCGCCCTCCACCGGCACGGCCAGGACGATGTTCCTGCTCACGGGGCTGGCGCTACTGCCGTCCATGCTGCCGCAGCTGGCCCGGATCATGCTGGGCGAGGAGGCCTCGGCGCACAAGGACATGCGCGAGCACGTCGCCGCCTTCGTCGCCGCCGCCCTCCCGCCACCACGCGACCGTACGGCACCCTAGGGGCGGTAGCCGTCCACGGTGAGGATGGGCGGGCGCTCGGAGATGGTGACGTCGCGGTCGGAGGTGTGGTGGCCGGTGCGGGTGCGGCGGAACTGGGTCAGGCGGGTCGACGGCTCGTGCACCGCCTGGATCTTGGACTCGCGTTCCAGCCGTGACCAGGCGGCGAGCATGATCTGGGAGGCCATCGCGCCCAGCGCCTCCGTCGACTGGTGGGAGTGCTCGCGGGCGCCGAGGTCCACCTGGGCGAGCGCGTCCAGACCGGCCAGCGACAGCAGGTCGATCAGCAGGCCCAGCTCCACGCCGTACCCCGTGATGAAGGGCACGCGTTCCAGCGCGCTTCTGCGCCCCGCGTACTCCCCGGCCAGCGGCTGCATGAACCCGGCCAGCTCAGGCCAGTGCAGGTTCAGCAGGGGCCGGGCGACGAGCTCGGTGACGCGCCCGCCGCCGGTCGGCGCGCCGCGCAGGGGGCGGTCGTAGCAGCCCTTCACGTACGCGAGGCCGGGGTGGGCGAGCAGCGGCCCGAGCAGCCCGGTGACCAGGGAGGACTGGAAGTTGCGGATGTCGGAGTCCACGAACGCGACGAGGTCGCCGGAGGTCACGGCCAGCGACTTCCACAGCGCCTCGCCCTTGCCGTCCAGCGGCTTGAGGGCGGGCAGAATCTCATCCTGCGCGTGTACGGCGGCGCCCGCCCGCGCGGCCACCAGGGCGGTGTCGTCGGTGGAGCGCGAGTCGATCACCACCACCTCGTCCACCAGATCGGGCAGCTCGCGCAGCAGCACGCCGACGATCTCCCCGACGGTCTCGCGCTCGTCACGGGCCGGCAGGACGACGCTGATGGACGTGCCGCCCTTCGCCTCGATCAGGCGTCCCAGGGGCCAGTCGGACGCGGAGAAGGTACGGCGACGCCACCAGGACTCCACCTCAGGCAGCACGCGACCCCTCCCCCGTCGACCACACGCCTACCAGCTTAAGGCGCACGATTTCCGGCAAAGCCCCCCAGGGCGGCAGGGTCGCTGGACGTCGCAGCCCACGGTGCCGGCCGGCGCCCACCTGACCTTGATCGGGTCGAGACGTCGCGGGGCGCGCTATCGATCGGCCTTACGGCGCCGCGTGCCGTTCCAGGAAGGTGAAGACGTCGGCCTCGTCCACGCCCGGGAACGAACCGGGCGGCAGCGCGGCCAGCACGTGGGAGTTGGCCCGAGCCGACGGCCAGGCGTAGCCCTCCCAGCGTTCGGCCAGCTCGGCGGGCGGGCGGCGGCAGCAGTCGCCGTTCGGGCAGTTGGACTTGGTGCGGCTGGTCGTCTCCCGGCCGCGGAACCAGCGCGACTCCCGGTACGGCACGCCGAGAGTGATAGCGAAGTCCCGCTCCCGCGAGGGATCCACGTGCGCGACACAGAAGTAGGTCCCGGTCGGCGAGTCGGAGTACTGGTAGAAGACCGAGAACCGATCCGGCGACAGGAACACCTGCCGTCCCGACCACTGCTGGCACATGCGCTGTCCCTCGATGGCGCCCTGCTCGTCGGCGGGGAAGACGATGCCGTCGTTCTCGTAGGCCTTGTAGATGATGCCGCCGGCGTCGTTGCGGACGAAGTGGCAGACCAGGTCGAGGTGGTGGGTGGCCAGGTTGGTGAAGCGGTGGGCGGCCATCTCGTAGGAGACGGCGAACACGTCGCGCAGGTCCTCCACCGACAGGGCCCGGTCCTGCTTGGCCTCGAGCAGGAACGGCGCCGCCGCCCGCTCGGGGACCAGGACGGCGGCGGCGAAGTAGTTGGCCTCGGTGCGCTGGCGCAGGAAGTCGGCGAAGTCGCGCGGCTTGTCGTGGCCGAGCGCGAGGTGGCCCAGGGTCTGCAGCAGGATCGTGCGCGGGCTGTGCATGCCGAGCTGCTCGTGCTTGACGTAGATGCGGCGGTTGCGGAGGTCTGTGATGGAGCGTACCGATCGGGGCAGGTCCTGGGCGGTGTGAACCGTGTAGCCGAGATGGGTGACGAGGGCCTGGATGAGCGACTGCGACAGGGCGCCGGTGCGGTACCCGACGGCCGACAGCGCCTCGGCCGCCGACTTCTCGATCTCGGGGAAGTAGTTGCCCAGCTCCCGCTGGCGGCGCCGGAGCTCGGCGTTGGCGGCCCGGGCCTCCTCCGGTGTCGCCGTGCCCCTCGCCTGGCGGGCGCGCAGCTCGCCGTACAGGCCGAGGAGGTGTTCGAGCACGTCGTTGGGTACGCGCGCGGAGACCTTCAGCCGCGGCAGGCCGAGACCGGCGTAGATGGGGTCGCGCTGCGCCTCCTCCAGCTGGATCTCCAGCTGGGCGCGCCGGTTGGGGGCCTGGCGGCGCAGCAGCTCCTCGACGGGTACGCCGAGCGCGGAGGCCAGGGATTTGAGCAGTGACAGCTTGGGCTCGCGCTTGCCGTTCTCCAGCAGGGAGAGCTGACTGGGTGCCCGGCTGACACGCTCGCCGAGGTCGGAGAGCGTGAGCCCGCGTTGTTTGCGCAGGTGACGGAGCCGCTGCCCGAAAGCGAGGAGATCGAGCTCCTGAGTCAAAGACAGCGGTTCTTCGCGCACCAGCGAGGCCATGAGCTGAGCTTAGACAGAAAAACGCCGGTTCTTCTAGGGGTTGCGGACGCAGATCCCGGCGCCCCGCGATTGGTCTAGGCCAAAGGAAAACTTCGCGAACTTTTCTGCATCGAATACGCCTCAGTATTTTCTCTAGCAGAAATCTGAGCGTTCTTCGCTTAGAAAAACCTCTATGGAAGCGGTACGGCGGGGCACAGACTCAGCAGCAAGCACCCAGGGGACGACATAAGGAGCGAACATGAACGATCGCCTCAAGGGAGCGGCTGAGGAGCTGCGGCAGGACTGGGAGAACAACCCCCGCTGGGCGGGCGTCGAGCGCACCTACAGCGCCGACGACGTGATCCGGCTGCGTGGGTCGGTCCAGGAAGAGCACACGCTGGCGCGGCTCGGCGCCGAGCGGTTGTGGAACCTGCTGCACTCCGAGGACTACGTCCACGCCCTCGGCGCGCTGACCGGCAACCAGGCCGTCCAGCAGGTGAAGGCCGGGCTGCAGGCGATCTACCTGTCCGGCTGGCAGGTCGCCGCCGACGCCAACCTGGGCGGACAGACGTACCCCGACCAGTCGTTGTACCCGGCCAACTCCGTGCCCGCCGTCGTGCGCCGCATCAACAACGCGCTGCTGCGCGCCGACCAGATCACCTGGTCGGAGGGCATCGAGGCCCCCCACTGGCTCGCTCCGATCGTGGCCGACGCCGAGGCCGGCTTCGGCGGCGTGCTCAACGCGTTCGAGCTGATGAAGGGCATGATCGCCGCCGGCGCCGCGGGCGTGCACTGGGAGGACCAGCTCGCCTCCGAGAAGAAGTGCGGCCACCTGGGCGGCAAGGTGCTCATCCCCACCGGCCAGCACATCAAGACGCTCAACGCCGCGCGCCTGGCCGCCGACGTGGCCGGCGTCCCGTCCCTGATCATCGCGCGGACCGACGCACAGGCCGCGACGCTCCTGACCAGCGACGTGGACCCGCGCGACCAGCGGTTCACCACCGGGGACCGTACCGCGGAGGGCTTCTACCGGGTGCGCAACGGCGTGCAGGCCTGCATCGCCCGCGGCCTGGCCTACGCGCCCCACTCCGACCTGCTCTGGATGGAAACCGGCACGCCCGACCTCGACGTCGCCCGCGAGTTCGCCGAGGCGATCAAGGCCGAGTACCCGGACCAGATGCTCGCCTACAACTGCTCGCCGTCCTTCAACTGGAAGAAGCACCTCGACGACTCCACGATCGCCAAGTTCCAGCGCGAACTCGGGCACATGGGGTACAAGTTCCAGTTCATCACGCTGGCCGGCTTCCACTCGCTGAACTACAGCATGTACAACCTGGCCCAGGGCTACGCGGCCGACGGCATGACGGCGTACGTCGAACTGCAGGAGGCCGAGTTCGCCGCCGAGACCCGCGGCTACACCGCCACCCGCCACCAGCGCGAGGTCGGCACCGGCTACTTCGACCTGGTCAGCACCGTGATCGCGCCCGACTCCTCCACGACCGCCCTCAAGGGCTCCACCGAAGAGGAGCAGTTCGCCGCCGCCCACTGATCGTTCGCGCGGCTTCTCGTTGCTGTCGTCTCCGTTACGGCAAGCCGCCCCAGCCCCATCCGCCGTACGGGGCTGGGGACATTCCAGGGACACGGTCGTCCACCTCACCGGCTCACCACCGCGACGACCGCACAGCTCGCCGGACGCCGTGGCAACAGGCGTTCACCGGCGAACAAAGGGCCGTGCCGGGCCGCCACCGGGCACGGCCCTCTCACCTGAACACGAAGGCCCGGCCCTCTTCCACGTCGAGGGCCGGGCCTTCGTCCAGCTGGTCCCTGTTCGGGAATCATGTGTCACGTCAAACGCGACGCGCCCCCGCCGGCGGTCGCTCTTCGCTGCCAGCCGCCAACACGCCACAGACAGGCAGAGCGTCGCCCGCGACCTCGCCGACCCCGGTGGGCGGGCAATGCTCCGGATGTGATCGGAGACGGCACACCTGTCCTGGTCGTCGGCACTGGCCTGACCCTGGTGGACGTGGCTCTGACCGTCACCCGAGCGCATCCCGGCACGGTCGTGTACGCGATGTCCAGGCACGCCTTCCCGCCTCAGTCTTACCTCGCCCGCCCGGCCGCGCCCCAACGTGCGGGAACTGTGGCGCCGGCTAACCACCACCGTCGCGAGCTGTTCCTGCGGCGGGCTTCGCACTACTCGGAGATCCACCGGCCTCTGCGGTCGCCATCGCAAAGCTGCACGTCGACCGGAGGCCAGGGCAGCTGCGAGGCAGGCTGACCGGGCCCGAACCCGGCGGGCTACGTATCCGGGCGGATCTCGGTGGAACGGCCACTGACCACTCAGTCGGCTGGCTCGTCAATGCGACATGACCGGGTACCGACGTCACCACCGACCCGTTCCTGGCCGACCTCGTCGCCACCGCCCAGGCCCGGTCTGATCCACTCCGGCTAGGCGCAAGCGCCCGCCCTCACCAGGGCGGGCGCTTCGCATCGCCATGAAGGGAGGAGCAACTAGCCTCGTGTGCTGCTGCTGCTCCTTGGAAGCTGAGCCCTGTAGCGCTTCTTGAATCTGACCCCCGGTGAGGCCGGGTCTGGACGCTTGGGGGTGTGCTCAACGTGGAGGACTGGGCGGAGATCGGCAGGCTGCGTCGTGCGGAGGGCGTGCCTATCAAGGAGATCGCTCGGCGGTTGGGGGTGGCTCGGAACACGGTGCGGGCCGCGCGAGCCCTGGGGCGGCAGCCGCTGCCGGGGCGGTGAACAGGTCCAGGGCTGTACACCCGGCAAGGGTGACGCGAGCGATCATGCGGAGATCCGTTCCGTCGAGGAGATCAGAACGGCAACCACTGTGAATCCACGAGATCTGCCCGCAGACGGCTTGATCAACACTTGGACTGGCGAGCAACACAACCTGGTCCGGGACGCCCGCCCCGCCAGTTGCCCGAGAAACTCCCCGATCCCCTCCGAGACCGCCTGACCCACCAACGCCACCAAGACTCCATCAAGCCAAGGCAAAAGCCGGAAACTACGGCCCGCATTCCGGGCAGTGCCAGCGGGGCTTGCAGCCATCGCTTCACATACGGCAATACCCAACGCTGCTCGGTGGTGATATTGGCCTCGACTGCCTTGACCATCAGGTCCCACGGCACGGAGTCGAACAACTTGGCGACATCGAGATCGATCTTGATTGGTTAGCAGGTGGTCGGGGTCAGACGGCCTTCGATGGTGCTGGCGACAGCGTTCAGGACGGCTTTCCAGCGGGTGATCCAGCGTCTGCGTCCCTTCAGTGCGGGCTACTCATTCGGGAAGTGGCCGCGAGCCTTGACCGCCCGCCGGATCTCGGTATCGAAGTTGAGGAAAGGTACGAGCTCGGCCCAGGCCTGCTCCCACAACCTCACGATCGCTGGATACCTACCACCCCAGAACTCGGCGAACTCATAGAAGCGCTCGAGCGCTGCGGCCTCGGCCGGGGCGGTGTAGACCGGCTTGAGCGCCTTGGCGATGGCGCCCCAGTGCTGGCGGCCGGCGTACCGGAACGAGGCGCGCAGCAGATGCACCACACGTCTGCACGACGGCGCGTTCACCGGGCCGCTCTCGCGGCACCGTGGGATCCATGCCGCTTTACGGTCTGCACGCATCGCACGAACAGGTACATCCGAACCGTCTGCTCGAAGCCATCGCCGCGACCGAGCAGGCGGGTTTCGGCGCCTTCATGTCCTCCGACTGCTTCTCGCCGTGGAGCGTACGGCAGGCCGGTCGTCCTTCTCCTGATCCTGGCTGGGAGCGACGATGGAGAGCACGTCGCTGCCCTGCGGCGTGGTGTGGTGGAACCGAAGCAACTCTTGATCTGACCACTTGTGGCCATATCTGTTGCTCTGCCCGGTGCCCGGCGGGATGCTGCGGGCAACCGCTTCCCCCCGGCAGAAAGGCATGATCGTGCCACGGACCCGTGGAGCGCGTTTCGCCGCCGCTCTTCTGCTGCTCGTCGGCGTCGTCGGCCTGGGCAATCAAGCCTCGGCCTCGGCCCTGCCCAGGCCGCTGGCCTTCGCCGAGAGCCTGGACCTGGAGTGCTTCAGGACCGACCGGTACGTCCCCACGCAGCCGGTGACGCTCCTGTTGCGCCACCTCAATCCGGTCCTGGCGAAGCTGCCGCCGGAGAAGGTCACCCTGGGAGAAAGGCAGCAGTTGTGCGTCCCGGTCACCAAGAACGGCGTCGTCCCGCCCGGCGACGTGCTGCCCTACCTCAAGTACGTGGACCTTTCGTGCTACCAGGTCGCCAGTGACAACCGGATCAGCGAGGACCTGCGGCTCAGCCACCTCAACCCGGTGCTGCAGAAGCTCGGCGCCCCCAGGCATGTGGTGACCATGGTCGAGCTCCAGCAATTGTGCGTGCCGGTGGCCAAGGACGAGTTCTTCCCGCCCAAGGAGATCCTGCACGTCGTCCAGCACCTCGACCTGGCGTGCTACCTGGTGAAGACCGAGGAGGCGCTCAACGTGGAGCTCAGGCTGGGGCAGCTCAACCCGCGCCTGGCCCACCTGCCCGACGCCCCCGCCAAGGTCACCTTCAGCCGCCAGCTCTGCGTCCCCGTGCAGAAGGAGGGCGACGAGATCCCCGGCGACGTGCGGGAGATCGTGCAGTGGATCGACCTGGAGAAGTACGAGATCGTGGCGCCCAAGCTGCCCGCCCTCCAGCGGCTGACGCTCACCCACCTCAACCCCGTGCTGAGCCGGCTGCCCAGAGAACGGGCCACGTTCAACCTGCCCGAACACCTGGCCGTCCCGGTTGCCAAGAACGACCTCATCCCACCGGGCTGACGGAGGCTACCGGGTGCACCGTGATCACGCCGTCGCGATCATTGTCTGGCTCCGGTACCCCGGGAGACGGAGTGTGGTCGTCGGTGGAGCGTGAGCTGGATCGGGTGCGTTCTCTCCTGTCGGGCTGCCCGGTGACGGTGCTGGTGAGCGGGGAGACAGGCCTGGGCAAGACGTGGCTGGCTCGCCGTCTTCTGACCGAGTCGGACACTGCCACCAAGGTGGTCGTGGGTTGCCGGGGCCTGCCCCCGGAGCCGCACGTGGTGACCAGGGAACTCCTGGCCCGCCTGGGTGCGCGGGACGTGGCCGCCGGCAGCGCGTACAGCGTCTGCAGAGCGGTTCAAGCCAGCTTGGCGGCCCTGGGAGAGACGGTGCTCCTGGTGGTGGAGGACGTCGACCATGCGGATCCGGACTCCGTTCGCGTGCTGCGCTGCCTGGCGAGCAGGCCACCGCCCGGGGTCGCGCTCCTGCTGACCTTCACTCCGGGCGAACGCCCGCCGTTGAGCGCGCGGATGGGGTCGGCGGCCGGCGTGGTGGAACACATCGAGCTGCGTCCCCTGTCGCCCGACGAGGTCGCGGCGCTGGCGGGCCGCCCGCCCGGCCCGTGGGCGCAGGAGCTGTGTGAGCTGACGGGCGGGGTGCCGCTGTATGTCGAGCAGATGCTGGCCGGCCCGGCGGGACAGACTCCGGCAGCGATCCTGGAGATCGTCCGGGGCAGGCTCGCCGACCTGGAAATCCGCGCGCGAACGGCAATCTGGGCGGCGGCGACCCTGTGTCCGGCGGGTGGCGTGGCCACGGTCTCGCTGGTGGCGCGGATCTGCGGGATGCCCGCGCGCGAGGCGCAGGCGGCCCTGCTGGACGGCGTCGCCGCCAAGCTGCTGCTGCGCCGCGAGGACGGCACGTTCGCCTTCGCGCCGCCGCTGCTCGGCCGGGCTGTGGCGGCGAGCGTCCCGGCGGCACACCGCTCCCGCCTGCACGCGGCCGCGGCGCTGGCCAAGCAGGACGACGGCGCACCGTCGGAAGAGCTGATCGCGCACCTTCGCGCCTCGGGGCAACCGGCCGCGGCGGCCCGGCAGGCCGCACGCGCCGCGGAGCAGTCGGTACGCGCCGGCGACACGGCGCGGGCGGTGAGCCTGCTCCACACCTTGCTGGGTGGATCCGACCTGCCGCCGCGAGAGCGGACCGCGCTGGCCGGCAGGCTGGGACGTCTGGCGATCACCGGCCTCGGCGGTGAGGACACCATCGCCCTGCTGCGGACGATCCTGGCCGGCCCGCTGCTGCCGCAGGGAGTGCGCGGCGAGCTCCGGCTCCACCTCGGTCTGCTGATGATGAATCAGGCGGGCGACACTTCCGGCCGCCGCGAGCTCGCCCGTGCCGCCCGGGAGCTGCGCCGGCGGCCGGCACTGGCGGCACGGGCCATGTCGGCGCTCGCCCTGCCCTACGGCGGTGCCGCCCCGCTGGCCGAGCACCTGTGGTGGCTGGAGGAGGCCGAACGCGCACTGCCGCGGCGGCATGGAGACCGGGCGCTGCTCACCGGAGCGAGGGTCAACCGGGCCGGCTCGCTGATGCAGATCGGCGACCGCCGAGCATGGGCGATCGCGGCCGACCTGCCCGAGGACGCGCCGAGTCCGGCCGAGCGGCTGCAACTGGCCCGCGGCTACTGCAACCTGGCCGGACCCGCCATGGCGCTGGGACACCCGGGCCCCGCCGCCGGCTACTTGCGGCGCGCCGAGGAACTGGCCCGCCATACCGGGCCGTCCTACCCGCGCGCCCGCATCACCGAGGTGAGCCTCTACCACGCCTGGGCCACCGGCCGGCGCGACGGACTGACCGAGCGCGCTCAGCACCACCTGGCCACCCACGCCGACCGGCCCGCGGCCACCGCCAACGCCGCCCTCGTCCTGGGCCACCTCGCCCTGGCCAGGGGCGAATGGCAGGAGGCCGAAGACCTGCTCGCCACACCGGGCCTGGACGGCTGCCTCGGCTGGTACGGCATCGAGTACACCCTCGGTACGGCGGGACGGATCCGGCTGGCGACCGCACGCGGCCAGTGGCCGGGCGAACTGGAGGAGGCCCTGCGGGTGTTCCGCGCCAAGGGCGTGTGGGCCTGGGCGGGTGAGCTGGTCGACGCCGCGGTCGAGGCGATGCTCGCGCACGACCGCGCCGACCAGGCCCGCCTGCTGCTGGAGGAATTCACCACCGACGTGCGCGCGCGGGACTGCCCCTACGCCCACGCGGTCGCCGTCCACGGCCGCGCGGCTCTGGCCGCGGCGGCAGGCAGGCCGGAGGCGGCCGAGCTGTTCACCCGCGCCGCCGCCGCGCTGGCCGCCGTCTCGCGCCCCTACGAACAGGCCAGGGCGCTGGAGAACGCGGGCCGGTGCACGCTGCCGGGCGGCCTGCCCGAGGTGACGGCCGCCGCCGGACTGTTCACCGCGCTCGGCGCCACCTGGGACGCGGCCCGGTGCGCAAGCCTGTTGCGGCAGTACGGCGGCGCCCGGCCCAGGCGAGGCCGCCGCGGGTACGGCACCCGGCTCTCGCCACGTGAGCGCGAGGTGGGCCGGCTGGTGGCGCTGGGCCGTACCAACAAGGAGATCGCCGAAGTGCTGTTCCTGTCACCGCGCACCGTGGAGCAGCACGTCGCCCGCGTCATGCGCAAGCTCGGCGTGAGCGCCAGAGACCAGGTGCGCCTCGAACTCCCGGAGTGACAAGCGGTCAATACGTAGTATTCCCCGGCTTGTTTCCCTTATCGGACGTCACGCAAGGTGCTCTTCAACACCCCCCAGTGAAGGAGACCCCTTCGTGCGCAGCATCAAAGCCCTGATCGCCGGGGCAGGACTGGCCGTTGGCCTGGTGGCGCCACCCTTCGCCACACCGGCATCGGCCGCACCCGAACCGCTCGCCGGCTACGTCGTGCTGCTCGGCGACGCCGGCATCGACCCCGCCGACGTGGCCGCCCGCCACGTGCGCAGGCACGGCGGCCAGACCGGCCACGTCTACCGGCACGCCCTGCGTGGCTTCTCCGCCACGCTCACCCCAGCGGCCGCCGAGGCGTTACGCCGCGACCCGCGCGTCACCTCCGTCCAGCCGGACCAGATCATGTCCATCACCGACCAGGCCGTGCCCACCGGCATACGCCGGGCCGGCGCCATCGCCAACCCCAACCTCAAGATCAACGGAACTGAGGACTACGTCGCCGACACCGACATCGCGATCATCGACACCGGCATCGACGCCAGCCACCCCGACCTCACCGTCGTCGCGCGCACCAACTGCCTGAACACCACCACCTGCCAGAACAACGCGGGCGCCGACGACCACGGCCACGGCAGCCACGTCGCCGGCACCGCCGCCGCCCGCGACGACGGCACCGGCGTGACCGGAATCGCCCCCGGCGCCCGCCTGTGGTCGGTCAAGGTGCTCAACGCCCAAGGCAGCGGCCAGCTGTCCGGCGTCGCCGCCGGGGTGGACTGGGTCGCCGCCCACGCCGGCGAGATCGAAGTCGCGAACATGAGCCTCGGCTGCGAGAACTGCGCCACCGACGCACTCGACCAGGCCATCGCGGGTGCCGTCGCCAAGGGCGTGGTGTTCGTCGTGGCCGCGGGCAACAACCGCAAGGACGCCCGGACCTTCTCCCCCGCCAACCATCCGGACGTGGTCACCGTCTCCGCGCTGGCCGACTTCGACGGCGCGCCGGGCGGCCGCGCCGCCTCCACCTGCCGCACCGACCAAGACGACACGCTGGCCGACTTCAGCAACTTCGGCGCCGCCGTCGAGATCGCCGCACCCGGCACCTGCATCTACTCCACCCACAAGAACGGCGGCTACGCCACCCTCAGCGGCACCTCCATGGCAGCACCACACGTCGCCGGCGCGGCCGGGCTCCTCACCGCCTCCGGCCACCGCGCCACCAACCGCGACCAGGTGCTGTCCATCCGCCAGCGGCTCATCGACACCGGCTCTTCCGACTGGCGTGACGACTCCGGAGACTCCATCCGCGAGCCGCTGCTGAACGTGGCCTCCACCCAGGACTACCCCGCCGGGTCCGCCGACCCCGGCCGGCCCACCGCGTCGTTCACCAGCTCCTGCTCCACCGCCAATCTCACCTGCTCCTTCGACGCCGGCTCCTCCGCCGACCCCGACGGCACCATCACCAGGTACGCCTGGGACTTCGGCGACGGCTCCACCACCACCGGCAAGACCGCCTCCCTCACCTACCCCCGGGCCGGCTACTACAGCGTCCTGCTCACTGTCACCGACAACTCCGGCAAGACCAACGCCGCCCGCCGTCTGGTCAAGGCCGGTGACCTGCCGCCCACGGCCGCGATCGCCGGCCGATGCCGCCAGTCCGCCTGCTCCTTCGACGCAACCGGCTCCTCGGATGAGGAGGGCGCGATCGCCGGCTACCACTGGGACTTCGGAGACGGCACAGGCGCGACAGGCGCAACCGCAACCCACACCTATCCGCCCGTCACCGCCACCCACCGCATCAAACTGACCGTCTCCGACAGCGCAGGCCAACGCGCCTCCAGCACGGGCCACGTCAAGTGCACGAAGGTCGTCACCAGCGCGATCTGCTTCCTCCAGCCCTGACCCGCACGCCTGGTGGCCGGCACAATCCTGCCCCGGCCACCAGGCACCGACCCTCCCCCGCCACAGACGTTGCTGCCACCGGAGGAACAAGGCGATGGCTTGACTATGGATTGCGGCGCGTAGGGGACCGCAGACCTCGCACGACAGAAGTGTCCTGACAACGCATAATGGCGCACGGATGGTGTCCGGGCCTCATGCAACAACGGCAGCCTCGTGGTGCTGTCCCGTCCTTGCTCTGGCCATCACCGGCGCGGTCATTCTCGGCACGAAATCGTTCATTGGGAGCCCTCTGGTCACTCGACTTCCCGCAGCCGGCCAAGCCCGGACCGGCAGGCATTCCGCCAACCAGAGTGCTCGACCTTCTCAAACTCTCTTTCGCGCGTGGCTTTGCCTCGGTGGAGTCATCGCCGGGTGATTGCCTGCCGCCGGTAGCTGCTCATCGAGGTCGCTGAGCGGCGCATCCGCAGGAACGCTGCTCCGGCCACCAGGATGCGATCGTGATGTGCCAGCGCGGCCCGATGCGCATGGCACCTCACCCCGTGCGGGCCGGCAGCAGCATCAGCGCTGTGACCGGCAGCATCGATGAGCCCGCCGTGATCGGGGGCGAACAGGGAAACCTCTGGAGTTGCAGCACCAGCAGGAAGACCACGCCCCTGGCCGCGTACACGATCAGTGTTGAACACGGGTCGCGGAACATGCCGGCTGGCACGAGGGCGTCCGGTGAGCGCCGTAGTTGCACCCAGGTGAGCGCGGCCGCGAGCAGGCGCCCGGGCAATGAGCACGAGGGGTGTGCGGGCGGGTCAGCCCGTAGGTGATGGCGGTCAGCGCGAGTGCGCCGAGCACGTCGAAGCGCCAGGCGGCCTGCTTATCGCGCGTCTCGGCAGATGCTTGAGCGCCGGCGAAGGCCTCGTTGATGAGGAGCACCCACCGCCAACCGAACGACCAGCCGCCGAGCAGCGGGCCGATCGCGCTGGCCAAGCCGCCCAGCCCGGACCAGGGTGCCCACGGCGCGCGGCCGCTGGCCACGCACGAACGAGGCCTGGATGATCGCCGGCGAGCCGGGCGTGAGCAGCGCGCCCCCTGCAGGGCGCGGGCGGCGATGAGGACCTCGACAGTAGGTGCCAGCCCGCACAGCGCGGAGGCGACGGCGAACCAGACGGTGCCGATGGTGAAGAGTTTGCAGGGTGCTTTTATCCTGCTGCGCTGTTCTCCGCCATCCCGAATACGCGACCAGTCTTCCATCTACTGGATAGCCGGTGCTTCTGCCTCCCTGGAGTCCTGCGGTGTGATCATCCGGACATCATGCGGATGATGTCGACAACCATCGATAGGGGGAGCAAAGGTGTCTGCAACACGCTTTGTGATTCGTCGGCGTTCTGTCATCGCCTCAGGCCTTGCCTCGGCGACGGCGCTGGCGATGATGCTGCTGAGCGGCGGTCCGGCCTACTCGGCGGCCGAGCCTTCGGTTACGTCCGCGCAGCTCATCGAGATGATGACGCCGCAGGGCAAGGGATTCTTCTATACCGCCAGCGCGGCCGAGGCTGGACGGGCGCAGGCTGTCCACGGTTTCAAGAAGACCGGCACGTCGCTGGGCCAAGTCGCGATATATGCGTTCCCGGGCAGCGCGCCGACGTACCGGCTCCGGCACAAGAGCGTGTCGTCCTACATCCTCACGGTCAGCGAAAGTGAGCGGGCGCGACTCATCGCAGGCGGGAGGTTCGTCTACGAGGGCGTCGTCGCACACATCAAGAAGACGGGCGAGGATTCCAAGCGCATCTACCGCCTGCACTCGACAACGAGTCGAAGTGGCGGATCACCGCGGGCAAGCCCGCCGGGACTGAGGCGGGCTGGTCCCTCGACGGCCCGACGGGGTACTTCCGGTAACCGGGATCTTGCCAACCGTGCTCGGCGGCCACGCTGGCGCAGGCCGCAGCAGGCAACAAACTGCAAGCTACGGGTGGCCCCCGCGGCGCCCGGCGTGCTCACCGTCGCTGCCCTGGAGGGCCTCGCGAGCTCCAGGCCCAGCCGTCTGGCGCACGAGCCGGTGGTCGTCCAGGTTGCGGCCTATCTGTTCATCCTGGCGGCACTGACAAGGATCTTCATTGAGATCCGCAGGCCGCCCTGGCAGGCCTGAAGCACGATTCGCCGCATCCGGGAGGAAGCGCACTTCTTGATGAGCGTGGAGTAGCGTACGCCCTTGATCGTGATTCGATCCGAAAGCTCTTTTGAAGATCGGCGCGGACGGCCGTCGTCTAGCGCTAAGAGAGTCCCGCCTTCAAGGCCGATCGGCAAGTACGACCTGCTTTCCGTCTGTGGGGGCGTTTGCACGCACAGCTCACTGCAGGCGTGTCATGACGGGTGTCGGCGACGCGCCGAAGACCCTATGATCCACATCGTGATTCTTCGCCCCCTTTCTGGTGCTGCCGTTGGGATGCTCCTCTTCTCCGGAGTTGCGTACGCCGGCCCGGTCACCGGTGCCCCCGAGCTCACCCGCAACGAGATCTACAAGGCCAAAGTGGCCAGCGTCGGCTGCAAGCTGGCCAAAGGCAGTAGCGCCTCCTCCACCAAGAAATACGTCACCGACCTGGTCGGCTGTCTGAACAAGGCGTGGAAGCCCGCGATCAAGGACTTCCAGCAGGTCAAGGTGACGTTCAAGGAGGCCGACGACAAGCGATCCTGCTCGACCGGGCTCGACGTCGACGTCTCCTTCTCCGAGATCTGCGAGACCGAGATCCACGTACGGCTGGCCAAAGACTGGATCAAAGCCAAGAGCGACGCGGAGGTGTTCACCTCCATCGCCAAGACCTGGAGCGGCGTCGTGACAGGCCAGACCGGCATCGGCCAAGCCTGGGTGGCCATGCAGAACGACGCCTCGGACGCCGAGATGAACCAGCAGAACCGTCGCTACTACCTGCAGCTGGACTGCTTCATGGGCGTATCGGCGAAGGCGCTCCGCAGAGTGGTGAAGGACTGGAAACCCACCGCCAAGAGCAAGTTGTTCTGGGAGAACTTCCTGAAGAACAAGTACAGCGGGAAGACCTCCAACCGTCTCTACTGGCTCGAGCAGGGCTACAAGACCGGCAAACCCGCCGCCTGCAACACGTGGAAGGCGAGCGAATCCAAGGTCGCCTGATTCGATCGCGGGCCATCCAGCGGGTGGCCCGCTGAGCGGCCAGCGAAGAACGGTAGCGATCTGTTCAATCCGGAACCCACGCCGCCGATCCGACACAGGAGGCGTCCAGCGTTGCCGTCCCCGACACCAGCCGGGAGAACCGCAGGTACACCGTCCCCGCGGCAGTGAACGTCAACCGGGACGCGATCAACAACGGCAACGGAACCGTGGCCGGCCTCTGCGATCCCCCGAAACCGTCGTCAACGCATTGTGCGTGATCAGCACCTGCGCGATCGGATTGCCCACCTCAGTCCAGATCTCCACCATGGTCAACACGCTGGACATCGCAGGCCTGAACAACGCCCTGCTGGAGATCGCCCGCGACCCCCTGGCGCGGATAAGGGACATCGCCGCCGGCATCGGCATCACTGAGCGCACCGTGCAGTCCATCATCAAAGATCTGCACGAGGCCGGCTACCTCACTCGCGAACGGGCGGGCCGCGGCAATCACTACCCCACCGAAGCCGACCTGCCGGTCCGCCAACTGATCGACATGCGCGCTGCGCTCTTGCCTCCCCTAACGGGCAGGATGTCGCGGTGTCGTTCGCCTGCCTGCTGACCCGCCGGGCCGGGCGCCTTCGGATTGGAACCACCGCCCGATGAACCTCCTGCCCGGCTACACCGAGGAGTTCGACCAGCTCATCGGTACCGACCCGCTCAAGCGAGGCCGTGCCCTCGCCCTGGACGCCGACGTCGAGCAACTGCGCGCGCAAGCCGAACACCGGCACCTCGTCCACGCCTACAACGTCGACGGCAACCACGTCCTTTCGGCCACGACAGCTCATGGAGCGCCAGCCCCCCGAGGACCTCGACACTCGAGGATCGGGCCACGCTCTAAAGCGGTACCTGACCAGGCTGCAGAGCCGTATAGTCAGAGTCGTCCCGAGCACGCGCTCCCGCGCACGGTGACGTTGTCCCCGCTGGGAGTCACCCTCGCGCTAAGGCACTGGATGAGTCCCCCGGGCCAGGAGATGTAGGGCTCCCTGACCAAGCCTTCCGCAGGCGCCCCGTTAAGAGGCGTGCACCCCGTGCCCACCACCTGCTGATTTGGGTTGGGTTCTGACGTCAGCTTGGTGCAGGAATAGGCAGGATATGCCGCTTGGGCAGGTGGCGCGGAGAGCACCACCCCCACGAACGCGGGGACCGCGGCTAACGCGACCAGACGAGCCAGACGCTTCATGATCATCCTTCTTTCGGGACTCTCCTCCGTGTCATGATCAACACAAGCACGCCCGGCGGGTCCCGGCAATGCGCCAACTGTACGCGGCCGATCACCAGCCGCTACAGATCTTCACTCTGTCCGGCCAGTCGTCCGGCATCGGCACCCACAGCGCCCGGCCTACGACGCCGTCGCCCGCGCCGAGTTGCCCACCGTCCGGATCGGCCGCAAGATCCTCATCCCCACGGCCAAGCTGACCGCCAATGGCTGATCCGGGGGCTCCTCGTCGATCGGGTCTGTCCAGTGTGAACGGCTCTGGCCCGTAATCGGTGGTGGCGCCGAGTGATCATCTGCCAGTCTGAGCCGTGCTGAAGATCGGCGATCTTACGGGTG
>NZ_JBHYIO010000071.1:0-30228 GCF_042740095.1 Nonomuraea sp. NPDC059023 | reverse complement strand
GACCAGGCCAGGCTCCTCGATGTCGAGCCCTTCCAAGAGCTTGAGGATCGCGGCGGAGCTGAACGGGTAGATCGGTGCCAGCTGGGCGTAAAGCTCAAGAGCCTTGGCTCTGACCTCCGCAGACAGCAGGTCGTCACAGGCGACGGAGAGAATCAGGAACCCAGACTCGAAAGCGGCCAGGTATTCGCGCACGATGTCGCGCGGGTCCTGGTCATCGGGCCAGAAATGGATCAGCGCAGCCATGATGATTGCGGTCGGCTGGTTGAAGTCCAGCAATTCGCCGGCCGCCGCCACGACCCGCGGCACGTCGCGGGCGTCGGCCTCCACGCAGGAGGTGGATCCCGGTACGGCGAAGATCGCTCGCGCGTTGGCCATCACGGACGGGTCGTTGTCCACGTAGACGACCCGGGCATCCGGCTGGTGCTCGCGCGCGCTGGCAAGAACGGTACGGCCGCCCGGGGCCGGAAGACCACATCCCAAGTCGAGGTACTGGCGGACGCCTGCGGCGGCCGCCGCCCCCACCGCGCGGTGCACGAACGCCGCGTTCGCCTTGGCCGCAACGGACAGCTTCGGCAGCAGCTCGCTGAGAGCGGCGAGTACCGCACGGCTCCCGAGACCGTCCTTGCCGCCCAGGAGCTCGTTGTACCCGCGGGCGGCACCTACCTTGACGATCATCGGCGCGTCAGGGGCTGCGTGATCGGATGGCATAGGCACCTCAGCAGGCCGGGGCGGCGAGGGCGAGACCGCAGACCGTGAAGCCTGTGGGCAGCGTGATGTCCGCTGTGGGGTCGCCCAAGACCCGGTACATCACTCGCGCCGCCTGGCCGGTAAATGATCTCCGGCCATGGAGCATGCGCCGGTTGTCGAGGAGGAATCCGTCGCCGGTCTTGAGCGGCAAGAGGCGCTGGTGCCGACGGATGGCTCCGATCAGCGTAGGCAACACCGCGTGGACCGGTTCGGTGAAATGTGCGAGATCATCAAGGCGCAGACGCAGGGCCATGTTGCCGTCTGCGGTGTTGGCGAAGATCGACCCCCAACGGCCGGGTGCGAACTGGACGCTACGCGGTTGGCGCAACCTGGCGATCACGTCGGGATCCGAAGAGAGGTCACGGAAAACAGCAGCGCCATCGACCACGAGCGACTCCCCTCCACGAGCGGCGGGTGAACCGCACATCAGGAGGAGCATCCTGGGAGGCACCGCCAGAGCCGACGCTTCCGTGTGAGGGCTGAGCTCCCCCGCGCCGAAACCAGCGAAGCCCGGCTGCCCCGCCATGGGACCGCGGTCGCTGATGACCGTCACACCATCGGGTTCGGCATCGCGATGCTGCCAGGGCACCACCAGCCGGCGCGCGAGGCGAACCACGTCAGCCCGCCCATGGACGCCTTCGAACATGACCAGGCCGTCACGCCGCAGAAGAGCATTGACGGTCGCTAGATCTGCATGCGCGGACAGACCCTTAGATCGGCTCGCCATTGTGGGATTTTCCTTCCGGTGAGGAACTCGGCATCAGCCTGAATGAGGTTCTCGACCGGAGACAAGTGACAGATTGTCACACCGCCCCAGGAGGCCCGACGCGAGGTCATGCAGCGTGTTAGGTTCCAAACACAGCCGCCTCCGCGTCGGAAAGGTCCCCGTCAATGACTTACCGCCCACACGCTTTCCCCGTGTCGGTAAAGGGAGTAATTGTCCGAGATGAGCACGTTCTACTCCTTCGCAATGAACGCGACGAATGGGAATTGCCCGGCGGAAAACTGGAACTGGGCGAGGACCCGCCAGCCAGACTCGCGCAGGAGATCAGCGAGGAGGCCGGCTGGAAGGCCAGAGTCGGCCCGATCCTCGACTCCTGGCAGTACCACATCCGCGAGGGCGTGGACGTGCTGATCGTGACGTACGGCGCCACGATCGACACCGACGCCGCCCCAGTCCTCAGCCACGAGCACAAGGAAGTCGGCATGTTCGCCAAGGACGAGATCGCCGACCTGCCGATGCCCGAAGGCTACAAGCGGTCGATCTTCGACTGGTTCGAGCGGCTTCAGGAACCTGTGAGGTAGCCATGCACTGCACAGCGTGTGGGGCAGCTATCGATGAGTCATGGAAGGCCTCACCGCTGTGCCCGGCATGCCACGTCGTGGCGGGAGCTCGGTTGCCGCACCAGGCCTGCGCCGCGCCGCTGTGGCTCTGGACGTCCCCTGAAGCTCAGGCGGCGCTGTCGCGGGGTCACCTCGGCGAGATACTCCGCGCCTACCGCAAGGCGACCCGGACCTCCCAGGCCGACCTCGCGGAAGAACTGCAATACGACCGGACGTACATCGTCAGGCTGGAGAACGGCCAGCGCGCGCTCACGGATGTGGACGCGCTTCGCCGCCTTGCTGAACATCTGGGCCTGCCTGCGCACGCGCTCGGCGTCACCGACCAAGCAGACGCTGACTTCGCCGCGATGATCAAATTTGGGGAATCCACCGTCCGCCTGTCCGCGCTCGCCCGCGAGGCCGGGCACAGTGCCGAGGCCATCAACGAACTGTGGCCTCTGGTCTGGAGGTTGGAGAACCGTCTGACGGCGGGACACTCAGATCGCTACGTTGCGCACCTTCTCACGCAGGCGCGCGTCGTGCTGGGCGTGGCCCTCGGCGACATCCTGCCGGAGGAAAGCCTGGCAGCAGCAGCGCGGTGGACTGGGCGCGCACTGAACATCGCTGGCGTGCTGGATGACGCCGTCCTCCTCACCCGGGCGCTTCGCGCCCACGGCAACGAGCTACGCAAGGTGAAGAGGAAGACCGCAGCCGCGGTACGGCTGCAGCAGGCAGCAGACGTCGCGCCCGCAACCGAACGCGGGACTGTGCTCATCCCGCTCGCCCGGACACTCGCAGAACTCGGCGACACAGCAGGCTTCGACGCAGCCATCAGGGACCTTCATCGCTTCATGGACTCCGCCCAGGAGACGCCACTGGTCAATTTGTTCGTCGTCCGAGAGGTCCACCTACGCGGGCTGCTCGCCACCGGACGAGTGCGGCAAGCCGTTCACCTGGCGGAAGCGGACGCGCCGGATGTCGGCGGGGTTGCTCCTCAATGGCGAGCCATTGAACAGGTGACCGTAGCTGACGCATTCAGCCTGGTCGCGGACGATTCAGCCACGACGACCGCTCTCAGGCAGTCGATCCTGACGGCGGAAGCTCTGCGGCTGCCTCACCAGATTCAGCGGGCCCTGCGAACAGCAAGGCGGAGATTTCCGGAGATCGAGGCGCTGGGCATCACCGCGCTGCAACGCCTTCAGCTCACCTCGGCGGGGTAAGCGCCCGCCGCTCGGCACAATCCTGGGCACGCAAAGTCGCGAGTGCTGGTCGTCCACCAGCCGACAACGCCAGGCCAGAAACCGAGCAAAGAGGCGACCTATCCGGACCTATCGGCGTCCCGCCTCCACCGGGCTGCAGGGCCAGGCACCCTGGATCAGTGCATGAGAGCGACGACGCGTTTGAGCATGGCGGGCTCCCGGACGAGGAGTGGGCGCCGATGACGCCCGAGCAACGCCTGCACATCCTGATGGCGGTCAACGCCGCCGACGAGGAAGTCATGCCGCCCGAAGTGGCCGAGCGGGCCCGAGACGCCTACCGGCACCCCTACCGCTGATCGAGAGCGAACCGCAGGCGCACCTTCAGCATCGTACGGACGAGACCTCTGGGCAGCGTGCGGCGCCCCGGGATCTCCTCCGTGAGGCGCCGCCCTAACCGTGGCTTTCGCTCTGATGTTCTTCAAGCACCACGACTCCGACGGCGCGCAGGGCCGCGATGAACGGCACGCCACGGTCGAGAACGTGGAAATGAAGCACGCGACCACTGTCCAACCCGACGAAGGCCATCGTGCCTGGGCGGAGGACGCCGGGGCTCACGACGATGTTGCGGATGCCTGTCAGCGGCAGGGAGAAATCATTCCGCCCCTTGCGGCGGCCCTTTTCGTCGGGCAGGAAGGCGAGCTGGACACGGCTGATCACCAGCAGTGCCCGGTAAGACCGCTGACGCCACTGCTTGGCTCCAAAACGCCGGTAGTAGCCGGGATCGAGTGGCCAGAACGCGACCGCGAAAGCTGAAGGATCGCGAAAGCGGGCACGTAGCCGAACAGCTGAGATTTTCCGGGTAGCCACGATGACCGAGAGCGTGATCACAGCGAGGCCAAGCATGCCAACGGTACCCAGCCAGCCCCATTCCAATGTCGCCTTGATCCCGGCGATTGCGGCCCCGATCAACGGAGCCAGCATGAACCCCCGGTGACGCTTCCGGTACTCGAGCGCCACTTGTTGCGCGGTCCTGTGGAGAAGGGGAAGCGAGTGCGGTTCAGCGATTTCATCGGACACAAGAGCCCCCCGTGCGGGATCATGACGCGGCGCAGAGGAAGCCAAGTGTAAACGCGGCGGACAGATACGCGGGAGCCCTGATCAGGGACCCGAGACTGGAAGTCGGGCGGCGGCAGAGCAACGACGGGCCCGCGGCGGTGGTCGTTCCGCGAGGAACTCGACGCTGGGGACGTGCACTGCCCGCCTGCGGCGGGCCGTCAAGGTCGCCCGCGTGGTCGCGTCCAACCGGGGCGATCGCCTGGAAAAGTTCCTGCCCGCGCAAAGCCCCGCCCGACGCCGGGTCTTCTAACCTCGTGACCAGCGCGGCTCGGCCGGGGGACGGCCCACCGGCTTCGACGCCGAAGGGTACAAAGCGCGCAACGTCGTCGAACGGGCGATCAACCGACTGAAGAACTTCCGAGCCGTGGCCACCCGATACGACTGTGAGGATAAAGGGGTGCCGCCTCGGGCGGTGGTCTGACCCGCGTTACGACTGGCCATGTGCCTTGCGTTTGATCTGTCGGCCACTGTCCGTGGCGGTGCTTGCTGCCGCCGGTCCGGACGGGCATGTCCCGATAGGGGCCTTGCTGCGAACAAGAGCGCCATCACAGTCCTGACCGCTCCGCCTCGGCCCGGCGTCGGCCAGCCCACGTCCCGAGCCATCAGGAGCCAGGCCAACCATGCCCAGCATGCCCAACGACGCCACCTCCAGTCATCACCACGACGACGAGAGCGTGGTCCTGGGAGTCGACACACACAAGGACACCCACGTCGCAGCCGTCATCACCGTCAGCGGCCGGCCCCTCGGCAGCCGTAGCTTCCCGACCACCACGGCCGGATACCACGACCTGCTGACCTGGGCCAGCGGACTCGGTATCCTGCGGCGCGCCGGCGTCGAAGGCACCAGCTCCTACGGCACCGCACTCACCCGGCACCTGCACGCCGCCGGCATCCAGGTCCTCGAGGTCAACCAACCCGACAAGGCCGAACGCCGCCGCCGGGGCAAGACCGACGAGATCGACGCCGAGACCGCAGCCCGCGCCGTGCTCTCCGGCCGCGCCACCGCGACCGCGAAGACCAGCGACGGCCCTGTTGAGATGATCCGCCTGTTCAAGACCGCCAAAGAATCAGCGACCAAGTCCCGAGCCCAGGCCATCAACCAGCTCAAGGCCGTCCTGGTCCGCGCCGACCCGGTCCTACGCGAGCAACTGACCGGCCTCAGCAACGCCAAACTCATCCGCTGCTGCGCCGGCCTCACCCCGAGCCCGATCACCACGGCCAGGGCCGCCGCAGCCCACACCCTGCGGTCGCTGGCCCAGCGGATCATCCATCTCACCGACGAGATCAACGAGCTGAACACGCAGATCACCGAAGCGATCAACAGCCACCGGCCGCAGCTACTCGACTGCTAGGGAGTCGGTCCTGACACCGCCGCCGCACTGCTCATCGTCGCAGGCGACAATCCCGAACGGCTTGCCAGCGAGGCCTCCTTCGCCGCGCTCTGCGGCGTCAGCCCCATCGAGGCGTCCTCAGGCAAAACCCAACGCCACCGCCTCAACCGCGGCGGCGACCGCCGAGCCAACTCCGCCCTCTACGCCATCGTCATTGCCCGCCTGCGCTGGTGCACCCGCACCCGCGGCTACATCATCCGGCGACAGGCCGAGGGAAAGACCAGGCGCGAAGCGATCCGCTGCCTCAAACGCTACATCGCCCGCGAAATCCACAAGATCATCATGGCGCCCCGACGAGCTTGACATCCATAGGGGCATCTGTGGTGACCGACGTCGGGCCGGTGGAGGTGCGGGTGCCGCGCGATGTGGCGGGCACCTTCGAGCCCCAGCTGGTGCGCAAGCGGCAGCGCCGGCTGTCCGGCGTGGACGAGATGGTCTTGTCCCTGTCGGCCAAGGGGCTGACTCACGGAGAGATCTCCGCGCATCTGGCCGAGGTCTACGGGGCGAACGTGTCCAAGCAGACCATCTCTACCATCACCGACAAGGTCATGGACGGGATGGCCGAATGGCAGAACCGGCCGCTCGATCGCGTCTACCCGGTCCTGTTCGTGGACGCGATCAACGTCAAGATCCGGGACGGTCACGTCGCTAACCGGCCCATCTACCTCGTCATGGCCGTCACCGCCGAGGGGCACCGCGACATCTTGGGCATCTGGGCCGGCGACGGCGGTGAGGGCGCCAAGCACTGGCCGGCGGTCCTGACCGAGCTAAAGAACCGCGGTGTCGACGATGTGCTCATGCTGGTCTGCGACGGGCTCAAGGGCCTGCCTCAAACGGTGGAGGCGCTCTGGCCCCGCACGATCATGCAGACTTGCGTGATCCACCTGCTGCGCAACTCGTTCCGCTACGCCGCCCGGCAGGACTGGGACAAGATCGCGCGTGCGCTCAAGCCCGTCTACACCGCCGCGACCGAGGAGGCGGCGCTGGAGCGGTTCTATGAGTTTTCGGAGTCCTGGGGGAAGAAGTACCCAGCGATCGTGCGCCTGTGGGAGACCAGCTGGGCCGAGTTCGTGCCGTTCCTGGCCTTCGACGTCGAGATCCGCAAGGTGATCTGCTCCACCAACGCCATCGAAAGCGTCAACGCCCGCATCCGTAAGGCCGTCCGAGCCCGCGGCCACTTCCCGAACGAGACCGCCGCCCTGAAGTGCGTGTTCATGGCCCTGATGAGCCTGGATCCCACAGGGCAGGGCCGCAAGAGATGGACCATGCGCTGGAAAGCGCCCTTGAACGCCTTCCAGATCGCCTTCGAAGACCGTCTTACCCCTGCCAACCTCTGAACACTTCAATAACCAAGATCAGCCGTTAAGTTGACACTCCCCTACCTTCGAACCCTTCCGAAGCGGCGCCCCGCACCGGACCTCGCCCGTCCTCAACCCAACCGTCCGCGAGGTCACCCGATGGATCACCAGCCATCCCGACCATCTCACCGACGAGGAGAAACAACGACTCGCCACCATCCTGAAACGCAGCCCACAACTGGCCGCCCTTGACCGGCACGTCACCACATTCGCCCAGATGATGGCCAACCGAACCGGGCAAACCGCGCTCAAACCCTGGCTGGCTCAGGTCGACGCCGGCCCCATACCCCGCCTGCATTCCCTAGCCCGCAGCCTGCGCGCCGACCAAAGCGCCGTCACCAACGGTCTCTCGCTGCCCTATTCATCCGGCCCAGTTGAGGGCAACGTGACACGCGTGAAAGCCCTCAAGCGCAGTCGCTACGGCCGGGCAAACCTAGATCTTCTCCGCAAACTCATCCTCCACGCACACTAATCACAGACAGTAACTCCACCACACAAAATGCGCCTGAGCCGAGCTCACAGGCCATTGACAGACGCCTCCATCGGCACCGTCGGCGACGCGCTCGACAACGCCCTGATGGAATCGCAGATCGGCCTGTTCAAGACCGAGCTGATCAAGCCCCGCGGTCCGTGGCGCAGCCTGTCGGAGGTGGAACTGGCCACCGCCGAATGGGTCGCCTGGTTCAACGCCACCCGCCTGCACTCAGCCATCGGGCACCTACCGCCGCAGGAGTTCGAGGCGCTCTACTACGCTCAACACCACTCCAACGAACCCGTAGCAATCAACCGCTGAGGTCTCCATCAAACTCGGGGCGATTCAAGCTCCCTTTGAACCCTTTTCATCCTCCGCCGGAGCCTGCGGGTCTCATCATGATCGCGGCTCTGCCGTTCGTCTGATCACATAGAGAAGCCCCTGGTAGACGGGTTGATCACCACAATCCATCCGCCAACACCAGGGTCTCGGATGCTGTTCTACCGTGTTGCGATCGATTTGTCGCGTTCAACGCTGAACTACGTCGCGGGGATCATCAGGCGGCACCCGCAAGGCGATCAGCTCGGTGTGGCGGCGGCTCACCCCGGCCAGCAGGCCCTGCTGGTGCTGGTCTACCTGCGCAAAGGCGAGACGTTCGCCGAGTTGGGCGCGGGGTTTAGGGTGTCGCTGACCACCTCCTGGCGGTACGTGGAAGAGACCCTCGCCCAGCTGAGAGCCAGAGCTCCCAAGCACCACCAGGCCCTACGCCAATCTGCTCGTGACGGGTTGCACTACCTGGTGCTGGACGGCATGCTCGTCCACACTGACCGGGTCAAGGCCGACTGAATCGTCCTCGCAGACAAGGGCTACCAAGGCGCCGAAGGACCGATCGGCACACCATACAAGGGAAAGAACAAGCCAGACTCCCAGAAGCAGGCCAACCGCGCACATGCTCGCCTACGCGGCCCCGGCCAACGCGCGAATGCACAGCTCAAGACCTGGCGCATCCTCCGCAAGCTCCCCTGCTGCCCACGCAAGGCCGGTCAGCTCTGCAAGGCCATCGCCGTCCTACAGAACTACGAGCTCACCCGAGGATGAGAAGGGCTCCATGATCGCTTCCCCTTGTCGGAGTACCTCTCCAAGCCTTGATGCGTAGGCGCCGTCCGGAACAACCCCCACTCCGATGTCGGGGGCACCAGAAGCGAAGCCTGACAACGAGAGACTACCGCCCGCACCAGTCCCGCCAACAACGCCCACCTGATCAGGACGAGGACTGCGTGATGCCGCTGGAAGGCCGGATTCAGCACCGCAGAGTGCTCAGCGGAGCTATCAACGAATACCATCGCGCCACCTGACCAACCCGAAGAAACACCAGCCCAGATCGTACATGCGAGTTTGAAAACTACACATAATTTTCGGCAGGCGCAGTGTGATTGTACTGCAGAATCGAGGCACGGCAGGACAGCAACGATTCCCAGTGTGGGCATCGCATCTTAGTCGACCGCTGTCTTATCGCGAGCTTCCTCTCGTCCGCCACCGTTCCACGCGGACCCATCTCCATCTGAGCTGCCAGGATCGAAAGAGCTCACTCAACATAACAAACTCAGATTTAGTACCGGGGTCGCCGGTTGGCCCGTGACACTCGCCTACGCAGCGGGAGTGATTCACTATCGCTCCTGGCAACATCGGTGTGCAGTCGCGCAAGTTCTTCTTGCCTGGGCTGCCAGTCAACGAAAGGATAGAACGCCAGACGCCAGCACATGAGGCCCACCAATATTTCGCCGTATATTGGAATGATGCCCATGAACATGTCGCGCGGCCGATATGAAGCGAAGGTTGACAGTCCAAGCACTGTCATCATCGTAGCGAATCGATAGCAAATTACACTAACCAGGTCCGCCACATAGAGCGGGACGTCGCCCGCATCCTTCCCTCTTTGTAGAGGTTCGATAATATGTCGGCTAAAGACAACGAATAAGAGGATTTCGAGTGCAACAAAGACGACTATCATTGATGTGGCTAGAAATATTCTGCGTAACCGCTTTCGAGGCATGCGCCTTCCAGTGGGGTATCGAAGGGATGAATCAAGTCATGCCGTAACAATTGTTGGCCATATATAGGATCCTCGACATATATTTGCACTATTTCAGCAGACACCCCTGATGGACATTTCCCAGGTGCACACACCTCTCACGTCTTTGTATTCATCACCGGGATATCCTAGTACCCAGTTGCCCCAATATCTCCGCGTAATGACAGGAGTGAGATAGTTCTTTCGTTCGTTCGTGAAAGCCCACCTGAAGGATATGTCAATCCACCCCTTATATTCTCGCATCTCTCTATACATATACCTCTTGCGTGTAAGTGTGTCATATTTGGCGCACGCGCCCGACGAACTGTACTTGGCGCATACCTCAAGATAATCGGTTCTCACCCATATATCGAGAGTGTCGCGGTACTGAACCTTGTATTTTAGTTTATGATCCATTCGCGGAAATCCTCCCTGACTGTAGAGCAACTCAAGGAGGTCGCGTTTGATACTCTCGGGCATCTCGGCAGTCTCGGTAATCCATACGCCGACGATGAGTTGATGCCTATACCATTTCCCCTTCCGCCAATTCTTTTCTTGGCATTGCTTCGCCCCATATTTGCGCGCGCATGCCTGGAACTCAAGTTCAGGGCTGCAGTCCTTATAGCCCCCACATCCATTGTCCGGCCCGTAGGACGAACCGCCTCCTGATGCACCGCCCGAAAGAATGCTGCTCCACAGCCTCTCGAGCTCTTTCTGGCTCCTGCTGGGGTCGTATGCGTCGGCAAACATCTGGCGCTTCGCAGCCGACGCCTTCCAATACCCCTTCGGGGCCGGACGCCCCTTGCCAAGACCTGTGGGAACTACTCCTATACGCGCAGCTTCGCCTTCATCCCAATCAGGCAGGCTAAGAATATATTCAGGAGATTGAATATATCCTGACCACCATTGCTGACCGGTGAACGTTTCCGAGCAGATGCTTCCGCTGCAGACGTAACCTCCGCCGCTCGGCACACCGGTGCCCGTGTAGGCGAGGATATCGCTATCGCCCATAAGAATCTCTTCGCATCGATAAAACTGACTGGGGGTGCGGCAGAGTTCGTCCCTTGAGATGCCTTCGACGTTGTGTTGGAGGCCGGTGGACGCGGTGGCGTGGCCGGTGGGGTCGATGCCGGTGAGGGGTGAGGCGTTGGCGTAGGTGTAGCGGTTGGCTTGGACGGAGGGGTTGGGGTTGAGGGTGGCGGTGTCGCGGCTGGTGAAGGTGCCGGTACCGGGTTGGTACCAGCGGGCGTGCATGTTGGTCTTGCCGGTGTCGGGGTCGATGTAAGCGCGCTGGTAGCCGAGGTTGGTCTTGGCGCCCGTCTGTGCTGTGACGGCGCCGAAGGGGTCGTAGGCGGTACTGGCGGCCAGCGCGGTGGTGGTGAAGGTGGCGACGAGGTCGCGGTGCAGATCGGTGAAGGCGCCAGCGGCCGGGCTGGTACCTTCATGCAGGCCGAGCAGGTCGCCGAAGGGGTCACGGCCGTACTTGGCCTGGATGGCGCCGCTGGTGTCGGCGATGGCGGCCAGGTCGTTGCCGAGGCCGGAATAGGAGAAGGCATGCTTGGCGGTGCCGCGGGTGCGGGAGGTGACGCGGTTGAGCGCGTCGTAGCCGTAGAGGCTGTCGCCGTCGGCGACGAGCCGGTCGAATGCATCGAAGGTCAACTGAGTGGTGGTGCCAGCCTTGGTTTCGGTGGCCAGGGTGCCACGCGCCGTGTAGGTGTAGTCGGTGCCGTCGCCGCTGGTGAGGCGGTTGCGTTCGTCGTAGGTGAAGGTCTTGGTACCGGCTTTGATGCGGTTGCCGGAGGCGTCCCATCCGTAGTCGGTCTTGGCTCCGCCGGGGGCGGTCCAGGAGGTCAGGCGGCCAGCGTGGTCGTAGGTGTAGGTGTTGGTTCCCGCACCGGCAGTGCCCACGGTGGTCTTGGAGGTGAGGTTGTCGTCCTTGTCCCACCCGTAGGTGATCTTCGCCAGCTGGGCGCCCGCGCCGTTCTTCAACGTCTGGGACTCGAGGCGGTCGACGGCGTCGTAGATATAGGTCTGGCTGTCGCTGGCGGCGCCGGTGCTGGTCTTGCCGGTCATCGACGTGAGGCGGCTAGCCTTGTCGTAGCCGTAGGTTAACGTCCGGCCGGTGACCGGATCGACCGCCGTGGAGAGCCGGCCGACGTTGTCCCAGGTGAAGCTGGCCGTCCCAGCGGCATCGATACGCTGGCTGGGAGTGCCGAGCTCGCTGTAGGTATAGCTAGCCTGCTGGACGGTGCCCTTTTTCAGCGAAAGAGGCAGGTTGCGGTCGTTGTAGTCGATGCTCAGGTCGCCGATCGCCGTAGCGCGGCCAGCGAGATCGTAGCCGAAGGTGCGCTCGGCACTGGCTGCGCCGCCGCCCGTACCGGTCTCGGCGGTGAGGCGTCCCAGATGGTCGAAGGTGCGGTTGATACGCACCCCGCCTGGCTGTAGCGACGCTACCGGGTTTCCGGCCTGGTCGTAGATACTGGTCCAGCTGCGCTCTGCCAGGTTCGGGTGCGCGGTCGTCGAGGGCTCGCTGACCGATTCGGCAAGGCCGAGGCTGTTGTAAGTGGTCCAGGTGGCATTTCCGCGGCCATCGGTCTGCCGAGTGCGCGCGCCGGTGGCGTCGTAGCCGAATGACGTGGTGATCGACTCGGTCACGGAGAGCGGCTCAATCAACGAGGTGACTCGGTTGAGCGCGTCGTAGGTTTGCCTGGTGATGCGGCCTTCGGGTGAGGTGGCGCTGATCGGGTTACCGGCTGGGTCGTAGGTGGTGCTGGAACTGCGCACTACTGCGCCGCTGGCATTGAGATCCTGAGCGCCGACCTGGCGACCAGCCAGATCGTAGTCGGTGAGGGTGGCGTTGCCTTCCGGGTCGGTAGTCTTGATCAGGCGACCGGCCAGGTCGTAGCCCATCACCACCTTGTTGGCGGCCGGGTCGGTCTGCGCAGTGACTTCGCCCGCCGCGTTCACGGTGCGGGTGGTGGTGCGGTTTCCAGGGGCGATCTTCTTGGTCAGCGCGCCAGCGTCGTTGTATTCCTGCTTCGTGGTGTAGGCGACGGCGGTGGGGGTGCGTTCCACCTGCGTCGCGGTGATTGCCCGGCCTAGGTCATCGTAGGTGGCCTCGGTCCGCGCCCCTGTCGGGTCGACCGTGGCCAGCTTCTCTCCTACCAGGTCGTACTCGATGACGCTCCTACCAGCGATCTGCCCTGCAGGCGCCGGGTCGGTGATGCGCACCTGACGGCCGAGTTGGTCGTACTCGAAAGAGCGGACATTCCCGCGCGGATCGGTGGTCGAGGTCAGCTGGCCAGCCGCGTCATACGTGTGTGCGGTAGTGGGCGTCACCACCGTCCCGCCAGGTGGAATGTAGGACGGTGCGATCTGGCCGGTCAGTCGGCCAGCCTTATCGAAGACCGAAGTGAGTGTCCGGCCTTCTGCATCGGTCTTGTGCGTTTCGGCTCCCACAGCGTTGTAACCAATCCGGGCGGTCGGCTTCGCCGAGGTGCTAGATCCAGCCTTGTCGACCGCCACCTGCGGCCCCACCGCCTCGACCAGACGCCCCAGCACGTCGTAGCGCATCGTGGAGGTGAAGTCCGCCGCTGTCGCACCGGCCACGTTCCCCCGAGGGTCAGTGACGGCGCTGACCAAACCGCGCTCGTCGTAGGTCACCGTGGCAACCAGATCGTGATCGCCGTTCTTGACGGCCTCCCGCGTCGGCTGGTTGATCGGGTTGTAGGTGTACTCGGTGATCTCAGTTCGAGGCTGGCCGGCTCCCGTTCGGGTGACCTTGATGGGGTTGTTGGCCAGGTCGTAGTCGAAGGTGGTCTTGCGCTGCAGTTCGGCCGGATCGAACGTGGTGGAGGTGACGCGATTGGCCGCGTCCACGGTCTGTTCGGAGGTTACCTTGCCGCCACCGGTGACCTTCTTGGTCAGATTGGCGGCCAAATCATAAGTGCGGGACTCCAGGACGATGTCGCGTGGCGTGGTGGAGCCGTTGAGTTTGACGTCATCGGCGATGAGCTGGGAGGGCAGGTTGTCGTCGAAGTAGGTGTAGGACGTCTTGCGGCCCATTGCGTCAGCCTTGGAGGCCAGGCGCCCCGCAGGATCATAGGAGTACGATTCCAACACCACGTCCTTGGCGGGCTGCGGTGCGACGGGGCTGCCAGTCCAGCCTCTGAGCGTGCGCGTGAGCAACTCTCCGCGCTTGGAATAGCCGCTCTCGACGACAGTTCCGCGAGCGTCGGTTGTTCGAGTGAGCTGGCCCAGGCTGTTCCATATGGTGCGCACGATGCCGCCCTGCGGATCAGTGGTTGTCTCCCGGCGGCCTTGAGCGTCGTAGGTGTAAGTGGTGGTGCGCTCAAGGTCACCGCCGGTCAGGTCCGCGATCGTCTCGGTGCGCTTGTTACCGTCGGCGTCGTAGATGTGCCTAGCCTGTGTCGTGTGGGTGGCGTTGCTGATCTCGTTGCGCACACCAGGCCCGGTCTGGGTGGCCACACGGCTGAGACCGTCGTAGGTGAAGGTGGTCTTCACTCCGTCCGGGTGGGCTGTGGAGATCACCGAGTTCGAGGTGACTCGTCCGAGGGCGTCATGGGTGTAGGCGGTTTTCAGCCCCATCGGATTGGTTTCTTCGGCGACGTCGCCAGCGGCGGTGTATGCGTAGCGGGTTTCGCCGCCCTTGGGGTCACGCTGGGTCTTGAGCAAGCCCTTGGGGGTGGTACCGCCGCCGATGGCGGGTTCGGTGCCGTCGGTGTAGGTGTAGGAGATGCCCCACATCGCATCGCCGACTACATTGGGCCAGGTCTCGTTCTTCACCTGCCCGTACTCGTCGTAGTACCAGTGCGTGGCGTAGGTGTTGTCGAGCGCACTGGAGGATCGCTGGTCCAGGCGCGAGTGCATCTTGTCGTTCAGCGGGTCGAACGGGTTAGCGGCGTTCTCGTGGTAGCCGAACCACTCCCACTCACACCAAATCTGGCTCTTGCTCCGGCACGATCCCTTGCCCCACAGGTTGCCGCGCGCGGTCCACTGGCGGCCGAACACGTTGCCGTTAGGGTCGATGACATCACGCGGGTAGCCGCCGGTGTCATAGGTGTACTTGGTGATCTTCCCCAGCTGGTCCGCACGCGAGACGACGCGGTAGCCGCGCCAGGCGTCGTAGGTGGTGACGATCGTGTTCTGGTTGGGGTCGGTCACCGTCACCTTCGACAACCCGGTCGACTTGGCATAGTCGACGGTGCTGATCTGCCAGGTGCCGCCGTTGTTGTCGGTGTGCGTCTTGAGCCGGTCGGTCGCCGCGTCGTAGGTGTTGGCGGCCCATACCCGCCCGGACGGCAGCGTGATCTTGGTCATCTTGTACGGCGCCGCCGCGCGAGCCTCAAAGTGCAGGCGCACGTCCTCCGGCGTCAGCGGCTTGGCGTAGACCGCGACCTCGTCCAGCTGACCCCTGAACCCGAACGACGTCGTCGACCCGGCCGTACCGGGGGTGGCCGGCCACTGGCCACCTACCACCTGGCCGAACCCGACTTCCGCGTCGGCGGACCAGCCGCCCGTGATCGCTCCGGCGAGGGTGCCGACCTGCTGGCCGTCCAGGTAGAGCCGCTGCTCGCCCGCGGACAGGGTGATCGCCACGTGATGCCACTGCCCGTCGTTCACCACATTGGCCGAGGTGATGGGCGCGATCCCGGACCCGCTGCCCGCACGGCGTAACTGACCGCGCAGCTTCCCGTCAGTGCCGACGTAGACGCGGCCCGAACCGGCCTCCGACGCTGCGCCGGTAGCGAGCAGCACACCGGACTGGGTGGTCTTGAACCAGGTCTCGAACGTGGCCGCGTCCTCCACCCGCGCCAGCGCATGCTCGGGAAGCACGATCTTCTGACTGCCCGAGACGGTCACCGCGGTGTCGCCGGTACCGGCGAGCGCTCCCGGCTGCTTCAGCGTGGCGCCGGAGTAGGCGGCCGGGCCTGCGCCCCAGCCCAGGTCGGCCGCGGTGGTGCCGGTCTGCTCGCCGAGCCGCCAGTAGCCGATCGGGTCGGAGTTGAGCACGGTGCTGCGATACAGGGAACCGTCGGTGTAGTCGAAGGTGACACAGTTCGGCGCCGCGACCGGCGAGCACACCTGCTTCAGCTGGTCACCCTGGTAGGTGTAGGTCCACGTCAGCGGCTGGCCGTTCACCGGCGGGGTGGAGACGGTGGCGACATGCGCGCCGTTCCAGGTGAAGCTCAGCGACCGGCCGCCCGGACTGGTCACGCTCGCCAGCTTGCCATCACCGTTGTAGGCGAACTCCTGGGCCCGGCCCAGATTGTCAGTGATCGTCGTCAGGCGGCCGGTGGCGTCGAACAGGTAGGAGGTCGACGACTTGTCCATCAGCCGCCACCCGGACGGCTCCTTCACACACGTGCCCGCCGTGCACACGTCCTTGAACGTTTGCACCAGCGTCGCGTACATGCCCGGCGGCGGCTGATAAGACCCATCGCCCTTGGCGGCGAAGCGGATCTGCCGCCCGTCCGGGTTGGTCAGCAGCAGCGTCGGCACCGCCGCCACCGACTCTGGCTGGATCTTCATGTCGAACCGGGTCGACCAGCCCGCCCCGAACATGCCGTCCCGGCGCGGATCCATCGCGTTGTAGGAGCGCACGATCGACAGCGGCGGCCCCGCGGCAGCAACCGACGCGTCGGTGAACGACGTCGTGTAGTTACCAGGCAGCTGATGGAACTCCTGCCCATCCACCCCCGAGGTGGCCAGCTGCGAGCCGATCGCCGGCTGCCGCACCCCGGTGGTGAACGACAGCGTCGGCGTCGTGGCCGTCTTCGACCAGACCACATCCAGTGCCGAGACGGTCCACCAGTACTCCTTGCCCCACACCAGCTTGCCCGCAGGTATCCGCCAGGTGTTGACATCGGCGGCCAGCTGGCCGGAGGTAAAACAACTCGCACCGGTCATGTCGGCGTTGTCGCACACCTCGAACGTGTACCGGATGTAGGTGCCGCCGTTGTTGCCGTAGGCGTGCGCGACCAGCAACGGCGTCAGCGAATCCACCAGCATCTCATCGACCGGGAACACATCATCAAAGGTCGGCGGATACCGCACTGGGTCCGGCGGCGGCGCATCCGAGCAATCCCCCTCCCGGTTCCAATACGGCCGCTCGATCCCCGCACCCTCCGGGGTGATCTCGTAATACGTCGAACCCGGCGGCTTGAACCGGGGCACCTCCACCCGGCTCGTCCAGATACCCAGCTGATACGAAACCTGCGACCAGCCCGCATACGAGCTGGAAGAGTTGTAGGCCGGATATGACGAACACAACACCGCCGCCAGCCGCGCCTCACCATCAGCACTCTTCGCAACCGCCTGCGGCGGATTCTCCTCCACATGCCGGCCCTCGGCCGGCAACCCGCCCTTACGCTTACGCGGATCCTGCCCCGACGGCTCCGTCTTCTCCCTGCTCGTCGTCGCGGCGGTATCCACCAGCGAAGGAAGCGGAAGCGGCGAGCCCGGCTGCTGATCCGGCGTATCCGGCACCACCTGGCCATCCACGACCGCCACCGAAGCCACGGCGGCCGAGACGGGTAACGCCGTGGTGAACGTCAAACCCGGCAACAGCGCCACCAATAACGCCGCCCACCACGCCTTCGCACGACCTAAACGCGTCAGCCCACCGCTGCGACCCATACGCCATCACACTCCGAACCAGCGAGGCACCCCAGACACACGGGCGCGAACACGGCTCCTCACCACCCAGCACGAACCACACTCGTCCGCCTCGGAGGTTCAGAGAAAGATCACATAAGCACGCAAATCTTAACTTCGGCCTTATATCGCCTCAAGAGCTATATTCTGTATCAGATAGTCACATACTGTTACATATGCGGCGACGACTCACCGAAGGCAGCCACAGCGCACGACACCGTTCCGCACGCCTCTCGCCATTGAACAACCGATCATGGAACGCGACAAGAGCGCGATCTACGTCTCTCCTAGATGCCTCCCGCCACCGGCCGCCCCACAGCGCCTCAGGACGGAACGTGACCGTCTGGCGCCGCCCAGCCCCTCACTGAAACCGCCCTTACAGCCGCCGCCTGATTTCACGGGTGACGAGTGTGCGCCTGCCGAAAATCCCCTCCGGCCAGGTCATGGCCTTGCGAAGCCCCAGGGTGTGTAGGCGCTCCTCGCTCGTCCGTGGAGGAGCACGGGTGCGGCATGATGATCGTTCGTGCTTCTTAGTCTGGCCTATCTGACCGTCACGAACGCCTTCGCCGCCTTGCGGCTACTGCCGATGAGTGATCGTGACAAGGATGCCGAGATTCTCGCTCTACGCCACCAGATCATGGTCTTGGAACGGCAGCTCGGCGCCGATGTGCGGGTGAGATTCACCCCCGAAGACCGCCTCTTCCTGGCGGCACTTCTGACCTCGCTTCCCCGCGCAGCCTTGTGTCGGCTCCGGCTTGTCGTCCGCCCGGACACCATCCTGCGCTGGCACCGCGAGATCGTGAAACAGCGGCACGCCCGGACCTGCCGGCCGAAGCGGCGAGGGCGCCCACCCACGGTCCGCTCCATTCGCATGCTCGTGCTGCGTTTGGTCCGGGAGAACCCCTCCTGGGGGTATCGGCGGGTGCACGGCGAGCTCACCACGCTCGGCCTCAAGGTCGCGCCGTCCACGGTCTGGGAGATCCTCAAGCAGGAAGGCATCAACCCAGCACCCGAACGAGCATCCACCACCTGGGCCGACTTCCTGCGATCACAAGCCGACGCGCTCCTGGCCTGCGACTTCATCGAAACCGTCACCCTTACCGGGCAGCGCCAGTACATCCTGGCCGTCATCGAGCACACCAGCCGACGTATTCGTGTGCTCGGCACCACCGCCCATCCGACAGCGGCCTGGGTCGCTCAAGCGATAAGAAACCTCGTCATGGACTTGGAGGATGCGCGCTGCAGGGTACGCTTTCTGATCCGCGACCGGGACGGCAAGTTCCCCGTCCTTATGGACGAGATTCTCGCCGAAACCGGTATCCAGACCGTGCTCACCGGCATCCGAATGCCACGGATGAACTCCATCATGGAACGGTGGGTGCAGACCTGCCGCCGCGAACTCCTGGACCGCTACCTGATCTGGAACGAACACCACCTACGCCACGCCCTGGCCGAGTACGAACGCTTCTACAACGAACCTCGCACCCATCAAGCCCTCGACCAGGCCGCCCCACTCCGCGCCGCACCCGACCCGATCACCGACCCGACGCGCATCACAGCCCTGAACATCCGCCGACACGACCGACTCGGAGGAATCCTCCACGAATACTCACACGCCGCTTGAACTGCACGGACGTAATTTTCGGCAGGCGCAGGCCCACAGAACACCGATGCCACGACGTTCTTGAACATGCACGGCGGTGGGCGCCGTCCCGGAACGTCCGGCACCGGAACCGCCAACGACGAGCATGCACCTGTTGCGAACCTCCGCTCGCCCGTGGCCTCGGAAAGCGGCGACTCAGGTGAATCGCGTGAACGTCGGCACTCGCTCAGCCACCTTCATTATGCGACGCTTCGAAGAAGGGCTTGTCGATATGAGGTAGACGCGCATCGCTATTCAGATTCCGGACCCGACTCAGGGCCGATATAAATCTCGACCCCATTTGAATTCCAAGCACGTGTATACCCACCGCCGGGCGCCCATATGACAAACTCATCGGATTCTAGAGACACCTGCCCATCATCCCCCCCTTCGAACCACTCAACAAGTATCTTCTCTCCTGCATTAAGCTCGTATTCGGCCGCCGTGGGTTCGAAGGCCACTGTGATCTTCTTGTCGGTTTTAATATGAAACTTCACTGTCTCTCTCTAAAGATTGTCCATGTACCACTGAAACAATTCCGCCCGCGAACGAGCGCTAGGGTTGATTTTGCTTGGATCATTGGCGTGCTTCGCGGCCGACTTCTGATGGACGTTCAGATAGAAGTTTCGCCAGTGCTCCGCTTCTACCTTGGTTAGACCAAGCTTTCTCATTTTGGCCAGTTGTTCCGGTGTTGCCAGTTTCATGGCATCGGCCTTGCTGCGACCTCCCCATGCAACGTCGCCAAAGTCTGGCATGGAATTGAATCCCATACGCCGCCAGCTTTCGTTCACGATCTTCATGTCGACGGTTACACAATTGTGAACGAGGACGCTGGCGTCTTCCGTTTTCACGTAGTAGGTATGAATACCTTCGACCGATAGATTGTAGACCTGTTGCGGTGCTGTCCACCGCTCGACGCTCTGCACTCGAATCCAGGCCCCGGTCGTGGACCGAAGCCATCTGCCAGGTTGCAGATCAACCGCGTCGACCCATTCCTTGGAGTCGGCAGCCCAGAACGGGTGCGAATCTGTCGCCGTAACTGTGGAACGCTGAGGCTTTGAAGCTGACTCGTCGCCGAAGGCGATCTTGACGAGGCCCTTCACGCCCTGGCCGACGATGACATCGACTACGGCCCGCGCAGCGGTGATCCCGGTAGTCGGGTCGGTTGCGACCACGCGTTCACCGAGTTCTATCTCGGAGATCTTCTTATAGCTTCCGTCCGCCATAAGGATCCTGGTTTCTGGCGTAAAGCTATGTTTGCATGCCTTGGCTGCGACCTCGAAGGCGTTGTCGAACTTTTTGAAGAGGCCTGCGAGCTTTCCTGTGGCGCGACCCGCCAGCTTGGCTAGAGACCCGCCCGGAATGAAGTTCGAGAGGAAAAGGGCACACGATACGAAGCTTCCCGCTACGCACTTGTCCGCATCCTCGAAAAAGAAGTTGGTTACGGAGATCATAAACCGGTTGAACCAGTGATCCGGAAGCTTAATGTGATTGAGTCTGGCCTGCTTGAGGATCTCCCATTCAATATTATTGATTCCTAGCGCGACCGCGGCTCCATTGCAACCCGTATTATGGGCGTCTCCCTCTCCGAGGCAGTACTGGTCAAAGTATAGGGCTTGCCTGGCAAGCTTGGCTGCTGCCTGCATCGCATCACAGGCCTTAGCGCCCAACTCTTTCTTGCATTTTGCCATTCCCCACGTGCTGGGCTCCGGGACATTCTTCCCCCCGGCGCTGCCCATATCTCCGCCGAGCTTGTACTGTGCCCAGGCCGAGAGGATTTCCAACTCGCTCTTACCTGCGTAGGCCATGCCGATGATCTTTTGGCGGATCTTCTTAGATCCTTCCCAAAATCCCTTCAGGTCCTCGATCCACATTCCGTTGGGAAGGTGACCGAGCCGCTTCATCTCCTCTTCGGTCATCACCGTGATGCCGGTGAGCTCGAAACCACCGCATTTATCCAGGCCGGCCCCGCTGCAAGCCACGCTGCCGCCGCCTCCGCCGACGGAACCCCCGACGAGCATGAAATCGGTGGCGCCGACGCCGCAACGCTGAATCGATCCGGAGGCGCCGCACGGGTCTCCTGCGTAGCCGGGGTCCAGGCCGGTGGATTCGCGGGCGTGGCCGGTGGGGTCGATGCCGGTGAGGGGTGAGGCGTTGGCGTAGGTGTAGCGGTTGGCCTGGACGGAGGGGTTGGGGTTGAGGGTGGCGGTGTCGCGGCTGGTGAAGGTACCGGTTCCGGACTGGTACCAGCGGGCGTGCATGTTGGTTTTGCCGGTGTCGGGGTCGGTGTATTCGCCTTGGTAGCCGAGGTTGGTCTTGGCGCCGGTGCGTTCGGTGACGGTGCCGAACGGGTCGTAGGCGGCGGTGGTGGTCAGCGTGCTGCCGGTGAAGGTGGCGACGAGGTCGCCGTGCAGGTCGGTCAGCGTGCCGGCCGCTGGTTCTGTGCCTTCTTGCTGGCCGAGGAGGGCACCGGATGGGTCACGGCCGTAGCGGCCCTGGACACCGCCGAAAGTGTCGCTGATCGCGGCCAGGTCGTTGCCGAGGCCGGAGTAGGCGAAGGTCTGCTTGGCGGCGCCGCGGATGCGGGAGCTGACGCGGTCGAGGGCGTCGTAGCTGTAGAGGCTTTCGCCGTCGGCGATCAGGCGGTCGAAGGCGTCGAAGGTCAGGTTTGTCGTCTGACCGTTTTTGGTTTCGGTGGCGAGGGTGCCGCGCGCCGTGTAGGTGTAGTCGGTGCCGTCGCCGGTGGTGAGGCGGTTGCGTTCGTCGTAGGTGAAGGTTTTGGTGCCGGCTTTGGTGCGGTTGCCGGAGGCGTCCCAGCCGTAGTCGGTCTTGGTGCCGCCAGGGGCGGTCCAGGAGGTGAGGCGGCCAGCGTGGTCGTAGGTGTAGGTGTTGGTGCCTGCTCCTGCGGTGCCTGCGGTGGTTTTGGCGGTGAGGTTGTCGTCCTTGTCCCACCCGTAGGTGATCTTCGCCAGCTGGGCGCCCGCGCCGTTCTTTAACGTCTGGGTTTCGAGACGGTCGACGGCGTCGTAGGTGAACGTTTGGGAGTCGGCGGCGGCGCCGGCGCTGGTCTTGCCGGTCAGCGTCTTGAGGCGGCTGGACTTGTCGTAGCCGTAGGTGAGCGTGCGGCCGGTGACCGGGTCGACCGCAGTCGCGAGCCGGCCGACGTTGTCCCAGGTGAAGGTGGCAGTCCCGGCGGCGTCGACGCGCTGGGAGGGGTTGCCGAGCTCGTTGTAGGTGTAGCCGGTCTGCTGGACGGTGCCCTTCTTCACGTTCAGGGGCAGGCCGCGGTCGTTGTAGTCCACGGTCAGGTCGCCGATCGCGGTGGCGCGCCCGGCCAGGTCGTAGCTGAAGGTGCGCTCCGCTGTGGCGGCGCCGCCCCCTGTGCCGGTTTCGGCGGTGGGGCGGTTCAGGTGGTCGAAGGTGCGGTCGATGCGCACCCCGCCGGGCAGCAGCGACGCAGTCGGGTTGCCCGCCTGGTCGTAGATACTGGTCCAGGTGCGGTCGGCCAGGTTCGGGTGCGCCGCGGTGGCCGGCTCGGTCACGCTCTCAGCCAGGCCGAGGGTGTTGTAGCTGGTCCAGGTGGCGTTGCCGCGACCGTCGGTCAGCCGGGTCCGCGCGCCGCTGGCGTCGTAGCCGAACGACGTGGTGATCGACTCGCCGGCTGCGATCGGCTCGATCAGCGAGGTGACCCGGTTGAGCGCATCGTAGGTCTGCCGCGTGATGTGACCCTCGGGCGAGGTCGCCGACACGGGGTTGCCCGCAGCGTCGTAGGCGGTCGAGGCGGAGCGGACCATCGCCCCGGTCGCGTTGAGGTCCTGGGCACCGATCAGGCGCCCGGCCAGGTCGTACTCGGCGACGGTGGCGTTGCCCTCGCCGTCGGTCGTCTTGACCAGGCGTCCGGCCAGGTCGTAGTCCATGACCGTCTTGTTCGTCGCCGGGTCGGTCTGGGTGGTGACCTCACCGGCCGCGTTCACCGCGAACCCCGTGGTCCGGTTGCCGGGCGCGATTTCCTTGGTCAGCACGCCGGCGTCGTTATACTCCAGCTTCGTCGTATACGCCGCCGCGGACGGCTTGCGTTCCACCACGGTGGCGGTGATGGCCCGGCCCAGGTCGTCATACGTCGCCTCGGTGCGCGCTCCGGTCGGGTCGATCTTCGCCAGCGTCTGCCCGGCCAGGGAGTACTCCGTCACCGACTGGCCCGCGCTCTGCCCGGCGGGCGCGGGGTCGGTGCTGCGCACCTGCCGGCCCAGCTGGTCGTATTCGAAGGAGGAGATGTTGCCGCGCGGGTCGGTGGTCTTGATCAGCTGGCCCGCAGCGTCGTAGGTGTGGGTCACTGTCGGGGTGACTGCCGTGCCGCCGGGAGGGGTGTAGGAGGGCGCGATCTGGCTGGTCAGCCGGCCCGCCTTGTCGAAAGCGGAGGTGACCGTTCGCCCTTCGGCGTCCGTGTTGTGCGTGGTCGCGCCCACCGTGTCGTATCCGAGCCGGATGGTCGGCTTGCCGTTGGTGCTGGAGCCGGCCTTGTCCACCGCCACCTGTGGCCCGACCGCTTCGACCAGGCGTCCCAGCGCGTCGTAGCGCATGGTGGTGGTGAAGTCGGCAGCCGACGCGCCCGCGACATTGCCCCGCGGGTCGGTCATCGCCGTCACGAGGCCGCGGTCGTCGTAGGTGAGGGTGGAGACCAGGTCTACATCGCCGTTCTCGACGGTCTCCCGCGTCGGCTTGTTGTCCTTGTTGTAGACGTGTTCTGTGCTTTCGGCGCGGGTCGATCCTGCGCCGCTGCGGCTGGTCTTGACGACGTTGCCGTTGGCGTCGTAGGTGAAGACCGTCTTGCGCTTGAGCTTGGCCGGATCGAAGGTCTGCGACGTGATGAGATTCGCGGCGTCGAAGACGACCTCGGTTGTCGCCAGACCGCCGCCCGCCACGAGCTTGACCTGGTTGCCCGCGGCATCGTAGGTGTGCTCCTCCAGCACCACGTCCCGGGCGGTCGTGACGCCGTTCAGTTTCGCGTCGTCGGCGATCTTCTTCGACAGCAGGTTGTCGGTGAAGTAGGTGAACGAGGTCTTGCGGCCCATCGCATCGGTTTGCATGGCCAGACGGCCGCCGGGGTCGTAGGCGAAGGCCTCCAGCACCACGTCCTGGGCGGGCTGCGGATTGACCGGGCTGCCCGTCCACCCCTTCAACGTGCGCGTAGTGAGTTCGCCACGCTTGCTGTAGCCGTTCTCGATCACCGTTCCGCGGGCGTCGGTCACCCGGGCCAGCTGGCCGAGCGTGTTCCACGCTTGCCGGACCACGCCGCCTTCAGGGTCGGTGATCGTCTCGGCCCGGCCCTGGCCATCGTAGGTGGAAACCGTGGACCGGGCGGCATCGCCGCCGGTCAAGTCAGTGACGGTCTCGCTCAGCGTGTTGCCGTCCGGGTCGTAAGCGAACGTGGTCTTCTTCGTGTGCGTGATGCCGGAGACCTCGTTCTTCACCGCGGGTTCCGTGCGGGTCGCCACCCGATCGGCGCCGTCGTAGGTGACGGTGGTTTTCACACCGTCGGGGAAGGCCGCCGACACCTGCGTCGAGTTGTCCAGCCGCCCGACGGCGTCGTACTCCAGCTTCGTGACCAGCCCTTCCGGCGAGGTCTGCTCGACCAGGTCCCCGGCGGCGGTGTAGCGGTAGCTCCACGCGTTGCCCCGCGGGTCGGTCTTCGACTTGGCCAGACCCGCCGGGGTGGTGCCACCACCGACCGCGGGTTCGCTGCCGTCGGTGTAGGTGAGGCCTACGGTGCGGCCTTGCGGGAAGTCGGGGGTGGCGGGGGTGGTCAGCTTGGTCTGCTCGCCGAAGGTGTTGTAGTCGATCGTGGTGGCGTAGGTGTTGTCGGTCGCGCTGGCCGAGCGCGGGTCGCGGAGCTTGATGGGGCGGTCGTTGCGGGGGTCGAACTGGTCGCCGGTGTTGAGGTGGTATTGGGTGCGCTGGGTCTGGCAGTTGCCGGCGGCGCGGCAGGTGGTGGTGGTCAGCACGTTGCCGCGTTTGTCGTTGGTGCGCTGCACGGTGACGTTGTTGGGGTCGACGACCTTGGACAGGTAGCCGCCGGTGTCGTAGGTGTAGCTGGTCTTCTTGCCGAGCTGGTCGGTCTGCGAGACCAGTCGGTAGCCGCGCCAGGCGTCGTAGACCGAGGTGATGGTCTCGCCTGCGGGGTCTTTGACGGTGACGGTGGACATGCCGGTGCTGCGGTTGATCACCGGTTCGTTGATCGTCCAGGTGCCGCCGTGCTGGCTGGTGTGGGTCTTCAGCCGGTCGGTGGAGACGTCGTAGGCGTTGGCCGCCCAGGTACGGCCTGAGGGCAGGGTGATCGAGGTGAGCTTGTGCGGCGCCTCGGCGCGGGCGGCGAAATGGCGCTGGACCTCGGCCTCGGACAGGGGCCGGTCGTAGACGGCGGCCTCGTCGACCTGCCCGCTGATCCCGCCGAGTTCCAGGTTGGTGACGTAGTCGGTGTTGGAGACCTGCTCGGTCAGCGTGCCCTGGACCTGGCCGTCCACATACAATGTCTGCGTGTCACCGGCGATAGTCAGCACGGCATGGTGCCAGTTGCCGTCGTTGACCGGCGCGGCGGAGACAATAGGGCTGCCGATCGGCTCGTAGGAGGCTGCCAGCTTGCCGCCGGCGTCGACCTGCATCACCTTGTGCGCGGGTACGAACGGGCCGCTGGTGCGCATCAGGGTGCCGGTGGCGGTGGTCTTGAACCAGGTCTCCAGCGTGGCCCACTCGCCGGCCTTCTGCACGGTGTCGGCCGGCAGATCGACGTAGGCGGTGTTGGTCACCTGGACCGAGGTGTCGGGGGTGCCGGACAAGGCGCCCGGCTTGCCGAGCGCGGCGGCGGAGTAGCGGGCGTCGCCGGCGCCCCAGCCGAGGTCCTTGGCCGTGGTGCCGGAGGCCTCGTTCAGCCGCCAGTAGCCCATCGGGTCGGAGTCCAGTACGGCGCTGCGATACAGCGACCCGGGATTGTGCCCGTAGATGGTGCACTCGTTGGCCGGATTGCACACCTTGTCCAGCACGTCGCCGGTGTAGGCATAGGTCCAGGTGAGCGGGGCGCCGCCGACCGGGTCGGTGGCGACCGAGGTGACGTGGGCGCCGGTCCAGGTGAAGGTCAGGGACCGGCCGCCGGTCCCGGTGGCCTTGGCCAGCTTGCCGTCGGCACCGTACTCCAGCGTTTGGGCGCGCCCGCGCTTGTCGGTGATCTTCGTGAGCCGGCCGACGGCATCAAACAGGTAGGTGGTGGCGGCCTTGTCCATCAGCCTCCAGCCGCCCTCGGCAGGCTTGGCCAGCGTCGCGTACAGGCCCGGCGGAGGCTGGAAGCTGCCGTTCTTCTTGTCGGCGAAGCGCACCTCGCGCCCGTCGGCGAAGGTGACCAGCGCTGCCTCCCGGCCGCGAACGTTCTCCGGGGTGATGCGCATGTCCCAGCGGGTGGACCAGCCCGCCCCGAACACGCCGGTGCGCCGGGTGTCCATGCTGTTGTAGGAGCGCACCACCGACAGCGCCGGGCCGGCCACCGGCACCGAAGCATCGGTGAAGCTGGTGGTGTAGTTACCGGCCTGCTGGTGGAACTCCTGCCCGGACACGCCCGAGGTCGCCAGCTGCGAGGTGATCGTCGGCTGGCGCACCCCCACCGTGAACGACCGGATCGGCGTGGTGGAGTTCTGACCGCCGACCGTGGAGGCGTCGTGAAGCTTGACCCGCCACCAGTACTGCCGGCCCCACGACAGCGTCCCGTCGGGCACCTTCCATTCGGCGTCCAGGGCGCAGCACACGTCCTTGGTCACACAGCCGGTCATCGCCGGGCCGTCACACACCTCGAACTGGAAGCTGATCGTCGCGCCCTGCCACGTGGAGCCCTTGATCTTGAGCGTCGGCTCCTCGGTCAGCAGCAACGCGCCGTTGGCCGGCGTCATCGATACCATCTGCGGCGCCGGCGGCGGCGGGCACGGCCCGATCAGGCGCCAGCCCGTCTGATCCTCGTGCGGCGGATGCGAGTTCAGATTTCCGGGGATGTTCATCGTGGTCGCCCAGATGCGGCCACCCGAATACACCCGCGCACCGTACGCGTACGACGCGCCCCACTGCCACCGCTGCTCATTCCCGCACGGCGGCTCCACCGCGGCCAGCTCGCGCGTCAACCCCTCACGCTGCTCCTCCGGCAACGCGTCCTTCGGCGGCTCCGCCTCCTGCGCGGGCATGCCCGCCTTCGCGGTGGTCCGCGTCGCCTCGGCAGAAGTCAGCGACGGCAGGCCCGCGGCCGTACCGGTCGCCTGCCGGGGCGTCTGGATCGGTCCATCTGCGGACGTTGTCGAAGCGACACGATCATTGGCGACGGCCGGCAGCACCTGAAATGACAGCAAACCGGGCACCAGCCCGGCCAGCGACAGCAAGGCAAGCTGGGAACGAGCCCATGACGAATAGCGACGCATGCGCCGTCACACTCCGAACCAACGAGGGGCAGCCCCGACAAGCGGGGTTGCCGGACGTCGCTCTGCTCACCGACATGGACAACGCCCACTCCATCGGAGGCTCAGAGCCAAGACCAAACGGGCAGATCGTAACTATCTCCGCAGACAAACCACAAGATCAGAATTGAGTTATTGAATGTACAGAGAGTGATGATTGGGGCAAATGGTTCATAGGCTCAGCCGCGCGTGCCAGATCGTGGAGGTGGCGACCGGAGGCTTCCAGGATCTGCGGCCACTAAAGCAACAGGCCTGGACGTCACCATGGGACTCGTCAGAGGCGCCTTGTACCGCTTCCCCGGGGCCCCTTTCCCGCAGGCGCCGCATGGCCTACTGGATGTACGGACGGCATCACCCGGCCTGGACCGATACAGTTCGTGATCACCAGAGGAGCGTGGCAGGACAAGGGGACAGGGTGGCCGACCACAGCAGAGGACGGCCCGGCTGGCTGCACGTCGGCCCCTTGGAGGGGCGGCTGACCCGCGCGTGGGAGCCAGGCGTCTTCCCGCCCGCGGAATCTCTGTTAGCGATCATGACGATCGCGGCCGTTCCCCGCCGCCTGGCTACGCAGCTGGCCGCCCATCTGAGCGGCGGGATCGTCGTCGGTCCGGGCGCCGTTCCCGATCTTCCCGGTTTTACCTATCTGCGCGAGGTCGAGCTTCCGCTGCAAGCCGGTACCTGGGAGGTCAGCGCCGGGGTCTACGACCCTGCCCGCCGGGCCATCGGGGTGGGGAGCGTCCCCTCGCCCTCGGTCAGCGTCGCCGCCCACGAGCTGGGTCATGCGGTCGACGACATGGACGACAGAGCGTCACAAGAGACGTTCTGGCTGGCGTTGCACGCCCGGCGCGCCGCGCACCTGGCTCCGCCGTACCGGCAGGATGTCGCGGAGCTGTTCGCGGAGTGTTTCGCGTGCCTGCTGACCCGCCGGGCCCGGCGCCTGATCCAGCTCCTAGGGGAGGAGAGCGCGGCCCAGCAGGTCTATGCGTGGCTGTCGGGCCGCTATGGCATCGGCTGATCGGTGCTCTCCCCCAGCGTCGCGGGGGAAGCTATGCTGACAAGCACGTGAGCGATGAGACGGAAGGGAGACACTGCACATGAGCGCGATCTTGCTGCCGGATGGAGTGCTCCGCGTCCCCACCACGGCCACGCTGCCCGACGGAACCCGCATCGATGGCCTGCGCGACATCGCGCCCGGCGAGCCTGACTACGACGCCTGGTTGCCCTTCGCGATCACCGAGGAACAAAACCGGCTCGGCCACGCCGACGACGACGCCATTTTGCGGCGGTGGCACGCCGCCGCCAGCGCATAGCCCAAGCCTCACTCCCCCGTTCACCGGGATCGCTTCGCATGCCGGGCTGGCCGCTGCCGAGATCCGTGGAGTTGGCCGGCTCAAGTCGCATGCTGGCCTTGACGGACTCAGCTGAGCCAGGTCCGGTCCAGATCGCTGTTGGCCGACCTGCCCATCACCGGTGCTGTGGATCTATTGGAGGTGGGAGATGAGTGGCGATGGCGCGTCGCTTGCGCCGAAGGAGTACCAAGAGTGGCCGGACTCCGCCCTACGGCAACGGTCGGAGCTGAGGTCGGACATGGCCGAGCTGTCGCGCTGGGGTGACGATCATCCTGATCGTCTGGGAGGCGTCTGGTGGGAGTACACCGCCGAGCCGAAGGGCAGCGTGAAGATGTGTCTCGGCGTCATCGGTGACGCCGCTGCGGTGGCCGCGCAGGTCCGCCCCGTGCTCGCCCATCCTGACCATCTCAACGTGGTTGCACAGCGCTACACCTTGCGGGAGCTACGGCGCCTGGCGGACATCATCTTCGAGGATCAGATCACCCGCTGGGAAGCGCTCTGGGAATCTGGCCGATACGCCTCCGAGGAGGAGTTCTGGCGCAGCGTGAGGGAGAGCCCCGTGATCGTGGGGGCCGACGTCAACCCAGAGATCAACAAGGTTGGAGTGGGCGTCGCGCCGCGCGACTCCACCTTTGCCGCCGCAGTCATCAACCGGTACGGGGCAGATCGCGTGCACGTTTTCTGGGAGCCGATAGTTACGTTCTGGTGATCACGCTCATCGGGCTCTCACGATCCCTTCTCCGGAGTGTCCGTATAGGGAACGCTCAACGAGACACGTCTCGGCGCGGCGGGTATCCCCGACCCACACACCCTGTCCCTGCACTCCATCCTGTGGGGCTCAATAATAGGATTCGGCGTCTGGCCTGCGGGTTCTTCCTGGCTTCAGTTGGCGACCCGGTACTCGTTGATGAGGCCACCGAGGATGGTTCTGCGGTGGACCTGATGGCTGGCCAGGTCGGCTGGCGAGGGCGGTCCGGCTTCAGCTTGGGATGGGCTTGACTGGCCGATGCCGCGGTAGGGCCGGGCACGGGTCCGTCCAGTGTGAACGGCTCTGGCCCGTAATCGGTGGTGGCGCCGAGTGATCATCTGCCAGTCTGAGCCGTGCTGAAGATCGGCGATCTTACGGGTGTGGTGTTTGCAGGGCTGTCTGCCCTGGTCATCCAGGGTGTCAATGACGAGGACCATCTCATCCGGGTTTTGGCCCGCACTCGCGACGAGCCAGTACCGTGCCCGATGTGCGGGACGTTGACCGGCCGGGTGCATGGCTACGGCAGCCGGACGGTCACTGACGTCCCGGTAGACGGGCGGCAGGTGGTGGTGTCAGTACACGTACGGCGTCTGCTCTGCCCGGCGTGGGGATGCCCTCGGCAGACCTTCCGTGAACAGGTGCCCGGGCTGCT